>NZ_JBVJYM010000004.1:0-413302 GCF_055600495.1 Streptomyces sp. NPDC038213
CCACCCCCCAGGTCATCCGTTCGACAGGGGGCAACAGTCATGCCGGGCCCGGAGGCCAGCGGCCCTCTTGCAGGACCGCGAAAAACATAACGGGGCGGGCGGTCGCGCCCGCCTCAGACCACCGACAGGAGGTCCACCACGAACACCAGCGTGGAGCCGGGCGGGATCAGGGGCGAGGGCGACTGCTTGCCGTAGCCGAGGCGCGGCGGGATGACGATCTCGCGGCGCCCGCCGACCCTCATCCCCCTGATACCCCGGTCCCAGCCCTTGATGACCCGGCCGCCGCCCACGGCGAACTTGAACGGCTCCCCGCGGTCCCAGGAGGCGTCGAACTCCGCGCGGGACGCGAACGCGGCGCCCACGTAGTGGACCCGCACCACCCTCCCCGGCTTCGCCTCGGCTCCGTCGCCCACGACGAGGTCCCGGACCGTCAGCTCCTGCGGCGGCTCGCCGTCCGGAATCACGATCTCGGGCTTGGTCGGTCCGCTCATCACAGCCCCTCACTCTCCGCCGGACCCCCACCGGGCCCGGCCGGGCCCGGTGCGGCCCGTGCCTAGATGATCGGCCCCTGCCTGCCGCCGGCCAAACGGGCCGGCCGGGGGCGGCAGGGACCGGTGGGGGCCGGACGGGACCGGTGGGGGTCCGGCCGGAGCCGGGCGTCAGGCGGCGACGAGCTCCTGCTCGCGCTCCGGCGCACCGGTCTTCGGCTTCCTGTTCGGCAGCGAGAGCCGGAAGACCCGGTGCCACGCGGAGTACACCTGCTTGGGCAGCGGCCCGGAGACGTAGTCCAGCTCGTACTTCTCGAACAGCGCGCGCACCTTCACCGCGACCTCGGCGTACCGGTTGCTCGGCAGGTCCGGGAAGAGGTGGTGCTCGATCTGGTGCGACAGGTTGCCGGTCATGAGGTGCATGGCCCGGCCGCCGCTGATGTTCGCCGAGCCCATCATCTGGCGCAGGTACCACTGGCCGCGCGTCTCGCCCTCGATCGAGCGGCGCTCGAAGACCTGCACGCCCTCGGGGAAGTGCCCGCACATGATCACCGAGTGGGACCAGATGTTGCGGACCAGGTTCGCGGTGAAGGTGGCGGCGAGCGTGTGGAGGAACGAGGGGCCCGACAGCAGAGGGTGGACCACGTAGTCCTTCAGCACCTGCTTGCGGATCTTGCGCCCGACGGCCCTGGCCCGCGCGCGGAACTCCGGGTCCTTGCGGCGGCGCTTGTGCAGGTTCTTGCCGAGCTCCAGGTCGTAGGCCGCGATGCCGTACTCGAAGAAGCAGGCGTTGATGAAGTTCCACAGCGGCTGGCCCAGGTGGACCGGGTGCCAGCGCTGGTCCTCGTCGACGCGCATGATGCCGTAGCCGAGGTCGTTGTCCTTGCCGATCACGTTGGTGTACGTGTGGTGCAGCTCGTTGTGCGAGTGCTTCCACTGGTCGGACGGGGAGACGTGGTCCCACTCCCAGGTGGTGGAGTGGATCTTCGGATCCCGCATCCAGTCCCACTGGCCGTGCAGGACGTTGTGGCCGATCTCCATGTTCTCCAGGATCTTCGCCACGGAGAGCCCGGCGGTGCCGACCAGCCAGGCCGGCGGGAAGATCGAGAAGAGCAGTACGCCCCTGCTGACCAGCTCCAGCCTGCGCTGCACCGAGATGACCCTGCGGATGTAGGCGGCGTCCTTCTCGCCGCGGCCGGCGATCACCTCGTCGCGGATCGCGTCCAGTTCGCGGCCGAGCTCCTCGATCTGCTCCGCGGTCAGGTGGGCGGTGGGGTCGATGGCGGTCAAGGTGCTCCTACCGTTCGATATCGCAGGGGCCCGCCGCGGCGGACACGCAGGTCTGGATGAGGACGCCCGGCTCGGCCTCGGTGATCTCGCCGGTGCGCAGGTCGCGGACGGCGCCCGCCCTGAGCGGGGTGACGCAGCCGAAGCAGATGCCCATGCGGCACCCGGACGGCATGAGCACGCCGGCCTCCTCGCCGACGTCCAGCAGCGGCGTGGCGCCGTCCGCGCCGACGGTCCTGCCGGTGGTGCTGAACGTGACCTCGCCGCCGTCGCCCGCGACGACGACGGAGGGGCGGAAGCGCTCGGTGTGCAGGCGCTCCGGCACGCCGTGCCGGCTCCAGAACCCCTCGGCGGCGTCGAGCAGTCCCGCGGGCCCGCAGGCCCAGGTCTCGCGCTCGGCCCAGTCGGGGACGAGCTCGTCGAGCCGGGCGATGTCGAGCATGCCGTCCGTGTCCGTGTGCACCTCGGTGAGCCGCAGCTTCTTCTCCGCGACCAGGGCGTGCAGCTCGCTGCGGAAGATCACGTCCTGCGGCTGCGGCGCGCAGTGGACCATGACGACGTCGCCGGCCCCGCCGTCGCGCAGCATGCCCATCACCGGGGTGATACCGCTGCCGGCCGTCAGGTAGAGCACCTTGGCGGGCCTGGCCCGCGGCAGCACGAAATCGCCGGTCGGCTGGTCGAGGTGGACCAGCGTGCCCGGCTTCGCCCGGCGGACCAGGTGGTTGCTGACCCTGCCGTCCGGGATCGCCTTCACGGTGATGGTGACGCGGCCGTCGCGGCGGTTCGTCGGGGAGGTGAGCGAGTACGCGCGCCATAGGCGCCGGCCGTCGACGTCGACCCCGACCCGGACGTACTGGCCGGCCGTGTGCCCGCGCCAGCCCCGCCCCGGCCGGATCACGAGGGTCGCGGCATCGTCCGTCTCGGGGTGCACGGCCTCGATGCGCCCGCGCAGGTCGGCGCCCGCGCGCAGCGGGCTGACCAGGTCGAGGTAGTCCGACGGCAGCAGCGGCGTCGTGATCGTCTCCAGCAGTTTCCACGCCCTACTGCGGAGGGCTGCACTCGTCATGGCACCAGCTTGGTGTGCCTCAGGGCGTAAAGTCCTGACCGCAGGACGTAAATCTGGTCGGCCGAATTGTGCGCAGGGAACAAACCATGAGCTACCCCATCCGCAGGGTCACCGACCTGGCCCTGGACCAGGCGACGGCCACCGCACTGCGGGCCGCGCTGCGGACCACCGCCGACGAGGTGGTCCAGGCGATCATCGACGAGGTCCCGCCCTACGCCAATGCGCTCTCGGGCCGCATGGGCGTCACCATCCGCCGGGCCGTCCGCACCGCCCTGGGGCACTACCTGGACCTCGCCAGCGGGAACGCCACCGGCGGCGACGCCGGTGACGCCGCGTACGAGCTGGGCCGCGGCGAGGTGCGCGACGGCCGCTCCATGGACGCCCTGCTCAGCGCCTACCGCGTCGGCGCCCGCGTGGCCTGGCGCTGCCTGGCGGCGGGCGCCGTGCCCGCGGGCCTGCCCGCCGCGGAGGTGGCCAAGTTCGCCGAGCTGACCTTCGCCTACATCGACGAGCTCTCCGCCGCGAGCGCCGCGGGCCACGCCGACGAACTGGCCGCCCGGGGCCGCGACCACGAGCGCCACCTGGAGCACCTGGCCCGCGACCTCCTGGCCGGCGCGAGCCCGGACGTGCTGCTGGCCTCCGTACAGCGCGCCGGGTGGCAGCCCCCGGTGTCGCTGACCGCCGTCCTGCTGCCCGCCGCCCAGGCCCGGCCCGCCTACCGCACGCTGGACCCGGGCACCCTCGTCCTCGACGACCTGCCGGACGACCTCGGCGTACTGCTCGTCCCCGACGCCGACCGGCCGCACCTCCTGCGGCAGCTGACCGGCCGCACCGCCGTGGCCGGCCCGCCCCGGCCGTGGACCCGCGCGTCCGACTCGTACGCGCGGGCCGCCCGCGCGCGCTCCCTCTCCCCCGACATCCGCGACACCGAGGACCACCTGCCCGAGCTGGTGCTGAGCGCCGACGCGGACGCGTTCGCAGACCTGCGCGCCCGGGCCCTCGCACCCCTGCGGACCCTGCCCGCCGCGACCGCACGGCGGCTGGAGGAGACGCTGCGCGCCTGGCTGCTCCACCAGGGCAGGCGGGACGAGGCGGCGGCGGCCCTGTTCGTCCACCCCCAGACCGTCCGGTACCGGATGTCCCAGCTCCGCGACCTGTTCCCGGACCTCGCCTCACCCCACCGGGTCCTCGAACTGACCCTGGCGGTCGGCCTCCGCCCCGCCTGACCCGTCCGGCGGACCGGCGGGCTCGGCAGGTGCGGAGGCCGACAGGTCCGGAAGCGCTACGACCCGGAGCCGTGGCGCCTCACGTCCGGGTCGCGCTGGACGACGGACAGCGCACTCGTCGTACCGGCCGCACTGGCCGCACCCCCGAACCCGCTCAGAAGAACCCGAGCTTCTTCGGCGAGTAGGAGACGAGGAGGTTCTTCGTCTGCTGGTGGTTCAGCAAGTACACCCATGCTGAACTGGGAAAACGGTGCTTTGTGAGGATTTGTGCGGGGCTGGTCCGGACATGGTCCGGATCTCGGCCCCGGAACTCGTGGCGTGAAGAGGATGGAGGCTGTGAGGTTCTGGAAATGATCGAGAGCGCGCTGGTCTCGTGGGTGATGCGGTACGTCCCATGCCTCCGGGCTCGTGGGAGCTGTCACGGTAGATGGCGCCCTGTGTGGAGTTGAGCTTCTCCAGGCTGGAAGCCATCGCACATGTGGCCGGACTGTCCATGACTGTCACACCTCGCCCCTACGCTGAATCCCACAAATAGGTCTCGACACCGGGGGGTTGTGTGGCGATCGACGGTGGTCGCGTTGCTGCTCGTGGGTTCCAGTATCAGTACCTGCGCACGGTGGAAGCTTTGTTGGTCGGCATGCAGCAGAGTGAGGTGACTGCTTGTCGTGTCGAGGGGCCGGGGAATGCGGTGTCGGTCCACCATGTGGATTCGGTCGATTTTGATCTGGTCGACGCCTCTGGTCGCTCGGTGCTTGCGGTGCAGGTTAAGAGTGCTGGTGCGGGACGGACCGTAAGGGCGCGCGAGGCGGTGTCGGTGCTGGTTCACCTGGTCACCGGCTTCGAAGCCGACCAATACCGTTTGATCACGTCCGCTGTGCCGGACGAAGGCTGTCTGCGTCTGGGTGAGCTGCTGAAGCGCCACGGTGGGGACGTTTCGCGTCTCAAGGTGGGGCTTGAGGAGCTTCTGGTAAGGGCTCCGGCCGCTTGGGGCCTCTGTCAGGCGTTGTCCGAGGAGCACTGGGACCGCTTGGGGCGTGCGGGTATTGAGTTCGATGGTCGCACTGATGAGCAGTTGCGTGAAGACCTCCAGGGTGCGCTGCGTTTGGAGCGGGAGCGCGCTGGGCGTGGTCTGTCCGGTCGGGCCGGTGGGCTTGTACTGGGCTGTTTGGTTGCAGAGGTGATGCGTCGGGCAGCTGATCCCGGTCTGGCTCAGTGGGATGTGAGCGATTTTCGCCGGTCGGTGCTGGTCAGTGATGAGGAACTGCGTTCGGCTTTGGGCCGGCAGGATCTGGGCATCGTGTTTGGGCAGGTGCCTCCGGTTCCGGAGGTGGACCGGTCCCACCTCGTCGAGAAGGTGGGCGAGGTACTGCAGGGTGGACAGGATTCAGCGCAGGGTGTGCTGACGTGTGTCATCACGGGTTTGTCGGGCCTGGGGAAATCCAGTCTTGCTGCCGCGTACATCGCGGCTGAGGCCTTCCGCTATGACGCTGTGTTCTGGGTTGATGCTGAGACCGAAGAGTCTTTGGTGGCGTCGTTCGTCAGGGTGCTGGCACACCTAGCGGGTAGGACGGAGCAGACGGAGGTGCGCGACCCCAGGCTGATACGTGAGCAGGTTCACGCCGAGCTGCAGTCGCTGCCTGGGCGTTGGCTCATGGTTCTTGACGACGCGAGCCAGTCTGTTGTCGGCGCCTGGATTCCCCGTCAGGGACGTGGCCGGGTCATCGTGACGGCGCTGGGTGGTCATTGGCCGAGGGTGGACGGGCGCATTGATCTAGATCCGATGAGTCGCGAGGAAGCACTGGAGCTGCTGCAGTTGCGGCTGCCGGTTGGTGCACAGGAGGCCGCCGAGCACGCATCGGCGCTGTCCCGGCTGGCGGACGTATTGGAGTACTGGCCGTTGGCTATCGAGGTGGCGTGTGGCTATCTGGTCAGCTGTGGTGTGGGCCTGGAACGGATTGCGGCCTATTCGGAGACCTTGGTTCACCGGGCGGCCGATGATGAGCAGTCGGTGCCTGCCGGGTACCCGCGGACTCTGGCCGCTGCGGTCGCGCTGACAGTGGATCGCCTGGCGATCAGTGCGCAAGGCCGCGGTCTCCTGCAGCCAACTCTGGTCACAGTAGCGGCGCTGTGCTGGCTCGCACCGCGTCGGGTGCCAGTGCATCTGGCTGCGGCATGCGCATTCTACGACCCCGAGAACATGCCGCCTTCTCCGAGGTGGCTGGTCTTCGATGAGGTGCATGTACCGGTACGGGAGGTCATGCGCGAGTTGCTCAACGTCTCCCTTGTGCGCTGGGACGAGCCGCTGCCGGGCCGGGGCGAGTTGTTCCCCGGCAGTGATGACACTGTGTCGATGAACTCGGTACTGCAGCAGATCATCGGCCGGTACCTGGAGATGGACGAGGAAGAGGGCTCGGCCGCTTTGTCGGCTCTTGCCTTTCACACGGACCGCTGGCTGCGTGGGGCCCTCCTTACCGGCCAGGCCGAGCGGACCTGGGAGCTGGCCCAGCACGCCACTGCGCTCGTGGGGCACATCCGCTCGGCAGGGACAGCAGACACATTCACGGCTCTGCTCATGGGCAACCTCGCCGCGTTCCATCACGCCCATGGCCAGTACGAGTCCGCGCAGCGGCTGCTCGAGCAAGAACTGGAATGGCTGGTGCAGGCTGGCGACCCGGATGAGGGAATGGCCGCCCAGGCGCGTACGTCGCTCGCCCATCTCGTTCATATGCGCAAGCAGGACGGCGGCGCCGCCTGCATTGCCGACTATCTGGGCCCTGTGCTGGGCTATCTGCGCAGGCTTGAGGGCCACCTGCACGACAACGTCTCCGACCTGCCAGGTAAGGCATCCTTGATCTTGCAGATGCAACTACGTAGAGAGTCCGACCCTAGGCTGGAGGATCTGCTGAAGGGGTATCGTGCCCTTGCCGACGGTCTGCCCTCAGCCGAGAGGGAGCAGACGGTGCAGGACCTCCTGACTATCCAGGACTGGATCGGGCAGGGAGAGGCCGAGCGTGCCGAACACGCCGTTACCAAGGCCCTGGTCGGATGTGCTGATCCTTGGTCTTCGAGCACTGCCGACCTGAGGCGTCTGTTGGTCGAGGCGTTGGTTCTGCAGGACAAATGGGCCGAGGCCGAAGCCGCCTTCACCGACTTCGTGCCCTATGCCGGCCCCCACACCCTCCACGGGTTTGCCGTTCATCACTTGGTGCACAACGTCGGCTGTCAGTCCGCCTGGAAATGGGTGCTGACCGGGGAGCAGCGTGCGGTGCAGTTGCTCGGGCGCCTGCTGCAAGAGACCTGCATCGCCGACAATCCGGCCTACGAGACAGGTACCGACGAAGCACGGTTCATCTTGTTGCAGGCGGTCCACGAAGGCTGGCGCGCCATGCACGAGGGCGCCGACGACGTGGATCCTCTTGTGCTGCTTGCCCGCCTTAGGGACAAGACATTCACCGATCCGCACGATCCCGGGAGTGTGTGGGAGAGGATCTACCAGGGATTGATTCCGCGGCTATCAGCCGTTGCGGGTGAGACCGCACACCGCCTCCAGCAAGAGGCCGGCGAATCCGTGCTTGCCGAGTTTTCGCCGATGCTGCAGGTGAATGAGGACCTGCGTGCCGTGTACGAGGAGGCCAGCTGCCATTCGGTGTTGTCGCTGTCCACGGACCCGGTCTACGGGTTTCTCGCTGGCCGCTCCAGCCTTGACATTCTGCTGCCTGAAATCAAGAAGCTGATGCCGGCGTCGAGAGCTTTGGCCATCCTGGAACCTGATCAGATGCTCGGCGCTACCTCGCTCGAGAACGGTGAGACAATCGAGCTGCAGATCCACCGGGCCTGCGGCAAGGGTCTGCGTCGTCTGGTTGGGCCACAGCCGACCATCCCCTCACCGAGGCACCTCACGCTCACCATCGCGGGCCGAAGGCTGACTCTCGAGCACGACGACGGCACCGTGATTGCCCGCGCCAACGCCATGGCATCAGGCCGGTGGCGGCAGGCAGCACGCGATCGTGGCAGCGTGCTCGTGCTGTACGGCTACGGTCTAACCCTCAGCGACCCGGCCGCGCATCGGCAACTCATGACGGACCCTGCAGAAGTACACCGCCGGTTCGCCCAGGCGAGCGGCAGCGGCCTGCTTGCGGCTGCCCTCGTCTCCGTGCGCATACAGCCCGGTTCGACCAGTCCGGAACCAGCCGCAACGGCAGTCCGCCAACAGCCTTCGCGTACTACCCGCGCTCGGCGGAAAGGGCGACGCAGGTAGGTTCGTGGCGCTTTGCTGGCAAGCAGATGAAAGCGGCGACAGCCGTGGCTGGCCAGCTCGGTAACCAGGATGACTCTGTTCACGAGAACGCTCCCGTGAACAGAGCCCCTAGGATCCTTGACTCCTAAGCTCGCCGTGTGGTCGGCTGCCGATCCCTTGTCGTGACATTGTCCACAGCCGCTTAAGGCGTCCGCCTCGGACCAGAGTCCTTCCCATAGAACCTCCGCCGAACGGAGGTCTTGACTTTGGAGAGCGGTTGGCCGCAGCTCAGGATCTTGTCTTGCCCATCTATGTAAGGACATGCCGTTGGTCCGCGACTGGTCCGGACAGGCCTCCGCAAGGCAAACGGAGAACGCCCAGGGTTTCGATCTGATTACCTGGAGTGACTTCGATGGCTTCTCCGAGAGACTTGACGCCAGCTCCCGGCAATGGACTTCACGCCTCTAGAAGAACCCAAGCTTCTTGGGCGAGTAGCTACAAAGAATATTCTTCGTCTGCTGGTAGTGCTCCAGCATCATCTTGTGCGTCTCGCGGCCGATGCCCGACTGCTTGTAGCCGCCGAAGGCCGCGTGGGCCGGGTAGGCGTGGTAGCAGTTGGTCCAGACGCGGCCCGCCTGGATGGCGCGGCCGGCCCGGTAGGCCGTGTTCACGTCGCGGGTCCAGACGCCGGCGCCGAGGCCGTACGCCGTGTCGTTCGCGATCCGGATCGCGTCCTCGAAGTCCCGGAAGGACGTCACGGCCACGACCGGGCCGAAGATCTCCTCCTGGAAGACGCGCATGCGGTTGTCGCCCTCGAAGATCGTGGGCTGGACGTAGTAGCCGCCGGACAACTCGCCGCCGTGGTCGATGCGCTGACCGCCCGTCAGGATCTTTGCGCCCTCCTGCTGGCCGATCTCCAGATAGGACAGGATCTTCTTGAGCTGCTCGTCCGAGGCCTGTGCGCCGATCATCGTCTCCGTGTCCAGCGGATGCCCCGGCACGATGAGTTCGGTGCGCGCGACCGCCGCGTCGAGGAAGTCCCCGTACCGGCCGCGCTCGATGAGGGCGCGGGAGGGGCAGGTGCAGACCTCGCCCTGGTTGAGGGCGAACATCGTGAAGCCCTCGAGGGCCTTGTCGCGCAGGTCGTCGTCGACGGCCCAGACGTCGTCGAAGAAGATGTTCGGGCTCTTGCCGCCGAGTTCGAGGGTGACCGGCTTCAGGTGCTCCGCCGCGTACTGCATGATCAGGCGGCCGGTCGCGGTCTCGCCGGTGAAGGCGATCTTGGCCACCCGCGGGCTGGACGCGAGCGGTTTGCCCGCCTCCTCCCCGAAGCCGTTGACGATGTTGACCACGCCGGGCGGCAGCAGGTCCGCGACCAGGCTGAGCAGGAAGTGCACCGAGGCCGGGGTCTGTTCGGCCGGCTTGAGGACGACCGCGTTGCCGGCCGCCAGGGCCGGGGCGAGCTTCCACACCGCCATCAGCACGGGGAAGTTCCACGGGATGATCTGGGCCACCACGCCCAGCGGCTCGTGGAAGTGGTACGCCACCGTGTCCTCGTCCACCTCGCTCAGGGCCCCCTCCTGGGCCCGCAGCGCCCCCGCGAAGTAGCGGAAGTGGTCGATGGCCAGGGGGATGTCGGCCGCCAGGGTCTCGCGGACCGGCTTGCCGTTCTCCCAGCTCTCGGCCACCGCCAGCCGCTCCAGGTTCTGCTCCATCCGGTCGGCCACGCGCAGCAGGACCGCGGAGCGCTCCGCGGCCGGTACGCGGCCCCAGGCCGGAGCCGCCGCGTGGGCCGCGTCGAGCGCGCGCTCGACGTCCTCCGCGGTGCCGCGCGCGATCTCCGTGAACGGCTGCCCGTTGACCGGGGACGGGTTCTCGAAGTACCCGCCCCGGGCAGGCGGTACGTACCGGCCGCCGATCCAGTGGTCGTAGCGGGACGCGTACGACATGATCGAGCCTTCGCTGCCGGGCGCTGCGTAACGGGTCATCCCAGAGTCCTCCCGGTGAGGGCGCACCCCGCTGCCGGGCGCGCTCGCCGCGAGGCTAGGCGGCGCGATGTTGCATCCACGTTGCAGGCCCCGGCCCCGCGGCCCGTGCCGGGGGAGCGGGGCCGGGGGGCTCAGGCGCGGAGCTCCGCGTCCAGGGCGCGCGCCCGGGACAGCGCCGCGGCCCTGCGGCCGGCCGGCAGGGCCGCGGCCAGGGCCTGCCAGATCCCGGGGTCGTCCTCGCCCCAGGGGCTGTACGCCCAGTCCGCGAGCAGCCCCGGATCGGCCCGGGCGACGACCGCGGCGCGCAGCTGCCCGGCCAGCCGCTCGCGCAGCCGGACGACCTCCGGGGCGGTCGAGGAGGGCAGCAGCGGACCGGGGTAGCGGGCCAGGGCGGCCGAGGCGGCGCCCACCGCCAACTGCCGCGCCACCTCGCCGAAGTCCGAGGCCGCGGGCACCGCCAGCCGGTACGGGCGCGACAGCAGCACCCCGGGCCCCAGGACGGCGCGCAGCCGCGACATCTCGGCCCGCAGGGTCACGGGGGACACCGACTCGTCCTCGTAGAGCCCGATGAGGAGCTCGTCGCCGCCCAGCCCGCCGGGGTGGCGGGAGAGGAGGGCCAGGATCTCGCTGTGCCGCCGGCCCAGGCGCAGGGTGCGCCCACCGGTGGTGAACAGGGCCTCGTCACGGCCCAGCGCTGTCAGCCCGTCGGGCCCGGCGGTCTGCATCTCGGTGTTCAGGAGCGCCAGTTGGGATTCCGCCGCCCGTGCCACCGCCTGGACGAAGCCGAGGGAGTGGGGGTGGGCGAGGGCCTCGCCCCCCGAGACGTCGACCGCACCGAGCAGCCGCCCGGTGTGCGGCTCGTGCACGGGCGCGGCCGCGCAGGTCCACGGGTGCGCGCGGCGGCTGAAGTGCTCGGCGCCGAAGACCTGTACGGGCCGGTCCACCTGCACCGCCGTGCCCGGCGCGTTGGTGCCCATCGCCGACTCGGCCCAGCGCGCCCCCGGTACGAAGCCCAGCCGCTCCGCCCGCCGCCGGGTCGCCGCGTGCCCCTCCACCCACAGCAGGCGGCCCCGCGCGTCGCAGACCGCGAGCAGGTGCTCCCCGTCGGCCGCGAACGCGCCCATCAGCTCCCGGAACAGCGGCATCACCCGCGCCAGCGGATGCTGCGCACGGTACGCGGCCAACTCGCCCTCGGGCAGGTCGACACGGGCGCTGCACTCCGGGTTGAGCCGGGCCCGCGCACACCGCCGCCAGGACTCCGCCACCACCGGGCGCACCACCCGGGACTCCACGCGCCCCTCGGAGGTGAAGGTACGGTGTGCCCGCCGCAACTCCCGCTGCCGCACTCCCGGATCGTCGCCCGCCGCCAGCGCCACCCACGGACCCCCGGCCAATTCGCCCTCCTCGCCGCACGGTTGCGGGCGCCGCCGCCCGGCCCATCGTCGTACCGGCCGGTGCACCCGGCAAGCGTGCCGTCGGCCAGCCTGCGGAGGCGGCTGCCGGGCGGTGCGGGGCGGATGCGGGAGGGATTCCGTAGGAGGGGGTCCCGCGGCCCCGGGCAGGCCTGCGTGGTCGGGTGTTCGGCGGCCCGGCAGCCCGGCGGCAGGCTCCCGCGGCCGGGCGCCCCGTGGTGCGGCGCCACGCTCCCGCCACCGCGGACTGCGTCCCGCAGCGTGGTCACACGGGCGGTGCAGCCCCCGGTTCGAGGGCTGCCCAGGCCGCGGCCGGGTCGGCCTCCGGCGGACCCGCGGGCAGCCAGCGTCCGCTGTCGTCCCGGTGGTACGGCCACCAGCGGCCGTCCCGGCCCAGCCGCAGCTGCGCGGCGTCCCCGTCCGCCGTCCACCGGTTGCGCACACCCCCGAGCAGCGGGCCCTCGCCGTCCTCCCACGCCGTCGCGAGGGCCTCGCGGGCCCGTGCGGCCGCGGCCGGCCCGGGGGTCCACTCCTGTTCCAGCACCTCCACCGCCGCCGCACCCCCGAGCCGCCAGGCCCGGACCGCCAGGGCCAGCCCGGCCCGGTCCCGCCCGCCGGCCGCGGCCAGCCGCGACAGCACGCGGCCGTCGGCGGCCAGGGCGGCGAGGCGTACGAGGTCCTCCGCCAGATCCGGCTGCGGGACCGGGGCGGTCTCCCCGTACTCCGGTGACGGGGCCGGTACCTGCTCCCCGTACTCCCGTGACAGCGCCTGTGCGAGCATCCCGAAGGCCTCGGTGGCCGCGGCCTCGGCCAGCAGTTCCAGGGCGCCGGGATCGAGCCCGGGGCCGGGCTCGGTGTCCGTGTCGAGCAGGGGCGGCTGCCCCGGTGCGGCGGGGAGACCGGGCGGCTGCGGCAGCGGGGGCAGCAACTCCCGCGCGGCGAAAGCCGTTTGAGCACACACTCCGAGGCCGGGCCCGGGGTCCGGATCCGCACCGGCTGCGCCACCGGACCCGGGGTCCGCGTCCCCCGCCGGGCCACCTGCCGCGGCCCGTGCGGCGCTGCGGACCTGCAACTGGTCCAGGACGGCCCGCTCCCCGCGCCCGCGCATCAGCAGGAGGAGGAAGGGGTCCTGGTCCAGCAGCCGCGCCACCTGGTAGCACAGCGCGGCCGTATGGGCGCAGTGGTCCCAGTCGCCGCAGCCGCACTGCGGGTCCAAATCGCCCATTCCGGGGAGCAGTTCCACTCCGGCCGCCGCCGCGTCCTCCGCCAGCTCCGGGGGCATCTCCCGGTCCAGCAGGGCCGCGATGTGCCCCGCCTCGGCCGAGGCGGCGCCGAGGAACCGGTCCCAGGCGGCCGGGCCGAAGCACTGGAGCAGCACGTCGGTGCGGTGCGCCGAGCCGTCGGGGTCGGCCACGACCGCGGTCAGCCGGCCCGCCCGTACGGACACCGCCCCCACCGCCCCGCCGCGCGCCAACGCCCGCCCCCGCTTGAGCTGTTGGCCGTCGAGGGCGCTGTCCTCCAGGGCGCTCAGCCAGGCCCGGCCCCACCAGGTCGCGGCGAAGGCCCGGCCGCGGGCGGGCGGCAGTGCCGCGAAGGTGCGCTCCTCGTCGGAACCGCAGGCCGCGCCGGGCGCTCCCGGCTCCGGCCCGCGGGAACGGGTCGGTTCGGTGCTCATCGGGTCTCCTCCTGCGCGGTCATCCGGCCCCGTCCGCCACGCCTCAGGTCCACGACAGCTCCACCAGCGCCGCCAGTTCGGCGTCGGTGAGTTCGGTGAGGGCGCTTTCGCCGCTGCCGAGGACGGCGTCGGCGAGGGCGCGCTTCGAGCGGAGCATGTCGGCGATGCGGTCCTCGACGGTGCCCTCGGCGATGAGGCGGTGGACCTGCACGGGCCGGGTCTGCCCGATCCGGTAGGCCCGGTCGGTGGCCTGCTCCTCGACGGCCGGGTTCCACCACCGGTCGAAGTGGACCACGTGCCCCGCCCGGGTGAGGTTCAGCCCGGTGCCCGCCGCCTTCAGCGACAGCAGGAACACCGGCACCCCGCCCGCCTGGAACCGGTCGACCATCTCCTGCCGCCGCGCCACCGGCGTCCCCCCGTGCAGCAGCAGCGAACCGATCCCCCGCGCCGACAGGTGCGCCTCCAGGATCCGCGCCATCGACACGAACTGCGTGAACACCAGCACCGCCCCGCCCTCCGCCAGGATCGTGTCCACCAGCTCGTCCAGCAGCTCCAGTTTCCCCGAACGCCCCGCGGGGCCAGGCCCCTCCTCCCCGAGGTACTGCGCGGGGTGGTTGCAGACCTGCTTGAGCGCGGTGAGGAGCTTCAGCACCCGGCCCCGGCGGGCGAGCCCGTCCGCCGCCCCGATCGCGTCCAGGCCCTCCCGTACGACGGCCCCGTACAGCGCGGCCTGTTCGGCCGAGAGCGCCACCGGGTGGTCGGTCTCGGTCTTCGGCGGCAGCTCCGGCGCGACCCCCGGATCCGATTTGCGGCGCCGCAGCAGGAACGGCCGTACCAGCGCCGACAGCCGGGCCGCCGCCCGCGGGTCCCCGCCCTCGGCCGCCCGCGCGTACCGCGCACGGAAGGCCTCCGGGCGCCCCAGGAGACCGGGGGTGGTCCAGTCGAGTACGGCCCACAGCTCGGAGAGGTCGTTCTCCACGGGCGTGCCCGTGAGCGCCACACGCGCCCGCGAGCCGATCGTGCGCAGCGCACGGGCCGTGCTGGAGCGGGGGTTCTTCACGTGCTGCGCCTCGTCGGCGACGACCAGGCCCCAGGGGACGCCGGCCAGCGCCTGCACGTCCTGGCGCATCGTGCCGTACGTCGTCAGGACGAAACCGCCCCGCGCCGGATCCGGGAGGCTGCGGGTGGTCCCGTGGTAGCGGTGGACGGGGACGCCGGGGGCGAACCGCTCGATCTCGCGCTGCCAGTTGCCCAGCAGCGAGGCGGGGCAGACCACGAGGGTGGGGCCGGCCGTGGCGGGGTCCCCGTCCCGGTGCAGGTGGAGGGCGATCAGGGTGACCGTCTTGCCGAGGCCCATGTCGTCGGCCAGGCAGCAGCCCAGTCCGAGCGCGGTCGTACGGGCCAGCCAGTCCAGACCGCGCAGCTGGTAGTCGCGCAGGGTGGCCGCGAGGGCGGGCGGCTGCTTCAGCGGCTCCGGACCGGGCGCCTCCGGATCGGCGAGGAGGGCCCGTACGCGCTCCAGCGCGCCGGCCGCCCGCACCTCGACCGGTACGCCGTCCACCTCGGCCGAACCCGTCAGTACGGCGGTCAGGGCCTCGACCGGGGTCAGCGGGCGGTCCTGGCGGGCCCGCGCCCGGCGGATCTCGACCGGGTCGACCAGCACCCACCGGTCCCGCAGCCGGACCAGCGGGCGCTTGGCCGCCGACAGGCGGTCGAGCTCGGCCCGGGTGAGCTCGGTGCCGTCGAGGGCGAAGCGCCAGCCGAAGGACAGCAGGGACTCGGTGGAGAGGAAGGAGGGCAGGGCGGCGGGGGAGGCGGCGGGTGTGGCCGGAGAGGCGGGTGAGAGGGGTGAGAGGTGTGAGCCGGGGGAGTGGTCTCCGGGCCCCTGCTGTCCCGTCCCCCCGGGCTGCTCCGCGGCGCAGTCCCCCGGCAGCCCGACGACGGCGCGGGCGGTCAGCCGGTGGGCCAGGCGGCGGGGCCAGTGCACCGGGACGCCCTCGGCGGCCAGCGGCTCGGCGGCCCGGCCCAGCAGCTCGGCCACCTCCTCGTCGGCCAGGTGCACGGAGTCCGGGACCGCGGAGGTCAGCAGCGGGGTGAGCGGGGGCCAGATCCGCGCGGCGCGGCGCAGCGCGAGCAGGGCGTCCATGCGCGCCCGCGAAGTGAAGGCCGGGCGGGCGTCGGCCGTACCGGCCTGTGCCCAGACCTCCGCCGCGTCGGCGACGAGGGTGGGGTCGGCCGTGCTGTGCATCTGGAGCACCGCACGGAAGGACACCGGCGGAGCGGGGGCCTCCGGGTCCGCGGGACCTGCGTCCGGGAGCCCTGCCGCCTCGATGCGCAGGGAGATGCGCGCCCCCGCGTCGTGCCCGGCGGCCACGTCCTCGGCCCAGGCCCGGTGCTCGGGCAGCAGCAGCGGGGTCCCGGAGGCGAAGGCGGGCCCGCCCGCGGCGGTCGCGGCCGCGGGGGAGCGGGGCAGGGTGTCGGCCACGCAGTCGAGGAGGGACCGCAGCAGCTCCTCCGGGGCGGGCAGCCGTGGCGCCCCGCTGCCGGGCAGGGGCGTGCAGTGGGCCTCGGGCGGCATCGCGGCCGCGAGCTCCCGGATCCGCCCCAGGTCCCCGGCGTCCAGGGGGCCCGCGCGCCAGGCGTCGTAGCCGCCGGGCGACAGTCCGGGCAGCAGGAGCCCGCGCGAGGTGACGTGGAGGGCGAGCAGCGCGGCCGCTCCCCAGAAGGCCGTGGCGGAGGCCCCGCCCGCGCCGCCGCCCCCGCTGCCGTCGCGGGCGGCGGCGGACCGGGCGGCGGTGAGGAGCGGCAGCGCGGCCCGCACCGGGAGGGCGACGGCGGCGACGGAGGTCTGCTCCAGGTCCGGGGTGAGCACCGTCAGCCGGAGGGGTTCCCCGCCGGCCGTGCGCAGGAGGGCGGGTGCCGCGGCCTCGCCGTCGGGGTGCCAGAAGGCGAACCGGCCGGTGCGGGCCGGGTCGCCCGGCAGGAAGACGGCGGAGCAGCGGACGAGTCCGGCGATCTCAGGGAGCACGCATTCCTCGGATGGGAAGACTTGAGGATTTTGGCCATTTCACGGCAGGGCGGCCGAGGGTACCCCACGTCGTGCGCAGCGCGGGTACGACCGGGCCGTGCGTCCGGCCCCTGGACGCGGACGGGAGTATTCCGCCGCTTCAGGGGTGTTTCGCCGGGGGTCGGCGACGGCCGGGCGGGGCCGGGAACGCTCCGCGGGGGCCGGGCGTTGTGCAGGGCAGAGCGCGGTGCCGAGGGGTGCCGTGGCCGGATTCGGAAGGAGCCCCGCGATGTCGAATCGCGCGAAGGTGGCCGCCGCGGGCGTGGTGGCGGCGCTTTTCCTGTTCTGGACGGTCGGCTTCTGGCCCGGCCTGCTGGTCCTCGTCGGCGTGCCGGCCGCCGCGTACCTGCTCCTCGACCCGTCCCAGCGGCGCCGGGTCCGCGGCCTCTCGCGCAAGCAGATAGGGCGGTAGGACCGCCGTTCCGCCCCAGGCCTTCCCTCCTTCGGCTCCCTGCGGTCCTCTCGGAAGGGCTCCGGACCCGCGCGCGTAGGGTTCGGCGCCGAAGCCCGGCCGCCGCGGCCGGGGCACAGGGGGAGGACGAGGCACGATGAGCGGTTCCGTCACGGCGGTCAGCAGCAGCGGCACGTACGCGTTCACCAAAACGAACCGCGAGAGCATCACGCTGCTCGCCGGGCTCGGCGTCGAGGGGGACGTGCACGCGGGGGTGACGGTCAAGCACCGCTCCCGCATGGCCCAGGACCCGACGCAGCCCAACCTCCGCCAGGTCCACCTCATCCACCGCGAGCTCTTCGAGGAGGTGGGCCGGTCCGGATTCCGGCTGGCCGCGGGCGACCTGGGGGAGAACGTGACGACGGAGGGCATCGACCTGCTCTCCCTCCCCGCGGGCACCCTCCTGCACCTCGGCGAGGAGGCCGTCGTGGAGGTCACCGGGCTGCGCAACCCGTGCCTGCAGATCGACACCTTCCAGGACGGACTGCTCAAGCAGGTCGTCGGACGTGACGGGCAGGGCGGGATCGTGCGCAGGGCCGGGATCATGGGCGTAGTCCGGCGCGGGGGTGTGGTCCGGCCGGGCGACACCGTCACCGCCCGGGCGCCCGAGGGGCCGCACGTTCCGCTCGACCGGGTCTGAGCCGGCCCGTCAGGAGGGGTGGACGGCGATCCGCTCCAAGGCCTCCAGCAGCCCGGGCAGTTCGGCACCGCGGCCGATCGGCCGCACCTGACCGGGCTCCTCGTCGAAGAGGACGAAGGCCATGTCGCCGGTCCGGGCCACCAGCGACCAGCCCGGCCCGTCGACCCGCAGGGTGCGGCTCCCCCCGGGGGCGAACGCGGAGCGGACGCGCCCGGGCGGCGGCGGGTCCTCGGTGTACGCCAGGGCCTCCGCCAGCACCCGCCGCACACCGGGGTGCGAGGGCTGTCCCGATCCCGCCTCCGGCCCGGGGCCCCGGTACTGCCCGCGCCAGTGCGCCCACTGCCCGGCGATCTCGTCCGCGCCCAGGCGCCGCTGCGCCGGCCCCCAGAGGTCACCGCGCGGCGGAGCGAGCGGCACCCGCCCGGTGCCGTCGGCGCCCTGCTCCGGATCGTGCGGCTCCGGCACCCCCGGCGCCGAGACGGCCAGGTCCAGGGGCCAGCCCGCCAGCGAGGCCACGATCGTGCGTTCGTCCGGCGAGAGGTCGTACTCCATCCCGCAGTCCCAGGAGGCGATGGCCACGGCGACGAGCGAGACGTCGTCGACCACCACCGTCCAGCGCGCCCCCTCCTCGTCCTGCCCCAGCACCAGCCCGTAGCCGTCCGCTGCGGGATCGACCCCGAGGGCCCGGCAGGCCTCGGGGAAGTCGTCGCCGAGGACCCCGGGGAACCGCGCGGGCGTGAGCAGCAGCGCCGACAGCACGTACAGCGCACCCCCGTCGTCCGGCCCGGCCGTACCCCCGCCGTCCCGCCCGGCCGCGCCCCCGTCCGCCCGGCCCGTCTCCGTGTCCGCCACGCGCCCTCCCGAAGCTGTTCGTCGGCGCACCCTAACCAGTGGGTAACCCGGCCGTCGAGAGGCCGCCGAAGAGGGAGTTCCGGCTGTCGCCGCGGACGTACCCGCACGTAGAGTGGGCCCTCCGGCACGGGAGGGGACAGTACGGTGCAGCGTTACGACCGGCTCAGGGAGATCCTGCGGCTCGACCCGGAGAAGGACTTCCTGGCGATCTACCGGCTCACCGCGACCTGCGAGTTCCCGTGGGACTACACCCGCGCCCTCGAACTGGCCCTCTACCGCACGTACGCGGTCCCGAGCATCGGCCGCCTGCTCGCGGACACGGCCGAGTTCACCAGCCGCCCCCAGAAGCGCTACGACGACACGGCGCTGCTGCTCGACTCCGTGATCGAGCACGGCTTCGACAGCGGGACCGGCCGCACGGCGATCCGCCGCATCAACCAGATGCACCGCAGCTACGCCATCTCGAACGACGACATGCGCTACGTCCTGTGCACGTTCGTGGTCGTCCCCGCCCGCTGGATCGACGCCTACGGCTGGCGCCGGCTGACGGAGCACGAGAAGCAGGCGGCCGCCCGCTACTACGCCGAGCTCGGGCGGCACATGGGCATCCAGGACATCCCCGCGGACTTCGGGGAGTTCGAGCGCTTCCTCGACTCCTACGAGGCCGCGCACTTCGGCTGGGACGAGGGCGGCCGCGCCGTCTCCGACGCCACCCTCGCCCTGATGGCCTCCTGGTATCCGGCCCCGCTCGCCCCGCTGCTGCGCTCGGCGAGCCTGGCCCTCCTCGACGAGCCCCTGCTCGCTGCCTTCCACTACGAGCAGCCCCGGCCCGCGGTCCGCTCACTGGTCAGGGGTGCGCTGCGGCTGCGCGGCCGGGCCGTACGCCTGCTCCCGCCGCGCACCCGCCCGCACTACGCCCGCCAGAACCCCGAGATCAAGGGCTACCCGGACGGGTACGCCGTCTCCGCACTCGGCACCTGGCCGGTCCCCGGCCGGGGAGGCTGCCCCGTACCGAGGCCCGGCGGCCCGGCGCCGGAGTAGGCCGCTCGCTGCACGATCCGGACCGCTCAGGCCCCGGCCCGGCGCACGGCCAGGGCGAGGAAGCGCTCGTCCTCGTCGGCGTACGACACCATCTCCCAGCCCGAACCGGCCAGCAGCGGGGCGAGGTTGTGCTCCGCGCGGAGGTCGTCCGGCGTGATCTGCCGGCCGTGGCGCGCCGCGAGCGCCCGGCGCCCGACCGAGTGGAAGAGGGCGAGCCGCCCGCCCGGCCGGACGACCCGGGCCAGCTCGGCGAGGTTGCGCGCCGGATCGGGCAGGTGCGCGATCAGTCCGGCCGCGAACACGGCGTCGAGCGAGTCCGCGCGCAGCGGCAGCCGGGCCACGTCGCCGAGGAGCAGCCGGGCCGCGGCGCCCCGGCCCGCGCGCTCCGCCCGCGCCAGCATCTGCGGGGTCAGGTCGAGGCCGATCACCGTGCCCTGCGGGCCCACGGCCTCGCGCAGGTAGGGCAGCGCGCGCCCCGTGCCGCACCCGGCGTCGAGCACCCGGGCGCCCCGCTCCAGGCCCAGTTCGCGGACGCCCGCGGCGAACTTGGGGCCGTCGTCGGGGAACCGGTCGTCCCAGCCGTCGGCCCGGCTCCCGAAGAACTCCTGTACTTCCGTGCGGTCTTCGCTCATGCGCCCATGATCCCCCACGGGGCTCGCCTACATACGGTGCATCGGATGACACCGCGTGTGATCGTCTACGACCGTATCTCTGTCATATTCCATCAGCTTTCGAAATGCGCCCCTTGTTCACGCCCTCACCCGGACTAGCGTCCCGGGGCCATGGGACACCTGGACCACGCAGCCTTCGGCTGGCTCACCCCCGTGCTGTCGTACGTGATGGCCGCCATCGGCGCCGCCCTCGGGCTGCGCTGCACCGTCCGCGCCCTCGCGGCCACCGGACGCACCCGCCGCAACTGGCTCCTCACCGCGGCCTCCGCCCTCGGCACCGGCATCTGGACCATGCACTTCGTGGCCATGCTCGGCTTCAGTGTCACCGGCACCGAGATCCACTACAACGTGCCGCTGACCATCCTGAGCCTCCTCGTGGCCATGGCCGTCGTCGGCGCCGGCGTGTTCGCCGTCGGCTACGGGCGCGACCGCGGACGCGCCCTCGTCCTCGGCGGCCTCACCACCGGACTCGGGGTCGCCTCCATGCACTACCTGGGCATGGCCGCCCTGCGGCTGCACGGCGCCGTGCACTACGACCCGTTCGTCGTGGGCCTGTCCGTCACGATCGCCGTCATCGCCGCCACGGCCGCCCTGTGGGCGGCGCTGAACATCAAGTCGCCGGTGGCCGTGGCCGTCGCCTCGCTCGTCATGGGCGCGGCGGTCAGCAGCATGCACTACACCGGAATGCTCGCCGTCAGCGTCGAGGTCGCCCCCTCCGACGCGGCCCTCCCGGGGGCCACGGCCATGCAGTTCATCTTCCCCCTCGCCGTCGGCCTCGGCTCCTACCTCTTCCTCACCTCCGCCTTCGTCGCGCTCTCCCCGACCGCCGACGAACGCGCGGCCTCCGAGACGGCACGCCGACTCGGCGAACGGGCCACGAGGACCCCCTCCGTATCCCCGACCCCCTGAGCGCCACCCCCTCCACCCCTCCCTCCCCATCCTGTCCCCCCGACCCGCAGCCCGTACTCCTCCGCACACCCCCGCGCCCCACACGCGCCCCCCGCGCCCCCGCGCCGCCCACACCACTGGCACCACCCGCACCACAACGCGCCACCCGCACCGCCATCCGGAACGAGGAGCCCATGCGCACACCACGCAGGACACCGGACGCACCGCCGTCCCGGCCGCCCGCGCCCCCGGCGCGCGGCCGACGCGCGCACGCCGGCCCCCCGGCCCAGGAGGACCTGGCCGAACTGTCCCGCGGCCCCGCGGCACCGGCCCCGGCCGCCCCCGGCCCCCACCCCTTCAGCGCTGCGGGAGCCTCCGCGCGCCCCCGCGGGGGCCCGGCCCCCACCGGGCCGGCCGCCCCCGCGCCCCCTGCGCCCGCCCCCACCGCCGCCCCGCGGGGGCTCCAGCACCTGCGCCCCGGCAGCGTCCGCGCGAAGATCGTGTCCCTGCTGATGGTGCCCGTGGTCTCCCTGCTCGCGCTCTGGGCCTTCGCCACCGTCAGCACCGCCCAGGACGTGGCCCGGCTCAGCCGGATCCAGCAGGTCAACGAGGAGATCAGGACCCCTGTCGCCGGGGCCGTCGCCGAACTCCAGGCCGAGCGCCGAGCAGCGGTACGGTTCCTGGCCGCCCCCGGCGGGGCCCGGGGGGACGTCCTGGAGAGCCGGGCCCGCCGCACCGACGCAGCCGTCGCCCGCCTCCGGCTGGGCAGCCGGCACACGGTCGCCGACTCCGGCGACCATCCGCCGGCCGTGGCCCGCGCCCTGCGGCAGTTCATCAACGCCGTGGACGCCCTCGCAGGCGCGCGCAAGGAGGTCACCGCGCGCACGGCCACCCCGGACGCGGCCTTCACGGCGTACACGGAGGTCATCGGAGCCGCGTTCGCCGTCAGCGGCAGTCTCTCCGGGGGCGGCGACGGCAGCGCGGCGGGCGGGGCCGGCGCCCGGGTCCTCGTCGAATTCGGGCGCGCCGCCGAGCAGCTGGCCCGCGAGGACGCCCTGCTCGCCGGCCGGGCCGGCGGCACCCCCCTCACCGCCGCCGAGCTGCGCCGCTTCACCGCGGCCGCCGAGAGCCGCCGCATCCTGACCGAGGCCGCTGCCGCCGACCTCCCGGAGGACCAGCGGGCCGCCTGGCGCACCACGGCCCAGGGCGCCGCGTACGCCGCGCTCGTGACGGCGGAGGACCGGCTGCTCGCCGCAGGGGCGGTACGCGACGAGCCGAAGGGCGCCGGCAGCGGGGACGGGGAGGGCGCGGGCCGGAGCGAGGGCCCGGCAGCCGGGGACGCCGAGGCCGAAGAGGTCCGCGCCCAGGCGCAGGCCCGGGCGGACCGTACCGTTCCGGCCGCCTGGGACACGGCCGCCGAGCAGGTCGCCACCACCATGCGCGAGATCGAGGCCTCCGCCTGGCAGCAGGCCGCCGACGAGGCGGACCCGCTCGCCGAGGGCCTGGTCGGATCCGCCGGGGCAGCGGTCCTGCTGGGCCTCGCAGCCGTGGCGGCGTCCCTGGCCATCTCCGTGCGCATCGGCCGCGCCCTGGTCGTGGAACTCGTCTCGCTGCGCAACGGAGCCCTGGACATCGCCCACCGCAAACTCCCCGGTGCCATGACCAGGCTGCGCGCGGGCGAGGAGATCGACGTGGCCGCCGAGGCCCCCGCACCGCCGCCTGCCGAGGACGAGATCGCGCAGGTCGGCGCGGCACTGGCCACCGTCCACCGGGCCGCGCTCAGCGCCGCCGTCGAACGCGCCGAGCTCGCCAGCGGGATCTCCGGGGTCTTCGTCAACCTCGCCCGCCGCAGCCAGGTGCTGGTCCACCGCCAGCTCAGCCTGCTCGACGCCATGGAGCGCCGCGCGGACGACCCCAACGAGCTGGGCGACCTGTTCCGCCTCGACCACCTCACCACGCGCATGCGCAGGCACGCCGAGAGCCTCATCATCCTCTCCGGCGCGGCCCCCGGCCGGGCCTGGCGGATGCCGGTCCCCCTGACCAACGTCGTACGCGCCGCCGTCTCCGAGATCGAGGACTACCCGCGCGTCGAGATGCGCCAGCTGGAGGAGGCCGCCGTCGTCGGCGCGGCCGTCGCGGACCTCACGCACCTCCTCGCCGAACTGGTCGAGAACGCCGCCCAGTTCTCGCCCCCGCACACCAAGGTCCGCGTCAGCGGGGAATCCGTGGGGACCGGGTACGTGCTGGAGGTCGAGGACCGGGGTCTGGGCATGGGCCGTGAATCACTGGCCGAGGCCAACCGGCGCATCGAGCAGTCGGAGGCCCTCGACCTGTTCGACAGCGACCGGCTCGGACTGTTCGTGGTCAGCCGGCTCGCCGCGCGGCACGGGGTGCGGGTGCACCTGCGCACCTCCCCGTACGGAGGGACGACGGCTGTCGTCCTGCTCCCGAACTCCCTGCTCCAGGCGGCCCTCCCGTCCGGGGAGGGCGCGCGGCCCGAACCCGGCGGGGAGCGGGGCGCCGGGCGGACTTCGCAAGGCCGGGAAGACCGGGAAGGCGGGGAAGGCAGGGGAGGCGGGGAAGGCAGGGACGGGGAGGCCGGGCGCGCGCCGGAGCGCTTCCGGGCGGGTGCGGGTGCGGGAGCGGAGGAACCTGTTCCGGCCGGCGCACCCGCGGGCGCGCGGTCCGCTGCTGCGGCACCGTTGGCCCCTCCGGCCAATCCGGCCGCCCCGCCGTCCGTTGCCGCCCCCCTCGCGGCACCTGCCCCGTCGACCGTCGTGCCGCCCGTCCCGTCCCCCGTCCCCTCCGCCGCCGCACCGGCATCCGGGGCCGTACCCGCGCCCGCGACGGCCCCGCCCGCAGCGGCCCCGTCGGCCCGGCCCGAGGCTGCTCCGGCCGGACGCCCCACCGGTCCCGTCGCGGTCCAGGAGGAGCCCGCCGTACGGAAGCCTCCGCGCGGACCCGTGGCCGTACCGCCCGCCCGCACCGGGTCCGGCGGTGCGCCGGGACCGGCCGCGGGCGGGCCCGCGGAGCAGCCCCCGGCCCCTGTGGCCACGCTCCGGCCGCGCGGGCCCGGCGGCTCGGGCGGCCCGGCCCCGCGCACGTCCGCCACCCCGGGCGGGGAGCCGCCCGGCGTCCTCCCGCCCGGGGTCACCCAACTGCCCCGCCGGGTCCGGCAGGCCAGCCTCGTGCCCCAGCTGCGCGAGGCCCCCGCGCCCGCCCGCCCCGCCCCCTCGGCCGCGCCCGAGGACCCGCCCGGCCGCAGCCCCGAGGAGGCCCGGGCCCGCATGACGGCGTACCGCGACGGCTGGGCCCGCGGCGCGTCGGACGGCACCCCCCCAGTCAGCGAAGGAGATGAGTCGTGATGGAGCACCAGAGAATCGACCGGGACGGCCCGCGGCGGTCCGGGGAACTGGACTGGCTGCTGGACGACATGGTCAGCCGGGTCCGTGAGGTGCGGCACGCGGTGGTGCTGTCCAACGACGGGCTGGCCGTGGGCGCGTCCAGCGCGCTGAGCCGCGAGGACGCCGAGCACCTGGCCGCCGTCGCCTCCGGGTTCAACAGCCTCGCCAAGGGCGCCGGACGGCATTTCGGGGCGGGCGGCGTGCGCCAGACGATGGTGGAGATGGACGACGGCTTCCTCTTCGTGGCGGCCGCGGGCGACGGCTCCTGCCTCGCGGTGCTCAGCGCCGCCTCCGCCGACATCGGCCTCATCGCCTACGAGATGGCCCGCCTGGTCAAGAGGGTCGGCGAGCACCTGTACACGCCCCCGCGGTTCGCCGCCCATCCCCCCGCCGCCGGCTGAGGGCGGCCCCGCACATGACCGGGCACAGGGAGGGCGGGCCGGCGGCGGCCGGGACCGCCGGGCGGCCGGGAGCGGACCGGTGGTACGACGCCGAGGCCGGCCCGCTGGTACGCCCGTACGCGATGACCGGCGGCCGGACCAAACCGGGACCGAGCGGGGTGCGCTTCGACCTCATCGCGCTCGTGGTGGTGGACCCGGCGGGCAGCGGCGGGGCGGACGAGTCGCTGCTCGGGCCCGAACACCGCGCCTTGCTGGCGCTGTGCCGGTCGGAGACCCAGTCCGTGGCCGAACTGTCCGCCGACGCGGACCTGCCGGTCGGGGTCGTACGGGTGCTCCTGGGAGACCTGCTGGAGGGCGGGCACGTACGGGTGAGCCGGCCCGTACCGCCCGCGCAACTGCCTGACGAACGGATCCTGCGGGAAGTCATCGAGGGGTTGAGGGCGCTGTGACGGGAGCGAGAGGCATGGGAGACCAGGGCGGACCCGCGGCCGCGGAGCCGCTGGCGCTCGCACTGAAGATCCTGGTGGCGGGCGGTTTCGGGGTCGGGAAGACCACGCTGGTCGGTGCCGTGAGCGAGATCCGACCGCTGCGGACCGAGGAGCTCCTCAGCGAGGCGGGGGAGCGGATCGACGACACGGGAGGGGTGGACCAGAAGGCCACGACGACGGTGGCCATGGACTTCGGGCGGATCACGATCAGGTCGGGGCTCTCCCTCTACCTCTTCGGGACCCCGGGCCAGGACCGCTTCTGGTTCCTGTGGGACGAGCTGTCGCAGGGGGCGCTGGGCGCCGTGGTCCTCGCCGACACCCGGCGCCTGGAGGACTGCTTCCCCGCCGTGGACTACTTCGAGCACCGCCGCATCCCCTTCGTCGTGGCCGTGAACTGCTTCCCCGGCGCCCGCACGTACGGGGCGCACGAGGTGTCGCTCGCCCTGGACCTCGACCGGGGGACGCCGGTGGTGCTCTGCGACGCCCGGGACAGGGACTCGGGCAAGGAGGTGCTGATCAGGCTGGTCGAGTACGCGGGCCGGGTGCACACCGCGCGGCTGCTCGACTCGGTCGGCGCGGCCTCCCCGGCCGCCGCGCCCGGCCCCGAACCGGTGCGGCCGGGGTAGCGGGACGGCGGCGGTCCGGATTCCGCCCCTTGACGCGGGCCGCCTCCTTCGGGGAGGCGGGTGCGGGCGTGCCGGGTACGCACCGGATCGGGCGGGTCTGCGGACCGGTGCGCCCACCCGGTGCGCAGAGTCTGCCGGTTCGGGTGGAATGGGGACCGGCGCACCGCCACTCTTCTTTGGTCATTCTCTTCGCCAAGGGGACATCCTCCTTGCCCGAAAGCCGCTGGTGGGCAAGGCTTGCGAAACGCAGACGCGGGGGCGGGGGCGACCGCGCGAACGGGGAGGACGACAGGGATGGCTCTGGACAAGCAGCTCGACTGGCTGCTGGACGATCTGACACGGCGGGTCCACCAGGTGCGGCACGCGGTGGTGCTGTCGAACGACGGTCTGGTGACCGGCGCGAGCAGCAGTCTGGAGCGGGCGGACGCCGAGCACCTCGCGGCGGTCTCGGCGGGCCTGCAGAGCCTGGCGAAGGGGTCCGGGCTTCACTTCCGGGCCGGGCAGGTGCGGCAGACGATGGTCGAGTACGACGACGGGGCCCTCTTCGTCATGGCGGCGGGCGAGGGCAGCAGCCTGTGCGTGCTGAGCGCCGCGGAGGCAGACATCGGCCAGGTCGCGTACGAGATGACTCTCCTGGTCAACCGGGTGGGAGAGCACCTGAGCGTCGCGGAGCGCAACCGCTTCGAATAGCCGCCCGCTGCCGGAGCCGCCGAAGCCGCCGGCCCGCTGCAGCGGCGCTGCGGCCCGTGCTCCCCGGGTGCCCCGCGGGCTTGTCCACAGGCCGGGCGGGAAGTCTTTGCGCTGCGTTACGATCCTCACACAGAGTAATCGGACGGCGTGCAGGCGTCGTCCCGTGGTGGGGGAGGACTGCCGTGACGGTGGGGAGTGCTGCACAGGAGACGGGGCCCGGGACGGCCGCAGGCACGCGCGTCGAAGGCGCGGGAGCCGCGGGGACGGGCACAGAAGGGGCGCGCGCGGGCGGGGCGGGCGGGGAGGCGGTGGGCCGCGGGCTCGCCGGTTCGCGTGCCGCTGCCGAACTGGTCCTCAGGCGGGCCGAGTTCGAGATGGCCGTACAGCTGGGGCTGGTGCGGGCGCAGTCCGCGCGCGGACCGGACGGGCGGCCGCGGTACGGCCGCGGGGAGCTGGACCGGGTGAGAGCCGCCGAGGGCTTCCCCGAAGCCCTGCGCGAGCAGGTCCGCACGGTCGGTACGGTCGCGGGCGCCGCACTGATCGGCATCAGCGCGGCCCGGTTCGCCCGGCTCGCCCGCTGCGGGCACCTGACCCCGGCCGCCTACCGCATCAACCGCTACCGCGCCGTGGTCTGGCTCTACCTCGCCGAGGACGCCAGGGACCTGGCCCGGCGGCGGCCGGAGCTGCTGAGGGGCCGGCTCCCGCTCGAAGATCGCGAGGCGCTCGCCGCCGGAGCCGACCGGCGCGCGGCGAACTGGCGGTGGAGATACGCGCGCGACCTGCTGCGCCAGCGCGCGGACCCCTGGGAGCGGGCCGCCGTGCCCGCCTGGCTGCTGGGACCCGCCGAGCTGGCCCGGGCCGTGCCCGATCCGGCCGTACGGGCCCTCCTCACCGCCCTCGCCCCCGGTACGCCGTACGGGCACCCGGGCCGGCCCGGGCCCGCGGAGGTGGCCGCGGTGCTGCTGCGGGCCCGGGAGCCGGATGAAGTGCTGCGCTACCGGATCTGTCTCGGGGAGGCGCTGGTCCGCGCGGCCGTGGCCGCCGAGCGCTCAGTCGAAGACGACGGGCGAGAGGGGGCCCACATAGACCCAGGCCCCGCCCTGTCGGGAGAAGCTGCTGTGCTCGTGCAGTGAGCCCGCGTGCCCGCCCTCGCGGTAGTGCGCGCGGAACTCCACCGCCCCCTCGGTCTCGAAGAGCCCGCCGCGCTCGGTGCCGAGGATCTCCAGCCGCTCCCAGTGCTGCCCGGGGTCCAGGTCCAGCCGGCCCGGCCGGGTGTCGGGGTGCCAGGAGCGCATCAGGTACGCGGTGTCGCCAACGGCGAAGGCGCTGAAGCGCGAGCGCATCAGCAGCTCCGCGGTGGGGGCCTGCCGGGCCCCGGAGTGGAAGCGGCCGCAGCAGTCCGCGTAGGCGGCGGGCAGCCCGCAGGGGCAGGGGGACGCGGGGGCGGAGCTCATCGGAGCCTGGTCATCCGTTCTTCGTCGGGGCGGGGGAGTAGGGCCGGAACAGGCCCTCCTGGACCACGGAGACCAGCAGGCGGCCCTCCAGGTCGTAGATGCGGCCGCGGGCCAGGCCCCGGCCGCCGTGGGCGATGGGCGACTCCTGGTCGTACAGGAACCACTCGTCCGCCCGGAAGGGCCGGTGGAACCACATGGCGTGGTCGAGCGAGGCCATGTCGAAACCGCGCACGCCCCACAGCGGCTCCACGGGGATGCGCACGGCGTCGAGGAGGGTCATGTCGCTGGCGTAGGTGAGGGCGCAGGTGTGCACGAGCGGGTCGTCGCCCAGCGGGCCGACGGCGCGCATCCACACGGCACTGCGCGGATCGGCGTCCTTGAGCTCCTCGGGGGTCCAGCGGAGCCGGTCCACGTAGCGGATGTCGAAGGGCTGGCGGCGGGCCATCCGCTCCAGGGCCTCGGGCAGCGCCCCGAGGTGCTCGCGGATCTCGTCCGCGACCTTCGGCAGCGCGTCGGGGTGGGGGAAGTCGAGGCGGGGAGGCAGCTGGTGCTCGATGCTGCCGTCCTCGGGATGGTGGAAGGAGGCGGTGAGATTGAAGATCGTGCGGCCCTGCTGGACCGCGGTGACCCGGCGGGTGGTGAAGGACCGTCCGTCCCGGACCCGCTCCACCTGGTACACGATGGGCACCCCGGGGATCCCGGGGCGCAGGAAGTACGCGTGCAGGGAGTGGACCGGCCGGTCCCCCTCGGTGGTGCGGCCGGCGGCGACCAGCGCCTGCCCGGCGACCTGGCCGCCGAACACGCGCTGGAGCGACTCCTGCGGACTGCGGCCACGGAAGATGTTGACCTCGATCTGCTCCAGGTCGAGCAGATCGACCAGTCTCTCGGCCGGGTTCGTCATCCCTCGTCCTCCACTCTCGTGCTTACAGCTGTCCCACGGAGGTCACGCGGATCACGGCGCGGCCCTCCTCGTCGGAGGCGGCGAGGTCGACCTCGGCGCCGATGCCCCAGTCATGGTCGCCGTTCGGGTCGGCGAAGGTCTGCCGGACGCGCCACAGCCCGTGCGCCGGGTCCTCCTCGATCATGAGGAGCTTCGGGCCGCGGGCGTCCGGCCCGGTGCCCAGGTCCTCGTACTCGTCCCAGTACGCGTCCATGGCCTCGCCCCACCGGTCCGCGTCCCAGCCGGACTCGGAGTCCAGCTCGCCGAGCTCCTCGACGTGGTCGAGGGCGGCCAGCTCCACGCGGCGGAACATGGCGTTGCGCACGAGCACGCGGAACGCCCGCGCGTTCGCCGTCACCGGCTTGACCTGGTCGGCCTTCTCCACGGCCTCCTCGGCGCTCTCCAGCTCCGGGTTGGCCAGCTGCTCCCACTCGTCGAGCAGGCTGGAGTCGACCTGGCGGACCATCTCGCCGAGCCAGGCGATGAGGTCTTCCAGGTCCTCCGACTTCAGGTCGTCGGGGATGGTGTGGTCCAGGGCCTTGTACGCGCTCGCCAGGTAGCGCAGCACGATGCCCTCGGTGCGGGCGAGCTCGTACACGGAGGTGAACTCCGTGAAGGTCAGCGCCCGCTCGTACATGTCGCGGATGATCGACTTGGGCGAGACCGGGTGGTCGCCGACCCACGGGTGGCTCTTGCGGTAGACGTCGTAGGCGTGGACCAGGAGCTCTTCGAGGGGCTTGGGATAGGAGATGTCCTGGAGCCGCTCCATGCGCTCCTCGTACTCGACCCCGTCCGCCTTCATCGCGCTGACGGCCTCGCCGCGGGCCTTGTTCTGCTGGGCGGCGAGGATCTGGCGCGGGTCGTCCAGGGTCGACTCCACGACCGAGACCATGTCGAGGGCGTAGGAGGGGGACTCCGGGTCGAGGAGTTCGAAGGAGGCCAGCGCGAAGGTGGACAGCGGCTGGTTCAGCGCGAAGTCCTGCTGGAGGTCCACGGTCAGGCGGATGGTGCGGCCCTCGGCGTCCGGGGTGTCGAGCTGCTCGACCACCCCGCCGTCGAGCAGGGACCGGTAGATCGCGATGGCCCGCCGGATGTGCCGCAGCTGGGCCTTGCGGGGCTCGTGGTTGTCCTCCAGCAGCCGCCGCATCGCCTCGAAGGCGTTGCCGGGACGGGCGATCACCGACAGCAGCATGATGTTGGTGACCTTGAAGCGCGAGGTGAGCGGCTCAGGGTCGGCGGCGATCAGCTTCTCGAAGGTCGTGTCGCTCCAGGCGACGAAGCCCTCGGGGGCCTTCTTGCGGACGACCTTGCGGCGCTTCTTCGGGTCGTCGCCCGCCTTAGCGAGGGCGCGCTCGTTCTCGATGACGTGCTCGGGGGCCTGCGCCACCACGAAGCCCGCGGTGTCGAAGCCGGCCCGGCCGGCCCGCCCGGCGATCTGGTGGAACTCGCGGGCGCGCAGGGTGCGGACGCGGTTGCCGTCGTACTTGGTGAGGGCGGTGAACAGCACCGTGCGGATGGGGACGTTGACGCCCACGCCCAGCGTGTCGGTGCCGCAGATGACCTTCAGCATGCCCGCCTGGGCCAGCTTCTCCACCAGGCGCCGGTACTTGGGCAGCATTCCGGCGTGGTGCACGCCGATGCCGTGGCGCACGTACCGGGACAGGTTGCGGCCGAACTTGGTCGTGAAGCGGAAGTTGCCGATCAGCTCGGCGATCTTGTCCTTCTCCTCGCGGGTGCACATGTTGATGCTCATCAGCGACTGGGCCCGCTCGACGGCCTGCGCCTGCGTGAAGTGCACGATGTAGACCGGGGCCTGCCGGGTCTCCAGCAGCTCGGTGATCGTGTCCGTGATGGGGGTGGTCACGTACTCGTACGAGAGCGGGACGGGGCGGGTCGCGGAGCGGACCACGGAGGTGGGGCGGCCGGTGCGGCGGGTCAGGTCCTCCTCGAAGCGCTTCACGTCGCCGAGGGTGGCCGACATGAGCACGAACTGCGCCTGGGGGAGCTCCAGGAGGGGGATCTGCCAGGCCCAGCCGCGGTCCTGCTCGGCGTAGAAGTGGAACTCGTCCATGACGACCTGGCCGATGTCGGCGTGCCTGCCGTCGCGCAGGGCGATCGAAGCGAGGACCTCGGCGGTGCAGCAGATCACCGGGGCGTCCGCGTTGACCGAGGCGTCGCCGGTGAGCATGCCGACGTTCTCGGTGCCGAAGAGCTTGCACAGGTCGAAGAACTTCTCCGAGACCAGCGCCTTGATGGGCGCGGTGTAGAAGGTGACCTTGTCCTGGGCCAGGGCGGTGAAGTGGGCGCCCGCGGCCACCAGGCTCTTCCCGGAGCCCGTCGGGGTGGACAGGATGACGTTCGCCGCGGAGACCACCTCGATGAGCGCCTCCTCCTGAGCCGGGTACAGGGAGATGCCCTGGTCCTCCGCCCACGAGGAGAAGGCCTCGAAGAGGGCGTCGGGGTCGGCGTTCGGCGGCAGCTGATCAATGAGGGTCACGCCCCCATCTTGCCTGGCTTCTCCCCGGAAGAGGGAACCGGCGGACGGTACGAAGATCATCGCAGGTACCCTGGTCCGTCGGCTGGGCCCGACGGCGTACGCCGACCGGGCCCCAACACCACAGACCTGGGGCGGGTACGAGCAGATGATGGGACCGGCGCACTCCCTTTCCGGCGCGGCGGCGTGGCTGGGGGTGGGGGCGGCGGCCGCGGCCGCCGGGCACCCGATGCCCTGGCCCGTGCTCGTCGTCGGCGCCCTGATCTGCGCGGGAGCCGCGCTGGCCCCCGACCTGGACCACAAGTCCGCCACGATCTCCCGGGCCTTCGGCCCGCTGTCGCGGGGGCTGTGCGAGGTGGTCGACAAGATCTCGTACGCCGTCTACAAGGCCACCCGCACCCCGCGCGACCCGCGCCGCTCCGGCGGACACCGGACCCTGACGCACACCTGGGTCTGGGCGGTGCTGATCGGAGCGGGCTCCTCGGCCCTCGCCGTGACCGCGGAGCGCTGGGGCGTCCTCGCCCTGCTCTTCGTCCACCTGGTGCTGGCGGTCGAGGGACTGCTGTGGCGCGCGGCCCGGATGTCGAGCGACGTGCTGGTCTGGCTCCTCGGCGCGACCAGCGCCTGGATCCTGGCGGGCGTGCTCGCCGAGCCGGGCAACGGGGCGGGCTGGCTCTTCACCGGCCCCGGGCAGGAGTACCTCTGGCTGGGCCTGCCCGTGGTGCTCGGCGCACTGGTCCACGACATCGGGGACGCCCTGACCGTCTCCGGCTGCCCGGTCCTGTGGCCGATCCCGATCGCGGGCAAGCGCTGGTACCCCCTCGGCCCGCCCAAGGCGATGCGCTTCCGGGCCGGCAGCTGGGTCGAGCTCAAGCTGCTCATGCCGGTGTTCATGCTGCTCGGCGGCGCCGGCGGGGCCGCCGCACTCAACCTGATCTGACCCCTCCCCTGCGGCCCGGGCCTCAGCCGCCGGACCGCAGGACGCCGGCGCCGTCCCCGCGGGCCGTCGGGGACAGCCCCTGGGGGAGCCCCGCAGGAAGGACGCCGGTGGCCGCCCGGACCCCAGCGGGTCCGGGCAGCAGGCGGGTGTCAGCCGTGCCAGGACCGCCACAGGGCCGCGTACGGGCCGCCCGCCGCCACCAACTCCTCGTGGCTGCCCAGTTCGCTGATCCGGCCGTCCTCCACCACCGCGATCACATCGGCGTCGTGCGCCGTGTGCAGCCGGTGCGCGATCGCGATGACCGTACGGCCGTCCAGCACCCGCGCCAGCGAGCGCTCCAGATGGCGCGCCGCCCGCGGGTCCAGCAGCGAGGTCGCCTCGTCCAGCACCAGCGTGTGCGGATCCGCCAGCACCAGCCGGGCCAGCGCGATCTGCTGGGCCTGGGCCGGGGTCAGCGCACTGCCGCCCGAACCCACCTCGGTGTCGAGCCCCTCGTCCAGGGCCCGCGCCCAGCCGTCCGCGTCCACCGCCCCCAGCGCCGCCCACAGCTCGGCGTCACCGGCGTCCTCCCGGGCCAGCCGCAGGTTGTCGCGCAGGGACCCCACGAACACGTGGTGCTCCTGGTTGACCAGCGCCACGTGCTCGCGCACCCGCTCCGCCGACATCCGGGACAGCTCCGCCCCGCCGAGGGTCACCCCGCCCGCCCGCGGGGCGTAGATCCCCGCGAGCAGCCGGCCCAGCGTGGACTTCCCGGCCCCCGAAGGCCCCACGAGCGCCATCCGGGTGCCCGGCGGCACGCTCATCGAGACCCGGTGCAGGACGTCCACGCCCTCCCGGTACCCGAAGCGCACCTCCTCGGCCCTCACCTCCCGGCCCTGCGGAGCCAGTTCCGCGTCACCGGCGTCCGGCTCGATGTCCCGCACACCGACCAGCCGGGCGATCGACACCTGCGCGATCTGCAGTTCGTCGTACCAGCGCAGGATCAGCCCGAGCGGATCCACCATCATCTGCGCCAGCAGCGCGCCCGTGGCCAGCTGGCCGATGGTCATCCAGCCCTGGATCACACAGGCCCCGCCGATCACGAGCACGGCGCCGATGATGGTCACGTACGTGGTGTTGATCACGGGGAAGAGCACCGACCGCAGGAACAGCGTGTACCGCTCCCAGGCCGTCCACTCGCGGATCCGCTGCTCCGACAGCTCGATGCGCCGGCTCCCCAGCCGGTGCGCCTCGACCGTGCGGCCCGCGTCCACCGTCTCGGTGAGCGCCGCGGCGACGGCCGCGTACCCCGCGGACTCCGAGCGGTACGCCGAGGGTGCCCGCCGGAAGTACCAGCGGCAGCCGACCACCAGCACCGGCAGCGCGAGCAGCGCGGCCAGCGCCAGCGGCGGCGCCGTCACGGCCAGCGCCCCGTACAGCAGCACCGCCCACACCACGCCGATCGCGAGCTGCGGCACGGCCTCCCGCATCGCGTTGGCCAGGCGGTCCACGTCGGTGGTGATCCGGGACAGCAGATCACCGGTACCCGCCCGCTCCAGGACGCCCGGGGGCAGCCGGACCGAGCGGACGAGGAAGTCCTCGCGCAGGTCCGCGAGCATCTCCTCGCCAAGTACCGCACCGCGCAGCCGCACCATGCGCACGAACACGGTCTGCACGACCAGTGCCGCCGCGAACAGGGCCGTCACCTGCCCCAGCGGCAGGTCCCGGACCCCGGCGGCCAGGTCGTCGACGACCCGGCCCAGCAGGTACGGGCCCGCCATCGAGGCGATCACCGCGACCGCGTTCGCCGATACCAGCAGGACGAACGCGCGGCGGTGGCGCCGCAGCAGTCCGCGGACGTACACACGCACCGTGGCCGGGGAGGCCACCGGCAGGGTGGCCGCCGATTCAGGGGCCGCGGGGTCGTACTCCGGGGGCGCCACGCCGATCATGCCGACTCCTCGATCTCCGTCAGTTCCTTCAGCCCGGCGAGCTCCTTCGGCCGCTCCAGGCCGCGCAGTCCGCCGTCCGGGCCGTCCGGGGCGTCCAGGCGGGCCGCACCGTCGAGGCCGTACCCGGGCGTTCCCGCCCGTCCGGCAGCTCCCGTCGCCGCAGCCGCCCGCTGCTCCTCCTCGGTCTCGCGGGTGACCACGGCCCGGTAGCGCGGCTCGGCCGCCAGCAGCTCCCGGTGCGTGCCGGAGGCCACCGCGGTGCCCTCGTGGACCAGCACCACCCGCTCCGCCCGGTCCAGCAGCAGCGGAGACGAGGCCAGGACCACCGTGGTCCGGCCCGCCCGCAGGGCCGCGACGCCCTCGGCGATCCGCGCCTCCGTGTGCGAGTCGACCGCGGAGGTCGGCTCGTCCAGCACCAGCACCCCGGGGTCGGTCACCAGCGAACGCGCCAGCGCCAGCCGCTGCCGCTGCCCGCCGGACAGGGAGCGCCCGCGCTCGGTGAGGTGCGCGTCCATCGGGTCGGTGACCCCGTCCGGGGCGGACTGCAGCAGGGCGTCGAGCACGTCCGCGCACTGCGCGGCCGCAAGGGCCCGCGAGGCCGCGACCGCGCCCGAGGAGGGCACCGCGAGCAGTTCGGCCAGGGTCCCCGACAGCAGTACGGGGTCCTTGTCCTGGACGAGTACGGCCGTACGGGCCGCCTCCAGCTCCAGGGAGTCGAGCGCGACCCCGCCCAGCAGCACGGAGGGCGAGCCGTCGGCCTCGGCGGGATGGCCCCCGAGCCGCTCGGCGAGCCGCCCGGCCAGGTCCGGATCCCCGCACACCACGGCCGTGAACCGGCCCGCGGGGGCCAGCACCCCGGTCGCGGGGTCGTACAGGTCGCCTTCGGGAAGACCGCCCTCGGGAAGACCGACCCCGGGCGGCCCGGCAGCCGGGCCCGCAACCGGAGCCGGGCCGGCGTCCGCCCATCCGCCCGCGGGCCCGGGCCGCTCCGCGTCCTGCTCCGTGCGCGTCAGCGCCAGCACCCGCGCCGCCCGTTTCGCCGAGGGCCGCGAGAAGGAGTACGCCATCGCGATCTCCTCGAAGTGCCGCAGCGGGTACATCATCAGCGCCACCGCGCTGAACACCGCGACCAGTTCGCCCACCGTGATGCGGCCGTCCGTCACCAGCCCTGAGCCGTACCCGACCACGGAAAGGAGCAGCAGCCCGGGGAGCAGCACCTGCACCGCGGAGATCACCGCCCACATCCGGGCGCTGTGCACCGAGGCCTTGCGGACCTCCTGCGAGGCCTCCCGGTAACGCCCGAGGAAGAGCTCCTCGCCGCCGATGCCGCGCAGGACGCGCAGCCCCGCGACGGTGTCCGAGGCCAGCTCGGTGGCCCGCCCCGCCTTCTCGCGCTGTACGTCGGCCCGCTGCGTGGCCCTGGGCAGCAGCGGCAGCACCGCAAGCGCCAGCACCGGCACGCCCACGGCCACGACCACGCCGAGGGCGGGCGCGTACACGAGCAGCGCCACGCAGACCGCGACCACGGCGAGCGCCGCGGCGAGGAAGCGCGAGACCGCCTCGACGAACCAGCCGATCTTCTCCACGTCGCCCGTGGAGACCGCCACGACCTCGCCCGCCGCGACCCGGCGGGTCAGCGCGGCGCCCAGCTCGGCGGTCTTGCGGGCCAGCAGCTGCTGCACCCGGGCCGAGGCGGTGATCCAGTTGGTGACCGCCGTCCGGTGCAGCATCGTGTCGCCGAGCGAGATCGCGATGCCGAGCAGCACGATGAGCCCGCCGACCAGGGCGAGCCGGCCGCCGTCGCGGTCCACGACCGCCTCGACGCCCAGCCCGACCGCGAACGGCAGCCCGGCGATGCCGCAGTGGTGCAGCAGCCCCCAGGCCAGGCTCCTGAACTGGCCGCCCAGCTGGTTGCGGCCGAGCCACAGGAGGAACCGGGGGCCCGAACGGACGTCCGGAACCCCGGGATCCGGATACGGAAGATCGCTGATCTGCATGACGCCCCATGGCTCGGTCGGGAGTTCCAAACCGTGCAAGGTTCGCCTTCCGGACCCATCCGGTGCAATTGATTTTCCGGCGTCAGGGCCGGGTGGCCCGCTCCAGTTCCAGCAGCACCGAGTGGTAGCTGCGCCCGGTCGCGCGGTCCATGCCCACCTCGCACATCCGGTTGGCCGACAGGTGCGCGTCGAAGGGTCGCGCCGTGACCTCGGCCGCCTCCGGTCCGGTGGCCGCGGCGGTCAGCTCCGGGTGCAGCATGCCCCGGTCGCCCGCGAAGGCGCAGCACCCGGCGTCCTGCGGGACGACGACCTCCTCCGCACAGGCCTCGGCCACGGCCCGCAGCTGCTCCTCCGCTCCCAGGTGCAGCATCGAGCAGGTCGGGTGCACCACGGCCGACCCGATCCGGCGCCGGACCGTCAGCAGCGGCAGCAGCTCCGCCGCCCAGACCACCGAGTCGACGACGGTCAGTTCGGCGTGCAGCGCGCGGTTGTCGTCCGTGAGGTACGGCACCACCTCGTGCGCGATGCCGAGGGTGCAGGACGAGGCGTCCACGACCAGCGGGAGCCTGCCGCCGGCGGTCCAGCCCCAGGCCGCCTCCACGATCCGGTTGGCCATCAGCCGGTTCCCGGCCGCGTACCCCTTGGAGTGCCAGATCGTCGCGCAGCAGGTCCCCGCGGTGTCGGCGGGGATCCACACGGGCCGGCCCGCCCGCTCCGAGACCGCCACCACGGCCTCGGGCAGCGAGGGCCCCGTCCCGCCCGCCCCTTCCCCTGTCGGCTCCCGGGTCTCCCCGAAGATCCGGTTCACGCAGGCCGGGTAGTAGACCGCGGCAGCCCCCACCCGGTCGGTCGCGGGGAGGCGGCGGGCGGCCGCGCCCGGGATCTGCGGCAGCCACTGCGGTACGAGGTCCGGCCGCACGGCCCTGCGGGCGGCGGCCGTCACGGCGGCGAGCGGGGCGTCGCCGACAGCGCCGGTGATGCGCGCGGCGGCCGCGACCGCCAGCCGCGCCGAGGCCTCCACGGCCTTGAAGTTCCGGGCGGCCAGGGCGGCGGCCCGCTCCTCGCGGGGGCTGTGCCGCTCCTGCCGGAACTCCTTCATGAGCGCGCCCGTGTCGATGCCCACCGGGCAGGCCAGCCTGCAGGTCGAGTCCCCGGCGCAGGTGTCCACGGCGTCGTACCCGTACGCGGCCAGCAGCCCGTCCAGCACGGGCGAGCCGGGCTGCTGGCGCATCATCTCGCGGCGCAGCACGATCCGCTGGCGCGGAGTGGTCGTCAGGTCGCGGCTGGGGCAGGTGGGTTCGCAGAACCCGCACTCGATGCAGGGGTCCCCGATGGCCTCCACCTGCGGGATGGTCTTGAGCCCCCGCAGGTGCGCCTGCGGATCGCGGTCGAGCACGATCCGCGGGGCGAGCACCCCGTCGGGGTCGATGAGCTGCTTCGTGCGCCACATCAGGGCGGTGGCGGCGGGGCCCCACTCCAGTTCGAGGAAGGGGGCGATATTGCGCCCGGTGGCGTGCTCCGCTTTGAGGGAGCCGTCGAACCGCTCCACGGTCAGCCGGCAGAAGGCCTCCATGAAGGCCGCGTAGCGGGCCACGTCCGCGGGCCGCGCCGCGTCGAACGCCAGCAGGAAGTGCAGGTTCCCGTGGGCCGCGTGCCCCGCGACGGCCGCGTCGAAGCCGTGCTCGGCCTGGAGGGAGAGCAGTGCGGCGCAGGCCTCGGCGAGCCGGGCGGGCGGTACGGCGAAGTCCTCCGTGATCAGGGTGGTGCCGGACGGGCGGGCCCCGCCGACGGCCGTCACGAAGGCCTTGCGGGCCTTCCAGTACCCGGCGATCTCGGCGGGGTCGCGGGTGAAGGCGTTGGTCACGGAGGGTACGGGGGCCACCAGCTCCAGCCCCGCCAGGACCTCCGCGGCCCGGCGCTCGTACTCCTGGCGCGCCGCCGCGTCGGGGGCCCGGAACTCCACGAGCAGCGCCGTGGTGTCCCTGGGCAGCGCCGCCCAGTCGGCGGGTACGCCGGCGACGCTGACGGAGGCCCGCAGGGTGTTCCCGTCCATGAGCTCGACGGCCAGCGCGCCCGCCTCGTTGAACAGCGGCACCGCGGCGGCCGCCGCGGGCAGCGAGGGGAAGAACAGCAGGGCGCTGGAGAGTTCGCGGTCCAGCGGGAGCGTGTCGAAGACCACCTCCGAGATGAAGCCGAAGGTGCCCTCGGAGCCGACCATCAGCCCCCGCAGGATCTCGACCGGGGTGTTCCCGTCCAGGTAGGCGTCGAGCCGGTAGCCGTTGGTGTTCTTGATCGCGTGTTTGGCGCGGATGCGTGCCGCCAGCTCCGGATCCGCCTCGATCTCCGCCTTCACGGCCAGCAGCCCCGCGCACAGGGCGGGTTCGGCGCGGGCCAGCTCCTCGTCGGCCAGCGGGTCGGCGGTGTCCACGACCGTGCCGCCCGGCAGGACGAAGGTGAGGGAGGACAGGGTGCGGTACGCGCTGCGGGCGGTGCCCGCGGTCATGCCGGAGGCGTTGTTGGCGACCACCCCGCCGACCGTGCAGGCGATGGCGCTGGCCGGGTCGGGGCCCAGCACCCGGCCGTACCGGACCAGCGCGGCGTTGGCCCGCGCGACCGTGGTGCCCGGCCGCAGCCGGATCCGCCGCCCCCCGTCCTCGACCTCGGCGCCGGCCCAGTGCCGGCGGACGTCGACGAGGATGTCCTCGCCCTGGGCCTGGCCGTTGAGCGAGGTGCCGGCCGCCCGGAACACCACCTCCCGCTGCCTGCCGTGCGCGTACGACAGCACCGCGGAGACGTCGTCGATGTCCTCGGCGACCACGACCACCTGCGGCACGAACCGGTACGGGGAGGCGTCCGAGGCGTAGCGCACCAGGTCCGAGATCTCGCCGAGCACCTTGCCGGGGCCCAGCAGTGCGGCCAGGTCGGCGCGCAGGGCCTCCGGGGTCCCGTGCGCCCGGTGGGCCGGGACCCGGTCGGGGGAGGGGCCCGCCACGGAATGCGGGCGGAGTGCTCCGGGCCTGGGCTCGAGCAGCGGCATGGCGGCCCCTCACCTTCTCAGCAGCGGAAGTCCGGCCCCTCGGCCAGAGCGGTCAGCAGACCGCCGAGCACCTCGCGCTGTCCGGCGGTCAACGGAGCCAGGATCTCCTCTGCCGCGGTGCGGCGCGCGCTGCGCAGCTGCCTCAGCGTGGCGCGGCCGGTGTCGGTGAGCTCGATGCGGATCACCCGGCGGTTGGCCGGATCGGGTACGCGGCGCACGCAGCCGGCCGCCTCCAGCCCGTCCACCAGGCTGGTGACCGCCCGCGGGACCACTTCCAGGCGGGCGGCCAGGTCGGCCATCCGGGGCGCTCCCGGCCCGCCTGCCGCGAGCGCCGCCCCCGAGTGGTAGTGGGCCACCGTGCGCAGCAGGCGGGACTGGGCCGGGGTGATGCCCAGCGGCTCCAGGTGGCGCTTCTGGATGCGGTGGAGCCGGCGGGTCAGCCGCAGCAGCTGCTCGGCCAGCAGGCCGTCCGCATCCGCGCCGGGGTCCGCGGCGGAATCCGGAGCGGGGGCCGCTGCGGAGTCCGGGGCGCGGGCCGGACCGGGCTCTGGGGCAGGGGCGGAAGCGGTGCTCATGCCGGGAACGATATCAGGATGCGGTTCATTGTGAACTTAGGTAACAATGAGCTAGCCTCAGTCTTCGATGAACCGATCCCCTGGAGGAGGCGCATGCGCCCTGACGGACCCGTATGGACCCCTGACCCGACCCCGCTGCCCCTGGCGGCCGGCCGGGCCGGCCGCGCTGGCCGCCCCGGCCCCGCCGGCGGCTCCTCCGGCCGCCCCGCTGCGGACGGGCAGCCCCGCGAGCTGCGCCGTATCGTGCGGCTCTTCCGCCCGTACCGCGGCCGGCTGGCCGTGGTCGGACTGCTGGTGTGCGCCTCCTCGCTGGTCGGGGTGGCCACCCCGTTCCTGCTGAAGGAAATACTCGACACGGCCATCCCCGAGGGTCGCACGGGTCTGCTGAGCCTGCTCGCGCTCGGCATGATCCTGACGGCGGTGGTCACGAGCGTCTTCGGCGTCCTGCAGACCCTGATCTCGACCACGGTCGGCCAGCGCGTCATGCACGACCTGCGCACGGGGGTCTACGCCCAGCTCCAGCGGATGCCCCTCGCCTTCTTCACGCGCACCCGTACCGGCGAGGTGCAGTCCCGGATCGCCAACGACATCGGCGGGATGCAGGCCACGGTCACCTCGACGGCCACCTCGCTCGTCTCCAACCTCACCGCCGTGATCGCCACGATCGTCGCGATGCTGGCCCTGGACTGGCGGCTGACGGTCGTCTCCCTGCTCCTGCTGCCGCTGTTCGTCTGGATCAGCCGCCGGGTGGGCAGCGAGCGCAAGAAGATCACCACCCAGCGCCAGAAGCAGATGGCGGCCATGGCCGCGACCGTCACGGAGTCCCTGTCCGTGAGCGGCATCCTCCTCGGGCGCACGATGGGCCGCGCCGACTCCCTCACGCGCTCCTTCGCCGAGGAGTCCGAGAAGCTGGTCGACCTGGAAGTGCGCGCCAGCATGGCCGGCCGGTGGCGGATGTCCACCATCGGCATCGTCATGGCCGCCATGCCCGCCCTGATCTACTGGGCTGCGGGCCTCGCCCTCCAGTCCGGCGCCCCCGCCCTCTCGGTCGGCACGCTCGTCGCCTTCGTCACCCTCCAGCAGGGCCTGTTCCGCCCCGCCGTGAGCCTGCTGTCCACGGGCGTGCAGATACAGACCTCGCTGGCCCTCTTCGCCCGCATCTTCGAGTACCTCGACCTCCCCGTGGAGATCACCGAGCGGCCCGACCCGGTCCGCCTGGAGCGGGTGCGCGGCGAGGTCCGCTTCGAGGGGGTCGAGTTCGCGTACGAGCCCCAGGGCGCCGAGCGCCCCACCCTGACCGGCATCGACCTGACCGTCCCCGCCGGCGGCTCCCTCGCCGTCGTGGGCGCCACCGGCTCCGGAAAGAGCACGTTGAGCTACCTGGTCCCGCGGCTGTACGACGTCACGGGCGGCCGGGTCACGATCGACGGCGCGGACGTGCGCGACCTCGACTTCGACACCCTGGCCCGGTCCGTCGGCGTGGTCTCCCAGGAGACGTACCTCTTCCACGCCTCCGTCGCGGACAACCTCCGCTTCGCCAAGCCCGACGCCACCGACGAGGAGATAGCGCAGGCGGCCCGGGCGGCGCAGATCCACGAGCACATCGCCTCCCTCCCGGACGGGTACGACACCCTCGTCGGAGAGCGCGGCTACCGCTTCTCCGGCGGCGAGAAGCAGCGCCTGGCCCTGGCCCGCACCATCCTGCGCAACCCCCCGGTGCTGATCCTCGACGAGGCCACGAGCGCCCTGGACACCCGCACCGAGCGGGCGGTGCAGGAGGCCGTCGACTCGCTGTCCCGCGGCCGGACCACCATCACCATCGCCCACCGGCTCTCCACCGTCCGCGACGCCGACCAGATCGTGGTCCTCGACCAGGGCCGGATAGCCGAGCGCGGGACGCACGAGGAGCTGCTCCGGGCCGACGGACGGTACGCCGCCCTGGTCCGCCGGGACGCTGAGCTGGCCCCCGCCGCCCCGGTGCCCTCGTGACCCCGGGAGGCGTGCGCCGGCATCACATATCCGTGTGATCGTCACACCGGCACGCCGGGGAGGTGACCGGAAAGAGCCGGTTTGGTGGTTAGCGTGCCCGTATGCGTCATGCGTACCGGGCCCGCAGCGGAGGCCGCACCAGACTCACCCGCCGGGGCAGGCTGACCGTCTTCCTCGGCGTCCTGCTCACCCTCGCCGCCGCGCTGGTCCTGGTGCCCCGGCTGCTGCCCGAGGACCGCCCGGAGCAGCCCCGCACGCTCCTGATCCCCGAGGGCTGGCGGGCCTCCCAGGTCTACGAGGCCCTCGACCGGGCCCTGGAACTGCCGCCGGGCTCCGCGAAGGCGGCATCGTCCCGGGCGGGACTGGCCCTGCCGGCCGAGGCCAAGGGCAATCCCGAGGGCTACCTCTACCCGGCGACCTACCCCGTCACCTCGAAGAGCACGGCCGCGGGCCTGCTCGCCTACATGGTCGACACGGCGAACCGCCGGCTGGCCGCCCGGCCGCTGTCCGACGCGGCCCGCTCCCACGGCATGACCCCGTACCAGACGGCCACGCTCGCCAGCATCGTGCAGGCGGAGGCCGACACCCCCGCCGACATGGGCAGGGTGGCCCGCGTGGTCCACAACCGGCTCGCCCGGTCCATGCCGCTCCAGATGGACTCCACGCTCCACTACGCCCTCGGGCGCCGGACCCTGGACACGAGCATCGCCGACACCCGGATCGACAACCCCTTCAACACCTACGCCCGCCAGGGCCTGCCGCCCACGCCCATCGGCGGCCCCGGCCCCGACGCCCTGCGCGCGGCGGTCACGCCGACCCCCGGGAACTGGCTCTTCTTCGTGACCGTCAAGCCGGGCGACACCCGCTTCTCGGCCACGTACGAGGAGCACAAGAAGCACGTCGCGGAGTTCAACCGGCTCCGCGCGGCCGCCCGCGCCGCAGCCGGCCCGAACCCGTCCTGAGCCCCCGCGGCCGCTACGCCCCGGGCCGCGCCCCTGGCGCTGCCCCCAGGGCCGCCGCCCCCGCCGGGACCGGCCCGCGGTCCAGCAGCCGGCGGATCTCGCGGACCGCCGCGCCGCCCGCCCGGTTCGCCCCGATCGTGCTCGCCGAGGGCCCGTACCCCACCAGGTGGACCCGCTCGTCGCGGACCGCCCGGGTGCCCTCGACCCGGATCCCGCCGCCCGGCTCGCGCAGCCGCAGCGGGGCCAGGTGGTCCACCGCCGCCCGGAAGCCGGTGGCCCACAGGATCACGTCGGCCGCCACGGTCCGCCCGTCGTCCCAGGCCACGCCGGTCTCGGTGATCCGGTCGAAGACCGGCAGCCGCTCCAGCACCCCGGACTCCAGCCCGGCCCGCACGGCCTCGTTGAGCGGCAGCCCGGTCACGGAGACCACGCTCTGCGGGGGCAGCCCGCGCCGCACCCGCTCGTCCACCATCGCGACCGCGGCCCGCCCCTCGGCCTCGCCGAACGGCCCCTCGCGGAACACCGGCGGCCGCCGCGTCACCCAGGTGGTCCGGGCGGCGTACGCGGAGATCTCCAGCAGGTGCTGCACCGCGGAGGTGCCCCCGCCGACCACGACCACCCGGGCCCCGGCGAACTCCTGCGGTCCCGGGTACTGCGCGGTGTGCAGCTGCCGGCCCCGGAAGACCTCCTGGCCGGGATAGCGCGGCCAGAACGGCCGGTCCCAGGTCCCGGTGGCGTTCACGAGGGCGCGGGGCGCCCACAGACCCGCCGGTGACTCGACCAGCAGCCGCCCGTCGTACCCGGCGTCGCGCACGGCCGTCACGTCCACGGGCCGCAGCACACCGAGCCCGAACCGCCGCTCGTACGCGTCGAAGTACCCTCCGATCACCTCGGAGGAGGGCCGCAGCGGATCCGCCCCGGTGAGCTCCATCCCGGGCAGGGAGTGCATGCCGTGCACCCTGCCGTACGTGAGCGAGGGCCAGCGGAACTGCCAGGCTCCGCCCGGCCGGGGCGCGTGGTCGAGGACCGCGAATCCGCTGCCCGGGGCCAGCCCGGCCCGCCGCAGGTGGTAGGCGGCGGACAGGCCGGCCTGCCCGGCGCCCACCACGACGACGTCGATCTCGGCGGCGGGCCCTGCGGTCCGCCCGGTCGTGGTCTCCTGCACCGCGAAATTGTTCACGGTTCTACCAACCGGGCGGCCCCGCAGGTTCTTCCCCGCGCGGCCGCCTCCTCAGACCGCGGCCCCGTCGATCCAGGCCTGCAGCTGTTCGGGGGTGGTCGAGGGGTCGGCCACGAGCGTGGCGAGCCCGTTGTCCGCGTGGTTCGTCGTGGACACGGCCGGGCAGCGCAGGCAGGCGGCCACGCCCGTCTGCTGCCACCACTGGCAGCGGTTGCGGAGGTGGCACCGCGGGACGGCCCCGGCCCCGGGGTCCTGCGGGAGCATCGTCACCCGCTCGACCAGCGTGCAGTCGTCGCCCCGCCGGTTCGCACAGCTGGACACGCAGTGCGTGGCGAAGCGCAGGACGCGGCCGGGGGCGATGCCCTCGGGGACCGACCCGAGCACCTCGGAGGCGGGTACCGGCTCCTCCAGGTAGGCGACCTGCCCCTGCGGGCCGGACCGGACCCCGAGGACCACGGCCTCGGGCGCGTGCGCGACCCCGCTCGGACACCAGGTGGTCGCGGGGCTCTCGGTTCCCACGGTGCTCACCCCCCGGTCAGCCGGCGGCGGGAGCGGTCTGGACGGACTCCAGCTGACCCGCGGTGCCGCCGATGGAGAAGCCCGCGGCGGACACCCGGTCCTCCTCCTGCGACACGGCCTGCTGGAGGCTCGCCTTGAGGTCGGCCGAGGCGATCCGGCCGGGCTTGGCGGCCGGCTCGGCGTTGGCCGCGCCGACGGCGACGAGGGAGAGGCCGGCGGCGATCACGGCCGCCGCGCCGGTGGCGGCGAGTCGGTTCTGCTTCATGGAGGACCTTTCTCGGGGGTTCGCAAGGGAGGCGAACCGTCCCGGGAACCGTAGGAGCGGCCGGGCCCCCGCGGCGGCAGTCGCACCGGCGGTCCGGCGGCGGTTTCCAGCCGCCGCGCCGCCAACCCTTTCGGTCGCCTTTCGCCCCCCGCCCCTAAGCGGTCCAGCCGTCCCCGGCCCGGGCGCGCAGCCAGTCGTACGCGGCGTCGGCGCGGAATCCGGCCTGCCCGTCGGGGAAGACCAGGCCGGCCGTGGCGAAGGCGGGGTCGGCGGCCGCGGCAGCCGTGTAAGGGACGGCCACGCAGCCCATCCCGGCCGCGTGCGCCGCCTGTGCGCCCGGCGCCGCGTCCTCCACCACCACGCAGTCCCCGGGATCCGCGCCCAGCTGCCGGGCCGCCTCCAGGAAGACGTCGGGGGCCGGCTTCCCGTGCGCGACCTCCTCGGCGGAGACCACCGTCGTCAGGCGGGCGTCCAGTCCGGTGCCGGACAGCACCGCGTCGATCGCCTCGCGCGAGGAGCCCGAGGCCACCGCCATCGGCACCCCGTCCGCGTGCAGCCGCTCCACCAGCGCGCGCATCTGCGGGTAGGCCTCGGTGCGGGCCCGGGCGAGCTCCAGGTACGCGGCGTTCTGCTCGGCGAGCAGCTGCTCCACCGGGGCCCCGATGCCGTACCGCTCCCGCAGCACCTCCAGGGTCTCCAGGGTGCCGATGCCGATGAACCGGGAGTGCTCCTCCCAGGTGAAGCCGGGGACGCCGTGCCGCTCCAGGGTGCGGCGGCCCGACTCGTAGTAGTTCGGCTCGCTGTCCACGAGGGTGCCGTCGAGGTCGAATATGACGGAGATCATCCGCTGTGCCGTCCTGCTCTGTGTGGGAGTCCTGCCTGGCGTGCTTCCCCCCACCAGGATCTCAGGCCCGCCGCGCGCTCCGGCCCACGGACTCCACCAGCGGCAGCAGCCGGTGGGCCACCCGCTCCCGGAGCGCCACCTCCGTGCGCGTGCGCACCACCCCGGGCAGCCGGATCAGCTGCTGGATGACGTCCTCCAGGTGCGCGTTGTCCCGCGCCACGACGCGGGTGAGCAGGTCCCCGCCACCGGTGATCGAGAAGGCCTCGACGATCTCCGGTACGCCCGCCAGGGCCTCGCCCACCTCGTCCAGGTGCCCCTGGGTCACCTCGATGTGCACGAAGGCCAGGACCGGGTGGCCGAGGGCCGCGGGGGAGAGGGCCGGACCCGTGCCGGTGATCACCCCGGTGCGCTCCAGCCGGTCCAGCCGGGCCTGGAGGGTGCCGCGGGCGATGCCGAGCAGCCGGGCGTACTCGCGCACGCTGGTCCGCGGCTGTTCGAGCAGGAGCCGCAGGATCCGGGTGTCGAGCTCGTCCACTGCCATGGCCCGATGGCCTCCCTCCGGCTGAGATTTTCTGCGGATGACTGTACCAATGGCACAGTCCTGGAGGGCTCTGTTGAGCCATCCACGCTTTAGATGTTTATCTGTGGTGTACCCATGCACCATTGGCGCCGCGCAGCGCCGGACGGCGACGAGGCCGGATCCGGACCGCGGTGCCTTCGTCGTGTTCCGGGCCGCCCCCACCCCGGCGGTCCCGGCGCGCGGCGAGCCGAGCACCACGAGGGGGCGGCCGAGCGCCGTGAAGAGGATGTTCATTGCTCCGGACCCGGGGCGCCTGAGGCTCAGGAACTCGCTGCGCGCCGTCGTCGGCGTCGGCCTCGCCGTCGCCGCCGCCGAACTGGCCGGGCTCTCCCTGACGGCCTCCATCACCGGGGGCCTGGCGGCCCTCCTGGCCCTCTTCACGGTCCTGGACCCCGCCGTCCGCGCCCAGGCGGCCACCACCGCCCTGCTCCCCGCGGCCGGATTCCCCGTGCTCACCCTGGCCACCACCCTGCACGGTGTCCCGCTCGCCCGGGACGCCGCCTTCCTCGCGGTGGTCCTCTGCGGGGTCTACGCCCGGCGCTGGGGGCCGCGCGGCCACGCGCTCGGGATCTTCGCGTTCATGATGTTCTTCGTCACGCAGTTCCTGCACGCGCTCCCCGCCCAGCTCCCCGAGCTCTTCGCCGCCGTCGGGATCGCCCTCGCCGCCTCCGCGGCCGTGCGCTTCGTGCTGTGGCCCATCGAGCGGCGCACCCCGCCCCCCGCCGTCCCCGCCCCGCTGCCCGGCCGCGGGCTCGCCCGGCCCACCACCCGGCAGGCGATCCAGGCCACCCTGGCCTGCGCCTTCGCCCTCTCCCTGGGGCAGGTCCTGTCCGAGGACCGCTGGTACTGGGCCGTCGGCACCGCCTGGTGGATCTTCGTGAACACCACCTCCCGCGGAGAAACCCTGGTCAGGGGCTTCCGCCGGGTGCTCGGCACCCTGCTCGGCATCGTCGCGGGCCTGGTCGTGGCCGTCCCGCTGCACGGCGCACCCGCCCCTACCGCATTTCTCGTCGCCGTGTGCGTGTTCGGCATTTTTTACACGGCGGCCCCCTCGTACAGCTGGATGATGTTCTTCGTGACCGTCATGGCTGGACTCCTGTACGGGCTGCTCGGCGTGCTCCACCCCGGGCTGCTCCTCCTCCGCTTCGAGGAGACCGCGGTGGGCGCCCTCGGCGCGGCCCTCGCCGTGGTCCTGGTGCTGCCCGTGACCACGCACGCGGCGAACGAGGCCTGGATCCAGCGCGCCCTGCTCTGCGTCCGCCAGTGCACCACCGCCAGCGCCCGCCGGCTGGCCGGGGACCCCGAAGCGGACCCCGCCCCCCACGCGGCGGAGCTGGAGCTGCTCCTGGGCCGGGCCCGGCTGGCCCTCGCCCCGCTCGTCCACCCGCTGAGCCCGCTGCGCGCCCGCAAGGCGCGGGCCCGGCAGGTGCTCGCGCTCCTCGACGACTGCGCCCGCCAGGTGCGCGGTCTGGCGGCCGCGGCCGCCGATCCGGTCGCCTCGCACGACTCCCGGCTCGCCATCGCCTGCGCGCGGGTCGAGGACGCCGTGGAGGTCCTCGTGCAGCGGGAGGCCGGGCGCCGGGCGGTCCGGGAGGAGCCCGCCCCGCAGGAGCGGGAGACCGCGGCCGACCCGGCCCTGGCCCACCTCGCCGACCTGGAGCGGGCCCTCGCCGAACTGGCCGCACCGCTGCACACCAGCCCGCGCGCACCCCTCGTACCCGCCTGACCCGCGGCGGGCGCGAGGGTCCTCGTCCACAGCACGTTCATCCGGCAGGGCCAGGCGTGGAACCGGCCGGACAGGGGGGTTACCGACCGGAATGGAAGCTCTGCAACTGCACCAGCGGCCGAAGACAGCGGCCCAGGTCTGGACGGCCGCCGAGGAGTTCATCAGGCTGCACCACCGGGAGAACCCCGGCGCCGGCGACCTGCGGACCCGGCTCGACGACGTACGGGACGAGATCAACGTCCTCGGCACCTACCGGCACACGCCGGAGGAGCTCGCCCACGGCGCCAGGGTGGCCTGGCGCAACAGCAACCGCTGCATCGGCCGCCTGTACTGGCAGTCGCTGCGCGTGCGCGACCTGCGCGGGCTCACCGGCGCCGACGATATCGCCGCGGCCTGCGCGGACCACCTGCGCGAGGCCACCAACGGCGGCCGGATCCGCCCGACCATCACCGTGTTCGCCCCCGACATACCCGGCCGCCCCGGCCCGGTCATCTGGAACGAGCAGCTCATCCGCTACGCGGGCCACGGAGAGCGGGACGGGCGCCCCCTCGGGGACCCGCGCAACGAGGCCTTCACCCGGGCCCTGGGCCGGCTCGGCTGGCCCGGCCCCGCAGGCCCGCCCACCCACTTCGACCTCCTGCCCCTGGTGGTGCAGGGCTGCGACGACAAGCCCCGCTGGTTCGAGCTGCCCGCGGACGCCGTCCTCGAAGTGCCCGTCGAGCACCCGGAGGGCGACCGCTGGACCGACTGGGGCCTGCGCTGGCACGCCGTCCCGGCCATCTCCGGGATGACCCTGGAGATCGGCGGGGTCCGCTATCCCGCGGCCCCCTTCAACGGCTGGTACATGGGCACCGAGATCGGCGCCCGCAACCTCGCCGACACCGACCGCTACGACCTTCTGCCCGCCGTGGCCGAGCGCCTCGGGCTCGACACCTCCAGCGACCGCTCGCTGTGGAAGGACCGGGCCCTGGTCGAACTGAACCGCGCGGTCCTGGACTCCTTCGACCGCGCCGGGGTCACCATCGCCGACCACCACACCGAGGCCCGCCGGTTCATGACCCACCTCGACCGCGAGGAGCGCAAGGGCCGTCAGGTCGGCGCCGACTGGTCCTGGATCGTGCCCCCGATGTCCGGATCGGCCACCCCGGTCTTCCACCGCACGTACGACACCACCGAGCGGACCCCCGCCTACGTGCACCACCCCGACGCGGAGGCGCGCGCCCGGGGGGAAGGACTGGGGAAGGTCTAGACCTGCTACGGTCGGCCCCACGGACGGGGCCGGCCACACCGGCCCGCGGGAGAGGGGAAGTTCCCGTGCACGACCAGCAGGACCAGCACGACGAGCGGGCCGGGTCGGGCGCGCGTACCGCCGCAGCCGCAGCGGACGGGCCCGTGCGGGCGTACATCGGCTCCTTCACCTCCGCGGGCGGCCGGGGCGTCACCACCGCCGCCGTGGACCCGCACACCGGAGCCCTCACCGTCCTGGGGGTCACCGGCGCCCTCGCGGACCCCTCCTACCTCGCCCTCGCCCCGGACGCGCCCGTCCTGTACGCCGTCAGCGAGGCCGCGGCCGGAGCCGCCGCGGCCTTCGCCCTGACCCCGGAGGGCCCGCAACTGCTCGCCCCCGCGGTACCGGTGGCCGGCGAGGGCCCCACCCACCTGTGTGTGGCCGGCCCCTGGCTGCTCACCGCCAACTACGGCTCCGGCAGCGTCACCGCCCTGGCCCGGACCGAGGGCGGCGCCCTCGCGGGTCCCGCCCGCGTCCTGGAGCACCAGGGCTCGGGCCCCGACGCGGACCGGCAGCGGGAACCGCACGCCCACCAGGTCGTCGCCGCCCCCGGCGGCCGCTGGGTGCTCAGCGTCGACCTCGGCACCGACTCGCTGCGGGTCTGCGCCCCGGACCCCGGGACCGGGCGGCCCGTCCTGCACTCCGAGACCGCGCTGCGGCCGGGCACCGGACCCCGGCACCTGGCCTTCCACCCCGGCGGCCGGGTGCTCTACGTCCTGGGCGAGCTGGAGCCCGTCCTGACCGTCTGCCGCTGGGACGGGGAGGCGGGGACGCTGGAGCCGGTCGCCGAGGTCCCCGTGGCCCCGGAAGCGGACCCCGGCGTACGGGGCTATCCGTCCGCCCTGGCCGTCGCGCCCGACGGGCGCCGCCTGTGGGCCGCGGTCCGCGGCCACGACACGATCGCCGTGTTCGACCTCGACGGGGGCGACGGCGAGCGGGTCCGGGCCGCCGGTACGGCGGACTGCGGCGGCCACTGGCCGCGCGACCTGGTCCTCGACCCCTCGGGGCGGCGCCTGTACGCGGCCAACGAGCGCTCCGGCGACGTCACCTGGTTCGACGTGGACCCGGCGACCGGAATGCCCGTACGGGCCGGCAGCACCCCCGTCCCGGCGGCCTCCTGCGTGGTCTTCGCCGGCGCCTGACAGCCCGGTTGCGTCCCCCGCCGACGGGGGCGGTACGCGAGAGGGCCCGCCCTCCCCGTCGGGGGAAGCGGGCCCTCCTCGGCTGCATCAGCGGACCGGAGCGCCCTGCGAGGGCTGGGCCAGGCCCAGGGCCTCGGAGTACTTCGCCACGGCCAGCTTGCCGACGGCCGGGTACGCGCCCAGCGCCTCGGCGGCGGCGCAGTCGGCCTCCTTGCACGCGGTGTCGAGCAGGCCCTCGGCGGCCTCCGGGCCGACCACGTACGGGGCCAGCGCCAGCTGCACCGAACCGGAACCGCGCAGCTGCTCGGCGACCGAGGCCACCGAGCCCTCCTGGTCCAGCGCCGCGGCCATCACCGGCACGGCGAGGCGGGCGGCCAGCAGCATCCCGGTGATCCCGGCGGTCTGCACGGCCTCCTCGCCGCCGACGGTGCCCAGGATGATGCCGTCTGCGGCCGTTGCCACGGTGAACAGCCGGGCGCGGTCCGCACGGGCCAGGCCCGCCTCGGACAGGCGCACGTGCAGGGCCTCGGCGAGCAGCGGGTGCGGGCCCAGGACCTCGGCCAGCTCGGCGGCGGCCGTGCTCTCCATCAGCGCCTGCCGGAAGCGGCGCAGCAGGTCGCCGTCGGGGCCCGCGAGGAGCGGGACCACCACGGCGTCGGGGCCCTGCGGGGCGGCGACCTCCTGGCCGGCCGCGCGGGCGAACTCGAGGCGCGCGGCCCGGTCGGACGCGATCGCGCCGAGGACCGCCTGCAGGGTCGGGAACTCGTCCGTGATCCCCGCGGTGTCGGACGTGCCCTCCAGGAAGCCGATCCGGGCGTCGAGCCCGGGCAGCTCGGAGCGGGCGATGCTCAGGGTCTCCTCCGCCAGCGAGCGGGAGGCGGCCGACGGGGCCCCGGGCACCGCCAGCACCAGCGCGGGCGCGCCCTCGGGCGCCGTCGCGGGCTCGGGACGGCGGTGCCGTCCGGTCTGACGGGGGCGCGGCATTCGTACAGGCAGGCCAGCGGGCCCAGTGGGGGAGCTCATGGCGCCGCATGCTACTGGTTTTCCCGGACCGGCTGTTCGGGCAGGGGGCGGTCGAGCGGCATCTGTCCGTATTTATCCGTTGAATGTCAGATACGCTTCAACTTGCCGGGGGCAGGCTCCAGTCGACCGGGCTGCCGCCCTGGCGTACCAGCAGGTCGTTGGCCCTGCTGAAGGGCCGCGAGCCGAAGAAGCCGCGGTCCGCGGACATGGGGGAGGGGTGCGCGGACTCCACGGCGGGCAGATCGCCCAGCAGCGGCCGCAGGTTGCGGGCGTCGCGCCCCCACAGGATGGAGACCAGCGGCTTGCCGCGGGCCGCGAGGGCCCGGATGGCCTGTTCCGTGACGGCCTCCCAGCCCTTGCCGCGGTGGGCGGCCGGTTTGCGCGGGGCCGTGGTCAGGGCGCGGTTGAGGAGCAGGACGCCCTGCCGGGTCCACGGGGTGAGGTCGCCGTTCGCCGGCCGGGGGGCGCCGAGGTCCCCGTGCAGCTCCCGGAAGATGTTCTCCAGGCTGCCCGGTACCGGCCGCACCTCGGGAGCCACCGAGAAGGACAGTCCGACGGCGTGCCCCGGGGTCGGGTACGGGTCCTGTCCGACGATCAGCACCCTCACCTCGTCGAAGGGCTGCTGGAACGCGCGCAGTACGTTCGCGCCGGCGGGGAGGTACGTGCGCCCCGCGGCGATCTCCGCGCGCAGGAAGTCCCCCATGGCGGCGATCTGCCCCGCCACCGGCTCCAGCGCCCGGGCCCAGCCGGGTTCGACGATTTCGTTCAACGGTCGTGCGGTCACGCCGGGTCACTCTACTGGCCGATCACGGCCGCGCGCACGCAGAGGACGTCGGGGAGGTGGGAGGCGAGCAGCTGCCAGGTGTCGCCGTCGTCCGCGCTGGCGTACACCTCGCCGTTGCGGTTGCCGAAGTACACGCCCGCCGGGTCGGCGTCGTCGGTGCACAGGGCGTCGCGCAGGACCGTGCCGAAGTGCTCGCCCTCAGGGAGGCCGCTGCCCAGCGGCTCCCAGGTGGCGCCCGCGTCGGAGGTGCGGTAGACGCGGCAGCGGCGGCCGGCGGGGACGCGGTCGGAGTCGGCGTTGAGCGGGAAGACGTAGGCGGTGCCGGGGCGGTGGGGGTGGGCGGCCACGGCGAAGCCGAAGTCGGAGGGCAGGCCCGAGCCGATGTCGGTCCAGCTCCCGCCCGCGTCGTCGCTGCGGTACACGCCCCAGTGGTTCTGCAGGTAGAGGCGGTCGGGGTCGCCGGCGTCCTGGGCGATCTTGTGCACGCACTGGCCGAACTCCGGGTCCGGATCCGGCAGGAACACCGCCGAGACGCCCCGGTTGGACGGGGACCAGCGGGCCCCGCCGTCCCGGGAGCGGAACACCCCGGCCGTGGAGACGGCCACCGTGACCAGGTCCGGGTCCCGCGGGTCGGTGACCACCGTGTGCACGGCCTCGCCGCCGCCCCCGGGCTCCCACCGGTCCCGGGTCGGGTGCTCCCACAGGGGCCGGACCAGCTCGAAGCTCTCGCCGCGGTCCGCGGAGAGGAACAGCGCGGCCGGCTCCGTGCCCGCATAGACCACGTCCGGGGCGGCGGGCCCCGCCGGGTGCAGCTGCCAGACCCGCTCCAGGGAGGCCCCGGTGTCCTGGGGGAACTTCACCGCGGGGGCGGGGGGCTCGGTCCAGGTGGCCCCCAGGTCGTCCGAGCGGAAGACCGAGGGGCCCCAGTGCGTGCTGTCGCCCGCGACCAGCAGCCGGGTGGCGGGGCCCCGGCGGTCGATGGCGGCCGCGTACACGGCCTGGGCGTTGAAGTGCGGCCCGTCCCAGCTCCAGCGGCCGCCGGAGCGGCGGCCGAGGAACAGCCCCTTGCGGGTGCCCACGGTGAGCAGTACGTCGGTCATAGCGCGTGCCTCCGGCCTCGCGGGCGCCGTCCCGGGCGCCCGTCGTCTTCCGTCCGTCCCCCGCCTTACCGTCCACTGTGCACCCGGGGACCGACAGCGACCGGTCAGGCGCGGCCGTACTGCCCCGGCGTGCGCACCCCGGCGCCGAGCTCGCGGGCCGCGCGCCGGGCCCAGTAGGGGTCGCGCAGCAGCTCGCGGCCCAGGAGCACCGCGTCGGCCTCGCCGTTGGCGAGGATCTTCTCGGCCTGCCCGGGCTCGGTGATCAGGCCGACGGCCGCGACCGGCAGCCCGGTCTCCGTACGGACCCGCTGGGCGAAGGGCACCTGGTAGCCGGGGGCGACGGGGATCTCGACACGAGGTGCGTTGCCGCCGGTGGAGACGTCGAGGAGGTCCACGCCGCGCTGGCGCAGCAGGGCGGCGAAGCGCACGGTGTCCTCCGCGGTCCAGCCGCCCTGCGCCAGCCAGTCCGTGGCGGAGATGCGGAAGAAGAGGGGCAGCTCCTCGGGCCACACCGCGCGGACCGCGTCGACGACCTCCAGGGCGAAGCGGGTGCGGTGCGCGAAGGAGCCGCCGTACCCGTCCGTGCGCCGGTTGCTGTGCGGGGAGAGGAACTCCCCGATGAGGTAGCCGTGGGCCCCGTGGACCTCGGCCACCTGGAATCCGGCGTCCAGGGCCCGCCGGGCTGCATCGGCGAACTGCCGTACCACGGTGTCGATCTGGTCGGCCGTCAGCTCGGTCGGAACCGGGTGGCCGGTGTCGAAGGCGAGCGGGCTCGGGCCCACCGGCTGCCAGCCGTGCTCCTGCGGCCCGACCGGCTTCCCGCCGAGCCAGGGCCGGTCCGTGGAGGCCTTCCGCCCGCTGTGGGCGAGCTGGATGCCCGCCACCGCGCCCTGCTCCTTGAGGAAGCCGGTGATCCGGCGCAGGGACTCGGCCTGGGTGTCGTTCCAGAGCCCGAGGTCGTACGGCGAGATGCGGCCCTCGGGGGTGACGGCGGTGGCCTCCAGGAGGATCAGCCCGGTGCCGCCGGCCGCGCGGGCCGCGTAGTGGGCGAAGTGCCAGTCGGTGGCCGCGCCTGCGGCCGGGCCCTCGGGTGCGGCCGAGTACTGGCACATCGGTGCCATCCAGACCCGGTTGGGTGCGGTGACCGAGCGGAGGGCGTACGGCTCGAAGAGGGCGCTCATGCGGGAGACTCCGTTCTCGCCCGGCGGCGGGCGTGCCAAGGTGGCGGCTGGGCCGTGCGGCGGGGTGTGCCGGGAGCGGCTAAGTCCGAGATTCATCGTACTACGACGCGCTTCGTAGTACGAGGGATTTCGTATCATGGGAGGGTCCGCCGCAGCCGTGCGGGCCGCGAGGGGCCGGCCGGGACGCCGGCCCGAGGGAGTGGAGACGCGCAGTGAACGATCCGGCAGCCGCCGCCCGTACGCTCGACCACCCGGAGCCGGGGGAGATCCGCCTCGACGGGGTCCTGCACGCCCTGTCCGACCCCGTGCGGCTGCGGATCGTGTGCGAACTGGCCGCCGCCGAGGCCGAGGTGGCCTGCTCGTACTTCGAGCTGCCCGTCACCAAGTCGACGAGCACGCACCACTTCCGGGTGCTCCGCGAGAGCGGGGTGGTCCGCCAGGCCTACCGCGGCACGGCGAAGCTGAACGGCCTGCGCCGGGCGGAGCTCGACCGGCTCTTCCCGGGCCTGCTGGACAGCGTGCTGCGCGCGGCGGCGGCCGAGGAGACCCGCCTCAGCCCCGAGCGGCCGCCAGCAGCCCCGCCCAGTCCGGGATCTTGACCGACCGGCGGCCGAGCGCGCGCCCCAGCTCCGCCTCGGCCCGCTCGATGGCCAGCCAGCCGGGCCATTCCACCGGCTCCCGACCCGCCGCCCGCAACGCCTCCAGCGGGTCCCCGGACAGCGACCGGGCGGCCAGCGCCGCGGCGTCCGCGAGCAGCGAGTTCGCCGTCTCCTTCGCGCAGGGCCGGTTCGTGCCGATGACCCCGGTCGGCCCCCGCTTGATCCACCCGGCGACGTACTCCCCGGGAGACGGGGCCCCGTCGCGCAGCACCCGCCCCGCCGCGTGCGGGACCGTGCAGCGGCGCGCGTCGAAGGGCAGGCCCGGGATCGCGACCCCCTCGTACCCGACCGAGCGCAGTACGAGCTGCGCCTCGACCTCCTCGTACGCGCCGGTGCCGGCGACCCCGCCGCGGCCGTCGGGGGCCGTCCGCTCGAAGCGCACGGCCCGCACCCGCCCGTCCCCGCCGAGGAGTTCCGCCGGCCGCAGGAAGAAGCGCAGGCCGATGCTCCGCTCCGCGGCGCCGGCGGCCGCCGCCGGATCCGCCTGCGCGGCGGCCCAGGCGCGCAGCACGTCCACGTTGCGCCGGTTCACGGCCGGCAGCCGGGCGGGATCGGCGTACGCCGGGTCCAGGGCGAGTTCCGCGGGGTCCACGGTCACCGCCACCCCCGGCAGTCCGCCCAGCTCGCGCAGCTCCTTCGTGGTGAACTTGCCCGCCGAGGGCCCCCGTCGGGCCACCATCCGCACCTCGCGCACTCCGCTGGCGGCCAGCGCCCCGAGGGCGGGCTGCGGCATGTCGGTGGGGCTGAGTTCGGCCGCGCCGCGGGCCAGGATGCGGGTCACGTCCACGGCCACGTTCCCCGCGCCGATCACCACGGCCGAGGAGACCCCGCCCAGCCCGAAGGCCTCTTCGGCGGCGTCCGGGTGCGCGCTGTACCAGGACACGAAGGACGTGGCCGAGCGGACCCCCGCCAGCTCCTCGCCGGGGATGCCGAGCCGCCGGTCCCGGGCCGCCCCGACGCAGTACACGACCGCGTGGTACAGCTCCAGCAGCCGGGCGGCGGAAAGCTGCGGACCGCCCACCTCCACATGCCCGAGGAACCGGATCCGCTCGTCCTCCAGCACCGTGCGCAGGCTGCCCTGGAGGGACTTGATCTTCTCGTGGTCCGGGGCGACCCCGTAGCGGACCAGTCCGTACGGGCAGGGCAGCCGGTCCAGGACGTCGACCCGCACGTCCGCCACTGCGCGCTGCTGGACGAGGGTCTGGGCGGTGTAGACCCCGCTCGGGCCGGAACCGACGACGGCGACACGAAGCACGGCGGTGCTCCTTCCGCAGGGTGGATTTCAGCATGCCACCGCGGCGGGGGCGCGTCAGCCCATGGCGCGCATCCGGTGGATCTCGGCGGTCTGCTGGGCCACCACTTCCGTCGCCATTTCCTCGACGGCCACGTTGTTCCCGTCCGCGAGGGCCTCCCCGGCCATCGTCAGCGCCCCGGAGTGGTGGGCGATCATGAGCTTCAGGAAGAGCGCGTCGAAGGCCCCGCCCTTCGCCCGGCGCAACTGGGCGAGCTGCTCCGGCGTGGCCATCCCCGCCATGGCGGTGTGGCCCGCGTGCCCGCCGCCCTGCTTCGCGGCGGCCTCCGCCCCGCCGTGCGCGGCGAGCCAGGCCTCCATCGCGCCGATCTCGGGCCCCTGGGCCCCCGCGATCCGCTCGGCCAGCCGCTTGACCTGCGCGGACCCGGCCCGCCCGGGGGCCAGTGCGCTCATGGTCAGCGCCTGCTTGTGGTGCTCGACCATCCCGGTCACGTAGCCGTAGTCGGCCTGGTTGGGGGAGTCGTCGGGCCGTTCCTTCGCGGCCTCCTCCTGCGTCAGGGTCCGGGCGGGCTCGCCGGGCTTGCCCGGGGCGATGACCTGCGGCCCGCCCGCCGCGGTCCCCTTGCCGGACGCGTCGCCCCCGTCCCCGTCCCGGCACCCCGCGAGGGCCAGGGCCGCGAGCAGGGCCACAACCGGAATCTTGAATTTCACATGACGATTGATCATTCGTGTTTCCCCCTCCGGGACTTGGCGTACCAGTATGCGAACGATCGGCACCGTCTGACATCTATTGCCATGTGCACGCTGGGGACCATACTGCCGTGGGTCATGCTTCGTGATCCGTTCCCACGATGAACGGACTCAAGGGAGGGCACAAGTGACTTCGTTGCACACCACACGAGTGCGGCGCCGACGTCTGGGGGTGGCCGCGGCCGCGGCCGGGCTCATGGCGACGTTCCTCGTGGCGGGCCCGGCGTCCGCCACTCCGGACCCGGGCGACGCGCCGGCCGCCGGGCAGGTCACGCGGGAGGCCGAGAAGGCCGCCCGTGCGGCGATACAGGCCGGGGACATACCCGGCCAGGACCAGATCGTCCACAGTGCGAACATCAAGCACCTGGCGAACCTGCCCAAGGGCGCCCTGCAGAGCCTCAACACCGATATCGCCTTCCAGGGCAACTACGCCTACGTCGGCAACTACGACGGTTTCGTCATCTACGACATCAAGCGGCCCAAGGCCCCCAAGGTCGTCAGCCAGGTGCTCTGCCCCGGCGGCCAGAACGACGTCAGCGTCTCGGGCAACCTGCTGTTCCTTTCGACGGACTCCTCGCGCAACGACAACTCCTGCAGCAGCACCTCGCAGCCCGCGACGGAGAAGTCCTCGTGGGAGGGCATCAAGGTCTTCGACGTCAGCGACAAGCGGAACCCGAAGTACGTCGCCGCCGTCGAGACCGCCTGCGGTTCGCACACCAACACCCTGGTGCCCGGCGGCCGAGACATCTACCTCTACGTCTCGTCCTACTCGCCCAGCGAGGCCTTCCCCGACTGCAAGCCGCCCCACGACGGCATCTCGGTCGTGAAGGTCCCCAAGCACGCCCCCGAGAAGGCGGCCGTCGTCGGCTTCCCCGTCCTCTTCCCGGACGGCGGCAACCCGGGCGCGCCCGACAACCCGGGCGTCTCCAAGACCACCGGCTGCCACGACATCACGGTCTTCCCGTCGAAGAAGCTCGCCGCCGGCGCCTGCATGGGCGACGGCATCATCTTCGACATCAGCAGGCCCGAGACGCCGCGGGTCATCGACCGGGTCCAGGACAACGTGAACTTCGCGTTCTGGCACTCGGCCACCTTCAACGAGCGCGGCACCAAGGTCGTCTTCACCGACGAGCTCGGCGGCGGCGGCGGCGCCACCTGCAACGCCGCGACCGGCCCGAAGCGCGGTGCGGACGGCATCTACGACATCACCGGCCGCGGCGACCACCGCAAGCTGGTCTTCCGCAGCTACTTCAAGATCGACCGGCACCAGGCCGACACCGAGAACTGCGTGGCCCACAACGGCTCGCTGATCCCGGTCGGCGGCGGCCGCGACATCATGGTCCAGGCCTGGTACCAGGGCGGCGTCTCCGTGTGGGACTTCACCGACTCCGCGAAGCCGAAGGAGATCGCCTTCTTCGAGCGCGGCCCGCTGAGCACCGAGACCATGGCCACCGGCGGCTCCTGGTCCGCCTACTACTACAACGGCTACATCTACTCCAGCGACATCGCGAAGGGCTTCGACGTCCTGGAGATCAACGACAAGCGCACCGACAGCGCGCGCTGGGTGGAGATGGACCGGCTCAACGTCCAGACCCAGCCCGACTACCGCTGACCCGCACCACCCCGCACCACCGTTCCGCCGGGCGGCCCGCCGCCCGGCGGAACACCCATGTCCCAGTCCAGCCCGTAGCGCTGGAACAGCTCCGCCCGCAGCCGCTCCACCGGCATCGGCGCCCCCGGCAGGAGCACCGCGAAGACCGCCCCCATCAGCTGGGCCCGCAGCAGCGGGTAGTCCGAGGCGGGCTCGGCCGCGCCGTAGCGGGCCACCGTCCCGCGCAGCAGCTCCGCGAGCCGCTGCTGCTCGGGGCACTGGACGAACCCCTCCGCGGTCAGGATCCCGGCCATGTGCGCCCGCATCAGCACGGGCTGCGCGCAGGCGAGCCCGAGGATCGCGTCCACGGCCCGCGCCAGCCCCTCCCGGCCCCCGTCCGGGCCCTGCGGCACCGGCTCGCGCTCCAGCGCCTCCTGGAGCGTCAGGTGCATCAGGCGGTGCACCGCGGACTGCAGCAGCTGCCGCTTGCCCGGGAAGTAGTACGAGACCAGGCCGCGGGCCGCGCCCGCCCGGTCGGCGACGTCCGAGAGCTTCGTGGCCTCGTAGCCGCGCTCCGAGACGAGCTCCACGGTGGCCTGGAGCAGCCGCTCCCGTGAGCGTCTGCGCAATTCTTCATTGACCGATGCGCTGCGCGGGGACATGCTTACTCCTGCGTTGACTGGCTCCGGGCCAATATACTCAGCGCACCGCGCCGGGCGCACTCACGGGTGCCACCGGAGGCGGCCGGCCCGCGGGGGTGGGTGACGCGGGGGATCACCCACCCCCCGGGCCGGTACCGGCCCGCGACGCGAGGGCGGCGGCGAGCGCCGCCACCGCCGCGCCCAGCAGCCACCCGGCCAGCACGTCGGTCGGCCAGTGCACCCCCAGCCACAGCCGGGTCCAGCCCGCGCCCAGCACGGACACCGCCGCCGCGGCCCACGCCGTCGCGGCCGCCCACGCGGGCAGTGCGCACCCCGCAGCCCACAGCAGCAGCCCGCAGACCACCGCCGCCGTCATCGCGTGCCCCGAGGGGTAGGCCGCGTAGTGGGCCGAGTCGACGGGATCCGGCCACACCGGGCGCTCGCGGCCGACCAGGGCCTTCGTGCCCTGCTGCACCGCTGCGGCCGCCGCCGTGGCCCCGAGCACGTACCCCGCGGGCCGCCGGGCCCCGCGCCGCAGCAGGAGCACGGCCGCGAGCACCGCGAGGATCCGCATGGTCCAGGGGTCCCACACCCAGTCCGAGAGCACCCGGTGGGCCCTGGTCACCGCGGGGCGGTCGACCGCGGCCCGGTGCAGCTCCTCGGCCGCCAGCCGGTCGAGCTCCACCAGCGGGCCCCAGCCCGCCGCGACCGGAACGGTCAAGGCGGCCGCCAGGGCCAGGCATACGGAAGCGGTCCACCAGGGAGCGGTCTTCGCAGCGCGCATGCCCGAGATCCTGGCACGCCGGGTCCCCCCGGTCCTACACGGCCGCGCGGAACCCCCGCTGTCGCCTCAACCGGAACGGCCGGCCCGCCGCCGGCGCCTCAGCCCCGGAACGGACCGCCTACGCCAGCGCGGTCAGCCCCGGCCCGAAGGCGACCAGCAGCGGCACCGCCGGCACCAGCGCCGCGGCCGCCGTCAGCCGCAGCCGCCGGGCCGCGGGCAGCCGCGCGGGCGCCGACAGCAGCCTGCGCACCCGCTGGGAGACGTGCCCGTGCCCGTGCGCACACGGCCCGAACACCCCGCGGTCCTCGTTGAGTTCGACCAGCGCCAGCGCGATGGTCAGCCGCCCGTACCGCCGCGAGGCCGCATCGTCCGCCGCGAGCTCCACCAGCCGGTGCACCTGGTCCCGGAACCCCGCGAACACCGGGACCTGCGGGAATCCGCCCGCGAGCGCCCCCGAGCAGTGCAGCAGCCAGTCGTGCCGGGCCACCGCGTGCCCCTGCTCGTGCGCGAGGACGGCGTCCAGCTGGCGCCCCTTCAGCCGGCGCATCGCCGCCGTGGTCACCACCAGGCGCGGCGCCGGGCCCGACAGCCACCAGGCCCCGGGCCGGTCGGCCTCCACGACCACGAGCCGCTCGCCCGCGGGCTCCTCGCCCGGCAGCAGCGGCGCCCGCTCCAGCAGTTCCGCATGGCCCCGGCGGCGGCGGGCCCGGGCCCCCAGCACCTCCCGGGCGAGCATCGCCGCGGTCCACACGGCGCCCCCGGCCAGCACCAGCGCCGTCACCGGGGCCCAGGGCCCGCCCGCGCCGAACCCGTACGCCTCGGCCACGCCCTGCGGCGCGGTGGCGAAGAGCCGGCCCCGGACGGCCTGCCAGGCCGCGGCGGCGCTCAGCAGCATCGAGAGCGCGAAGCACAGCAGCACCGCGCCGACCGCGCACTGCCACACCCACAGCGCCACGACCGGTTCTCGTTCCGGCCAGTCGGCCCGGGCGAGGAGCCGGGGCGCCGCGAGAGCGGTCAGGACGCCGAGCAGCAGCAGTGCGGCGGGGACCATCATGGGGTCAGCCTATGAGCGGCCGGGCGGGCGGGGGTACGCGCGCGGGCCCCGAGTGACGGAGGACACGTCGGATACCGCCGCCGGCGGGTTCCGGCCCTCAGAGGGCCAGCAGCATGGCGAACATGCCCATGCCCATGGCCAGTCGGCAGGCCCGCACCAGCTCCCCCCGCCCCCCGCCGCCCGCCGCGGCCCCCGCCCCGGCCCCGGCCGGCTCCGGCACCAGGCGGACCCCCGCGTGTAGCACGTACCCCGCGTAGTAGAGGAGCAGGGCGCCGGTCAGCACGGGGACCCCGGCGCTGCCGTGCCCCTGGGCCATCACCACGGCCATGTACAGCATCGCGAGCGAGCCCACCAGGTGGTGGAGGTGGTGCCGGCCGTGCCCCCCGTCCGCCGCGGGCCGCCCGGCCCGCCACAGCGCGTGCACCGCGGCGCCCCCGCAGACCGCCCCGAGCAGCCACACCCGCCCCGGCGGGCCCCCGGCGGCCACCGGCAGGGCCATGGCGGCCATCGCGAAGCCCATCACCGCCTCGGCCCCCGCGGCCTCCCGCTCCCGGGCGGTGGGCGCCCGCAGCCGCACCAGGCAGTAGGCGCCGCTCGCCGCGCACAGGACCACCAGCAGCCACGAGGACGTCGAGGGACCGTGCACGGCGGGACCTCCCGGAGGACGGGTACCACCGGAGGATTCCCTGCGGCAGGGCGGGTTAGGCTCGCCGCAGACAATGCGCCCCACGGAACGGAGTACGCGCCCCATGGAGACCCGCACACAGGACGGCCTGAGCTTCCGCACCGCCGCCGAGGAGGACGTGCCGCAGCTCGTGGCGCTCGTCGAGTCGGCGTACCGGGGGGATGCGAGCCGGGCCGGGTGGACCACGGAGGCCGACTTCCTCGACGGCCAGCGCACCGACGAGGCCGGGGTGCGCGCGGTGGTCGCGGCTGCGGACGGGGTGCTGATGGTGGTCGAGCGCGAGGGCGAGATCGTGGCCTGCTGCCAGCTCGAACACCGCGGCGACCACGCGTACTTCGGGATGTTCGCGGTCCGGCCGGTGCTCCAGGGCGCGGGCCTCGGCAAGGTGATCATCGCCGAGGCCGAGCGCCGGGTCCGCGAGCTGTGGGGCGCGCGGCAGATGCGGATGACCGTGGTCAACGTGCGCGACGAGCTGATCGCCTGGTACGTGCGGCGCGGGTACGCGCTCACGGGGGAGACCAGCCCGTTCCCGTACGGCGACGAGCGGTTCGGCGTGCCGAAGCGCGAGGACCTGGAGTTCGTGGTCCTGGCCAAGCCGCTGTAGGCCCCGGCCGCCGGAGTGCGGGCCCTGCGGCCGGGGGCGGGCGGGTCGGCCGGGTCAGGCCGTGAAGCGGCCGGTCAGGCGGATCTCGGGCAGGTCGGTGGTCGCGCCGTCGAGTTCGAGGGCCCGTACCAGCCGCAGGTGCTCGTGGGTGTTGACCACCCAGCCGACCACCCGCAGCCCCGCCGCGTGCGCGGCCTCCACGGTCTCCAGCGTGAGCCGGCGGATGTTGAGGGCGAGGGTCTCGGCCCCGGCCGCGAGGGCCCGGTCGATGACGTCCTCGCCGTAGCGGGCCGCGATCAGGGTGGTGCGCACCCCGGGCACCAGGCGCGCGATCTCGGTGAGGGCCGCGTCGTGGTACGAGGAGACGGTCACGCGCGCGGTCAGGTCCCGGCGGAGCATGAGCTCCGCGAGGGCCCGGGCCGCAGGCACGTCCTTGACGTCGGCCTGCAGGGGGGCGCGCACGGCCTGGAGGACCTCCTCGAAGACCGGGACCTGCTCGCCGAGACCGGCGTCGAGCTCGCGCAGTTCGGCGAGGGTCAGGTCGGCGACGGCGCCCGTGCCGTCGGTGGTGCGGTCCACCTCCGCGTCGTGGATCACGACGAGGGAGCCGTCCTTGCTGAGCTGGAGGTCGAGTTCGAGTACGTCCATGCCGGATCGTTCCGCTCGGACGAAGGACCGCAGTGTGTTCTCGGGCTCCACGCCCATGACCCCGCGGTGACCGATGGTGAGGAAAGTCAAGGTTCTCTCGCTTCCGTCGACGGCGGCTCGCGCGCCGGCCCTGACCGGGTGCGCGACAGGGAGCCTAGTCCTCCGGTCGCGGAATGAAACCGGGCGTGCACGGTCCGTCCGGGGGACCGCGGCTCCTTCCCGCCACGCCCGTACGGCCCGCGCCCCCTGCCGGGGTCACCCGGGGGTGGGCGCGTCCCCGGGGCCTTGACGATCTCCGTGCTGCGGGGCGGCGGCCCCGGGCCCGCCGGTGGGGCCCCGGCCAGCGGCTGCCGCGTCCAGATCGGCCAACAGGGCTTCCGCCAGGTCGAGTTCGGCCAGGTGCTGCCGTTCGCTCCACTTCAGGGCCAGCCCGGGGAAGGCCCACTGCGGGACGTCGCGGGTCTGGTGCAGGGCCTCCCGTACCTCCGCCAGCTCCGCGCGCGTGCGCGCGATGTGCTCGGCGACCAGCCCGCGCAGCCGGTCGGGGTCGGCGAGGTGCCCGAGCCAGACCCGCAGCAGCAGCCCGTGCTTGAGCACGGGCGGGCCGGCCTCGGAGGTGTCCGCCGCCCATCCGGCCAGGGCGGTGCGGCCCGCGGGCGTGATGGCGTACCGGCGCTTGGCGCGCGCCTCCTCGGGGCCGGAGCGGCGGGAGTGCGCGTACCCGAGCCCCTCCAGGCGGCGCAGCTCGGCGTAGATCTGGCTGATCGCGGGCGACCAGTAGAAGAAGTGCAGGGAGGCGTCGGCCCACTTCTTCAGCTCGTAGCCGGTGCGCTCGCCCGGGAAGGAGAGCAGCCCGAGCACGGCCCAGGCCGTCGCCGGAAGGTCCTGCTGCTTCTCTTGCTTCTTCGCGATGTGACTACTAGTCATATTCCGAATTGAAGTAAGACCGGACGCGGGACGCAATCCTGGAGGCACCGTGAAATTCTCCGTGATCTTCGAGGCGCAGCTTGCCGACCCCACCGTAGAACGTGAGCACCAGGTCATCCGGGACTGCGTGGAGCAGGCGGTCCTGGCCGAGGAGATGGGCTTCGACCGGATCTGGGCCGTCGAGCACCACTCGCTGAAGTGGTACGCGCACATGAGCGCTCCAGAGGTCTTCCTCACCTGGGTCGCCGCCAGGACCAGCACCATCCGCATCGGCCACGGAGTCGTCTGCATGCCCTTCCACTTCAACCACCCCGTCCGGGTCGCCGAGCGCGCCGCCATGCTCGACCTGCTCTCCGGCGGCCGCCTCGACCTCGGCGCCGGCCGGGGCGGCACCCGCCAGGAGACCTCCCTGTGCGGGGTGGACCCCGCGCGCACCGCGCAGGAGGTGGAGGAGGCCCTGCGGATCATCGGCAGCGCCTGGCAGAAGGAGGAGCTGGAGTACCACGGCGAGCTCATCGACATCGACCCGCACCCGGTCCTGCCCCGGCCCAGCCAGCGCCCGCACCCGCCGCTCTTCCTGGCCTGCTCCCGCTCCGAGACCCTGGTCCAGGCCGCCGAGCTGGGCATCGGCGCCCTCGTGATGGGCTTCGCGGGCCCGGAGTCGATCGCGGAGATGAGGAAGGTCTACGACGGGGCGCGCGCGGCCCGCGACGGCACGCGCTTCGTCTCCACGGCCGTCAACGACCACTTCTCCGTCCTCTGTCCCACGATCGTGCTCGACGACCGGGAGCAGGCGCGGCGCACCGGGCTCCGCGGGCAGCGCTTCTTCGCCCAGTCCATCGGCCACTGGTACGGGGGCGCGGGCATCCCCGACGAGGCCGTGGTGCACGGCGCCGACGAGGCACGCGAGCTGCGCCGGGCCGCCGAGCAGGTCGCCGCCCGCCTCCACGAGCAGCAGATCCCGGTGCGGCCCACCGCCACCGCCACCTTCCACGCCGACCACGCCTACGGCACCGCCGACGACGCCATCGCCTACGTGGAGCGCCTCGGGGCGGCCGGGGCCGACGAGGTCATGTGCCTGGTCCAGATGGGCACCGTCCCGCAGGAGGCCTGCCTGGAGACCCTGAGGCAGTGGGGCGGGAAGGTCATCCCGCACTTCCGGTCGGCCTGAGGGCCGGGCCGTGACCGACCGCCTCGACCCCGCCGCGCGCCCGTACGCCGACGCGCTGGCCGCCGCCTTCCCCGACCTCGGCGGGCGGGTCACGAGCGCCGCCGAGGCCCGGCGGATCCTCGCCGCGGCCCCGCGGCCGGCCGGGGAGCCGCCGGCCGTCGGCTCCGTCTCCGACCGTACGGTCCCCGGGCCGCCGGGGGCCCCGCCCCTGCCCGTACGGGTCTACCTGCCCGATCCGCGGCAGTGGCCGGGGCCGCGGCCCACGGTGGTGTTCTGCCACGGCGGCGGGTTCGTGCTCTGCGACCTCGACACCCACGACCGGACCGCGCGGGCCCTGTGCCGGGCCGGCGGGGCCGCCGTGGTGTCCGTGGACTACCGCAGGGCCCCCGAGCACCGCTTCCCCGCGGCCGTCGAGGACGCCCACGCGGCGCTGTGCTGGGCGGGGGAGCACCTCGGGAGGCTCGGCGGGGACCCCGGCGCCCTGGTCGTCGCGGGCGACAGCGCGGGCGCGGCCCTCGCCGTCTCCTCCCTCCTGCTGGCCGCCCGGCGCGGCGGTCCGCCCGTCGCCCTCCAGGTGCTGCTCTACCCCGCGCTCGACGCCGCCATGGCGGGGGACTCGTACCGCCGCTACGGGCGCGGCTACTACCTGACCACCGCGCACATGCGGTGGTTCTGGGAGCAGTACCTCGGGCCCGGCGGGGACCGCCGCGACCCGCTGGCCTCGCCCCTGGGCGCCGGGCCCGGGGCCCTGGCGGCCCTGCCGCCCGCCCATCTGGTCCTGGCGGGCTGCGATCCGGTCTGTGACGACGGCCACGCCTTCGCCCGGGCCCGGGCCGCGTGCGGGGCCCCCGTGAGCGTGGACCTCCGCGAGGGCATGTTCCACGGATTCCTGGCTTTTCGAGAGGGACTTGAGCCGGCCCGGCAGGCCTGGGCGAGGGTGGGGGAACTCATCGCCGCCACCGTCGGCTGCGGGAAGTCTTCCGGCGAAGAGGGGGTGTCGGCAGGATAATTTGTTGATCCCCCTCTTGAGCAGGAGAGCCTCGCATGCATACGCTGTCTTAACGCGAGGTTCTCCTGTGGAGGAAGTGACATGACGGAAACTCTTGTGCCGGGTGTGGGCGGTGGCGCCATAACCGCCGCTGCGCGGGTGGTGGACCACCAGGCGTGGCCCGTGCTCAAGGCCGCCGTGGAGGAGATCCGGCCTTGGCAGTCCAAGGACGGTTCGATCGACTTCGAGGCGGAGGGCGCCCCCACCCGGGAGGCCGCCGCCGCCGCCGTCGAGCGCATGGTCGGCGCGGTGGAGGAGCTCTCCCCGCTGCTGCCGCACGCGGCGGACTACCACCGGGCCCTCGTCTCCGACCTGCGCAAGTGGGTCGCCGACGGCTTCGCCGTACCGGACTTCCTGGACTCGCTGATGGCCTTCCAGCCGGCCGCCGAGCGCGCCGACGGCCTCCAGCACCTCGTGGTCTTCCCGATGTACACGCAGAACGGCAACCCGGACCGCAACTTCGAGGCCGTGGCCCTGAAGATGGTGTGGCCCGAGTGGCTCGCCGAGCTGGAGCGCACCCGGTACGACAACCCGCTCTTCCTCGGCATCACCTTCGAGGACTTCACCGCCGGGTACGACACCAACTCCGCCGTGCTCTTCCCGGAGACCATCGCCGTGCGCGAGGCCCCCGAGCGCTTCAGCTGGGGCGGCATCTTCTGCGACCGCGAGGCCGCCCGCTTCCGCAAGGTCACCGAGGCCGCCGTCGAGACCCTCGGCCTGGAGCTGCCCGAGGACATCCGTGTGATGCTCGGCGACCAGGACCGCTGCGAGAAGGCCTTCGTCCTGTGGGACATGGTCCACGACCGCACGCACAGCCACGGCGACCTGCCGTTCGACCCCTTCATGATCAAGCAGCGCCAGCCGTTCTGGATGTACGGCCTGGAAGAGCTGCGCTGCGACCTCACCGCCTTCAAGGAGGCCGTGAAGCTCGACGCCGAGGGCAACGAGCACGGCCGCGACGTCCAGTACGCCGTCCTGTTCGACAGGATGTTCCGCTTCCCGCTCACGGGCGACCGCAACCGGAACTACGACGGCCTCGGCGGCCAGCTGCTCTTCGCGTACCTGCACAAGCACGACGTGATCCGCTGGACCGACAACAAGCTCAAGATCGACTGGGAGGCGGCCCCCGTGGTCACCAACCAGCTCTGCGGCGAGATCGAGAAGCTCTACCGCGACGGCATCGACCGCCCGAAGCTGGTCCACTGGTTCAAGGCGTACGAGCTCGTCTCCACGTACCTCTCCCCGCACCCGGGCTCCAAGTGGGCCAAGGGCCCCGACGCCCTGGACCTGACCCAGCCCCCGCGCAAGCTGGTCGACGACGTGCTTCCGGACGAGTTTCCGCTCAGCATGTTCTTTGAGGCACTCGCCAAGAAGCTCAAGGGCGTGATCGCCTCCACCAAGGGCATCACGGCCGAGGGCACCGAGCGGATCGCCGCGTGAGCGGTCACGCGGAGGAGGCAGCAGGCATGAACGGCTCTGGAAACGGCAACGGTAACGGTCCGCTCGGCGGAGCGGTGGTCGCAGTGGCCGGGGCCGGCGGCCCCGCCGGCCGCGCCGCGCTGATGCGCCTGGCGGAGGCGGGGGCCACGGTCGTGGCCTCCGACGCCGACCCGGCCCGCCTCGCCGAGGCGGTCGACGCGGCGCGCTACGCCCACGGCGGCGCGACCGTCACCGGCGACACCGTCGACCTGCTCGACCTCGACGCCACCAAGGCGTGGGCCGAGCGCACCGAGAAGGAGTTCGGCCGCATCGACGGGCTCGTCCACCTGGTGGGCGGCTGGCGCGGCAGCAAGACCTTCACCGACGTCGACCTCGCGGACTGGGACTTCCTGGAGAAGCTCCTCATCCGCACCGTCCAGCACACCTCGCTGGCCTTCCACGACGGCCTGCTGCGCAGCGACATCGGCCGCTACGTGCTGATCAGCCAGTCCGGCGCGCACAAGCCCGTCGCGAACAACGCCGCGTACAACGCCGGCAAGGCGGCCGCCGAGGCCTGGACCCTGTCCCTCGCCGACTCCTTCCGCAAGGCCGGGGGCGAGGAGGGGCCGAAGGCCGCGGCTGCGATCCTGGTGATCAAGGCACTGGTGCACGACGCCATGCGCGCCGAGCGCCCGAATGCGAAGTTCGCGGGCTTCACCGACGTCGAGGAGCTGGCCGAGGCCATCACCTCCGTGTGGGAGCGGCCCGCCCCGGAAGTGAACGGACAGCGTCTGTGGCTCACCCCGCAACCCTGAGGACCGACGCCCGCCGGCACCATGACCCGGCGGTGCGCGGATTCGCCAGCGACAACTACGCCGGCGTGCACCCGGAGGTCCTCGAGGCCATCGCCCTCGCCAACGGCGGCCACCAGGTCGCGTACGGCGAGGACGAGTACACCGAGCACCTCCAGAAGATCATCCGGAGTCACTTCGGCCCCTACGCGGAGGCCTTCCCCGTCTTCAACGGCACGGGGGCCAACGTCACCGCCCTCCAGGCGATGACGGACCGCTGGGGCGCCGTGGTCTGCGCCAAGAGCGCCCACATCAACGTGGACGAGGGCGGCGCGCCGGAGCGGATGGCCGGGCTGAAGCTGCTCGCGGTCCCCACCCCGGACGGCAAGCTCACCCCCGAGCTGATCGACCAGGAGGCCTGGGGCTTCGAGGACGAGCACCGGGCCATGCCGCAGGTGGTGTCGATCACCCAGAACACCGAGCTGGGCACGGTCTACACCCCGGACGAGATCCGGGCGATCTGCGAGCACGCGCACGGGCTCGGCATGAAGGTCCACCTCGACGGGGCCCGGATAGCCAACGCGGCCGCGTCCCTGGACGTGCCGATGCGGACGTTCACCAACACGGTGGGCGTGGACGTGCTCTCCTACGGCGGCACCAAGAACGGCATGATGTTCGGCGAGGCCGTCGTCGTGCTGAACCCGGACGCCGTCCGCCAGATGAAGCACATCCGCAAGATGTCCATGCAGCTGGCCTCGAAGATGCGCTTCGTCTCGGTCCAGCTGGAGGCCCTGCTGGCCAAGGACCTGTGGCTGCGCAACGCCCGGCACGCCAACGCCATGGCCGCCCGGCTGGCCGAGGGCGTGCGCGGGCTGGACGGGGTGGAGATCCTCTACCCCGTGCAGGCGAACGCCGTCTTCGCCCGGCTGCCGCACGAGGTGTCCCGCCGGCTCCAGAAGCGCTACCGCTTCTACTTCTGGGACGAGGCGGCCGGTGACGTCCGCTGGATGTGCGGGTACGACACGCAGCCCGAGGACGTGGACGGCTTCCTGCAGGCCCTCAAGGAGGAGCTCGCCCGCTGAGCCCGGGGTCTGAAACGACCGCCGAGGTCTGAATGGATATACCCCCGACCGCAATTTCATTGAATTGCGGTCGGGGGTATGCCTATGCTCCGGCGCATGCAGCCGATCCCGCACCATCCCGACCCGCAGGCCTATCTGGCAGCCGACGAGGCCATCGACCACGGGCACCCGCTGGTCCGCGAGACCGCGGAGCTGCTGAGCGCCACCCACGGCCATGATGCATACGTATACGCCAAAGCGGCGTTCGAGTTCGTCCGCGACACCATCCCGCACTCCGCCGACGCGGGGGACGACCGCGTCACCTGGCGGGCCTCCGACGTTCTCGCGCAGCGCACCGGCATCTGCTACGCCAAATCGCACGCCCTCGCGGCCCTGCTGCGCGCCCGCGGCATCCCCACGGCCCTGTGCTACCAGCGGCTCGCCGACGAGGACGGCTCGCAGCCGGTGGTCCACGGGCTGATCGCCCTGCAGCTGCCCGGCAGCGGCCGGTGGGCCCGGCAGGACCCGCGCGGGAACGTCCCGCCCGGCGTCGACGCGCAGTTCGCCGTGGGGGAGGAGCGGCTCGCCTGGACCGTGCGGCCCGCGTTCGGCGAGGTCGACTATCCGCAGCTGTACGCCGCCCCGCACCCGGCCGTCCTCGCCGCCCTGAAGGGGGCCGCCGACCGCACCGCGCTGTGGGAGCGGCTGCCGGCGGCCCTCTGAGCGCCCGTGCGGCGTCCGCCCGGCTCAGCCGGCGTCGCGGACCTGCGCCGGGGTCGGGGCGGTGCCGCCGAGGTGGGCCGGCAGCCACCAGGAGTCCTCGGTGCCCTTGGGGCGGGCCGGGTAGGCCCGCTGGGCCGCGTCCAGCAGCTCCTGCACCCGGTCGCGCAGCCGGCGCGTCAGGGCGCCCGCGAACTGGTCCGCCGGGGCCTCCATGGGCTCGCCCACGCGCATCGTCACGGGGATGTGGCTGCGCTTGAGGTCCTTGGGCCGGCCCTTGGTCCACAGCCGCTGGGTGCCCCACAGTGCCACCGGGATCACCGGCACGCCGGCCTCCTGCGCCATGCGCACGGCGCCGGACTTGAAGCTCTTGAGCGTGAAGGACGGGGAGATGGTCGCCTCGGGGAACACCCCGATGATCTCGCCGGAGCGCAGGGCGTCCAGGGCCTGCTGGTAGGCGGCCTCGCCCCGCTCGCGGTCCACCGGGATGTGCTTCATGGCGCGCATCAGCGGCCCCGAGACCTTGTGCCGGAACACCGACTCCTTGGCCATGAAGCGCACCAGCCGCTTGGAGGGCCGCGCGGTCAGGCCCGCGAAGATGAAGTCGAGGTACCCGATGTGGTTCGAGACCAGCACGGCCCCGCCCTGCTTCGGGATGTTCTCGGTGCCCTTCATGTCGATGCGGATGTCGAGTCCGCGGAAGAGCAGGTGCGCGGCGCCGACGACCGGGGGGTAGACCAGTTCTGCCATAGCGGGGAGGTCCCCTCTTTCTGCCTGGGGAGGTTCTCCCGGGAAGTTACGCCATCGTAGGTACGTGGCAAAGGGGATCGTGCCCCATGGCAGCGCCGCAGGCCAGCCGAGACGCACGCGCCCGGGGAGATTCTCGTCACGCCGGGAATGCGGCGGTGTGCGGGGGCGCTCGTCCGTGCGTATCCACCCCCCGATCCCCCTTCACTTCCCCTTCAGTCATCAGGAACCGGCAGAGCGGAGAACAGACGTGCGGAAGCCCGACGGGCCCGGCAGCGACGGGGCGCGAGCCCCGGGGCGGGCGGCGCAGGAGGACGGCGCGCGGCGGCGGCTGGGCGCCGCCGAGCTGGGGGCCGAGCCGGGGGAGCGGGCCACCCTGGTCCAGTTCTCCAGCGCCTTCTGCCAGCCCTGCCGTGCCACGCGCCGCATCCTGGCCGAGGTGGCGGCCCTGGTGGAAGGGGTCGCGCACGTGGAGGTCGACGCCGAGGCGCGCCTCGCGCTCGTCCGGGAGCTCGGGATCGAGAAGACCCCGACGGTGCTGGTCCTGGACGGGCAGGGGCGCATCGTGCGCCGCGCCGCCGGGATGCCCCGCAAGGCGGACGTCATCGCGGCCCTCGGCGCCGCCCTCTGACTGCGGCGCCGGGCCCCGCCGGCCGCCCGGCCGCGCACACGGGGCGCCGGAGCCCCCGAGCGCGCCCCGAGGGCCCGCGCGGGCGCCCCCGGGCCGTGACCCCGCTCGCATCTCGCCGTAGCCGCTTGACTGCACATGCCACACGTCGACAAGGTGACGGCATGCGGTCTGAACTCCTTCTTTACGGACGGATCCACCTCGATCTGGCCCGCCACGCGAGCGCGCGCTGTCCCGGCTCCTGACCGGTTCCCCTCGCAACCTCTCAGAAGGACACCCCATGACGGCCCAGGCCCTCCCCGCCACCACCGCCCTGCCCGGCTCCCCCGAACTGCTGCGCTCCGTCTTCCGGCGCCACGCGGCGGGGGTCGCGGTGATCACCGCCGCCCGCGACGGCATACCGGCCGGCTTCACCGCCACCTCGCTCAGCTCGGTGGCGGCCGACCCGCCGCTGCTGTCCTTCTCCATCGGGACCGGCTCGTCCAGCTGGCCCGCGGTCTCCGCGAGCGGGTACGTCGGCGTACACGTGCTCGGCGAGCACCAGCAGGAGCTGGCGGGGCTGTTCTCGCGCAGCGGGGCCGACCGCTTCGGGCCCGCCACGCAGTGGCACACCGGCCCCGAGGGGGTGCCGCTGCTGGACGGCGTACTGGCCTGGACGGTCTGCCGGGTGGTGGCGAGGGTGCCGGCCGGGGAGCACCGGATCGTGCTGGCCGAGGTCGTCGCGGGGGACGCCTGCGGGGGGCCCGGGGGCGGTGGCCGGCCGCTGTTGTACCACCAGGGGCGCTTCAACGCGCTCCGGGACTGAAGTCCTCCCAGCTTGCGGGCACTTTCAAGCCCTGTTCGCGCGTTGGGAAGGTCACAGTTCACCGAGCTTGCTTCCTGGCGGAGGGCACGGTGTACTGACGAGTAACATTTCGTTCGGAGCGCGGGCCGCCCCGACCGGGATCCGCCTCGTATGGCGCCTATGCTGCCTGGACAAGGCAGCCCAGAAAAGACGATGCAGTAGGAGAGCCGGCGTGAGCCTGAGGATCGTTGTCTGTGTGAAGTACGTGCCCGACGCCACCGGCGACCGGCACTTCGCCGATGACCTGACCGTCGACCGCGAGGACGTCGACGGCCTGCTGTCGGAGCTCGACGAGTACGCCGTCGAGCAGGCGCTGCAGATCGCCGAGGAAGCGGACGACGCCGAGGTCACCGTCCTGACGGTCGGCCCCGAGGACGCCAAGGACGCCCTGCGCAAGGCGCTGTCGATGGGCGCCGACAAGGCCGTCCACGTCGAGGACGACGACCTGCACGGCACCGACGTCATGGGTACCTCGCTCGTGCTCGCCAAGGCCCTGGAGAAGGCCGGCTTCGACCTGGTCATCACGGGCATGGCCTCCACCGACGGCACCATGGGCGTCCTCCCCGCCATCCTCGCGGAGCGCCTCGGCGTCCCGCAGGTCACGCTGCTCTCCGAGGTCAAGGTCGAGGACGGTACCGTGACCGGCCGCCGCGACGGCGACTCCGCGAGCGAGCAGCTCGAGGCCTCCCTCCCGGCGCTCGTCTCCGTGACCGACCAGTCCGGCGAGGCCCGCTACCCGTCCTTCAAGGGCATCATGGCCGCCAAGAAGAAGCCGGTGGAGTCCTGGGACCTGTCGGACCTCGAGATCGAGGCGGACGAGGTCGGCCTCGAGGGCGCCTGGACCGCGGTGGACTCCGCGGCGCAGCGCCCGGCCCGCACCGCCGGCACGATCGTCAAGGACGAGGGCGAGGGCGGCAAGCAGCTGGCCGAGTTCCTGGCCGGCCAGAAGTTCATCTAAGAGCTTCGGCCACCCGTCTCACCGCCCCCTCACACCTCGCAACAGCAGGAGATCAGTCCCATGGCTGAAGTTCTCGTCTACGTCGACCACGTGGACGGCGCCGTCCGCAAGCCCACCCTGGAGCTGCTGACGCTGGCCCGCCGCATCGGCGAGCCCGTCGCCGTCGCCCTCGGCGCCGGTGCCGCGGACACCGCCGCCGTCCTCGCCGAGCACGGCGCGGTGAAGGTCCTCACGGCCGACGCCCCCGAGTTCGCCGACTACCTCGTCGTCCCGAAGGTCGACGCCCTCCAGGCCGCGTACGACTCTGTGTCGGCCGCAGGTTCCCTGGCCGCCGTCCTGGTCCCGTCCTCCGCCGAGGGCAAGGAGATCGCGGCCCGCCTCGCGGTCCGCATCGGCTCCGGCATCATCACCGACGCCGTCGACCTGGAGGCCGGTGACGAGGGCCCGGTCGCGACGCAGTCCGCGTTCGCCGCCTCCTTCACCACCAAGTCCCGCGTCTCCAAGGGCACCCCGGTCATCACCGTGAAGCCGAACTCGGCCCCGGTCGAGGCCGCCCCGGCCGCCGGCGCCGTCGAGGCCCTGGCCGTCACCTTCGGTGCGCTGGCCACCGGCACCAAGGTCGTCTCCCGCACCCCGCGCGAGTCCACGGGCCGCCCCGAGCTGACCGAGGCCGCGATCGTGGTCTCCGGCGGCCGCGGAGTCAACGGCGCGGAGAACTTCGGGATCATCGAGGCCCTCGCCGACTCGCTCGGTGCCGCCGTCGGCGCCTCCCGCGCCGCCGTCGACGCCGGCTGGTACCCGCACTCGAACCAGGTCGGCCAGACCGGCAAGTCGGTCTCCCCGCAGCTGTACATCGCCTCCGGCATCTCCGGCGCGATCCAGCACCGCGCAGGCATGCAGACCTCGAAGACCATCGTGGCCGTCAACAAGGACGCCGAGGCCCCGATCTTCGAGCTGGTCGACTACGGCGTGGTCGGCGACCTCTTCGCGGTCGTCCCGCAGCTGACCGAGGAGATCAAGGCGCGCAAGGGCTGAGACCCTGACGCACTGACCTGCGCTGATGCAGTGGCCCGGGGCCGCGTGGTGACTCTCGCCACGCGGCCCCGAGCCGTTTCCTGCAACCATTGACGGAGCGGGACGCCCTGACTAAATTCTGCTATGCGGATCAATGCTTCCGTGAAGCGGAAAATAGGAGAGTGCAGGATGGGTCAGCAGGAGAAGGTGGCAACGAGCCTCGCAGGCGCGGTCAGCGAGGGCATCAGCGCCTCCCTCGCGCCGGTGGACGCGGAGCTCGCGCGCCGCTACCCGGGCGACCCCGGCACCCGCCAGCCCATCCACACCGTCTACGTGCCCGGTGACGTCTTCGGCCCCGGCACCGTCCGCAGCTGGGGCGAGCAGGCCCTTGCCGCCCTCGACGAGCACGCCCCGGACGCCGCCACCTTCGCCAAGGTCCTCGGCATCCCCGACGGGCTGGCCGGCCCGGTCTACGAGCGCGTCCGCGCCAAGCTCGCCAGCGAGCCCATCGAGGACCTGCGGATCGACTTCGAGGACGGCTTCGGCGTCCGCTCCGACGAGGAGGAGGACCAGGCCGCCGCCCGCGCCGCCCGCCTGGTCTCCGAGGCCTACTCCAACGGCACCAACGCCCCGTACATGGGCATCCGGATGAAGTGCATGGAGTCCAACGTCCGCGACCGCGGCATCCGGACCACCGACGTCTTCCTCTCCGGCCTCCTCGCCCACGGCGGACTGCCGGACAACCTGGTCCTGACCCTGCCCAAGGTCACCTACGCCGAGCAGGTCTCCGCCTTCGTCGAGCTACTGGAGGCCTTCGAGGCGGCCCGCGGACTGCGCCCCGGCCGGATCGGCTTCGAGATCCAGATCGAGACCAGCCAGTCCATCCTGGCCTCGGACGGCACCGCCACCGTCGCCCGCATGATCGACGCCGCCAAGGGCCGCGCCACCGGCCTGCACTACGGCACCTTCGACTACAGCGCCTGCGTCGGCGTGTCCGCCGCCTACCAGGCCAGCGACCACCCCGCCGCCGACCACGCCAAGGCGATCATGCAGGTCGCCGCCGCCGGCACCGGCGTGCGCGTCTCCGACGGCTCCACCAACGTGCTGCCCGTCGGCACCACCGAGAAGGTCCACGAGGCCTGGAAGCTGCACTACGGGCTCACCCGCCGCGCCCTGGCCCGCGCCTACTACCAGGGTTGGGACATGCACCCCGGCCACCTGCCCACCCGGTACGCCGCCGTCTTCACCTTCTACCGCGAGGGCCTGGAGGCCGCCGCGGCCCGCCTGAAGGCCTACGTGGCCAGGATCGAGGGCGACGTGATGGACGAGCCCGCCACCGCCAAGGCGCTGGCCGGCTACCTGGTCCGCGGCCTGGACTGCGGGGCCGTCGGCGCCGACGAGGTCACCGCCCTGACCGGGCTGAGCCGCGCCGAGCTCGACGCCTTCGCCATCCCGCGCCGCTCGGCCACCCTGACCGCCACGGCCTGATCCGGGGCGTCCCCTCCGGATCCCCGGATCCGGGGGAGGCGGCCCGGGGCCCGGCACCCCGCGGGACCCGTCCGCACGAGGGACGGGTCCCGCAGTGCCGCCCGGGGTGCTGTCACACCCCGGGCGGCGGGGGGATCTCCCCCGAGCCGCGCGGCACCAGCCGGGTCGCCAGCTCCACCCGCGCCGGATCCGGTCGGGCCCCGCCGAGCCGGGCGAACAGCCGGTCCGCCGCCACCCGCCCCAGCGCGGCCGCGTCCTGGGCCACCACGGTCACCCCCGGCCGCAGCAGATCGGCCAGTTCGAAATCGTCGAAGCCGACGAGGGCGGTCGGCCGCTGCCGGCCGGCGAGGACCCGTACGAGCGTCACCGTCACCCGGTTGTTGCCCGCGAACAGGGCCGTCACCGGCGCCGGGCCCGCCAGCATCCCCGCCGCCGCCCCGGCCACCCGCTCCGCCGCCGTCGAGCCCAGCGACTCCCAGGCCGGGTCCACCGGCAGCCCCGCCGCGGCCATGGCCGCCCGGTAGCCGCGCAGCCGCTCCACCGCCGTGTGGATGCGCGGGTGGTCCCCGATGAACCCGATCCGCCGGTGCCCCTGCGCGATCAGGTGGGCCACCCCGGTGCGGGCCCCGCCGAAGCTGTCCGACAGGACCACGTCCGCCTCGATGCGGCCGGCCGGCCGGTCCACGAACACGGTGGCCACCCCCGCCCGGATCTCCGGCTCCAGGTAGCGGTGGTCGTCCCCGGCCGGGATCACGATCAGCCCGTCCACCCGGCGCGCGCACAGGGCGAGGGCCAGCTCCCGCTCCCGCTCCGGGTCCTCCGCGCTGGACCCGTTGATCAGCAGGGCCCCGTGGGCGCGGGCCACCTCCTCCACCGCGCGGCCCAGCGGCCCGTAGAAGGGGTCCGCCAGGTCCTCCAGGACGAGGCCGATGCTTGCCGTGCGGCCCTTGCGCAGGACCCGGGCGCTGTCGTTGCGCCGGAAGCCGAGGGCGGCGATGGACTCCCGTACCCGGCGCTCGGTCTCGGAGGTCACCCCCGGCTCGCCGTTGACCACCCGGGAGACCGTCTTCAGGCCCACCCCCGCATGGGCCGCCACGTCCTTCATCGTCGGGCGGATGCCGTAGCGGGGCTCGGACGGGCGGGGCGGGACGGGCACGGTCGTCAATCCTCCTGGGGTGCGGGCGGGCCTGTGGCCTGCGCGCTTACAGGGTAGGGGCAGCGATAACGTTGTCAGGGCGTAGTTGGCCGGTAACGGCGTTTCCGTGACAGGGTGTTGCGGGCAGGCCACTGGGGGCTCGCTGGGGGCTGCGGAGGCTTCGGACGAAGGGGTACCCGTGATTGTCTGGATCAACGGCGCGTTCAGTGCCGGCACGACCAGCACGGCACGCGAGCTGACCGGACTGATCCCGAACAGCCACCTGTACGACCCCGGGACGGTCGCCGGTGCGCTGCGCCGGCTGCTGCCGCGCGAGCGGCTCGACGAGGTGGCCGACTGCCAGGACCTGCCGATCTGGCGGCGCCTGGTCGTGGATTCCGCGGCGGCGCTCCTCAACGAGCTGGGCGGGGTGCTCGTGGTGCCCGTGACCCTGCTGCGCCAGGAGTACCGCGACGAGATCTTCGGCGGGCTCGCCGCCCGCCGGATCCCCGTCCACCACGTGTACCTGACCGGCGAGGAAACGATCCTGCGGACGGGCCCTGAAGCGGGGACCGCGGCCGGGGCCGGCAGCGCCTCCGCCGGCCCCCCGGCCTGGCTGGCGGCGGACGCGTACGCCGTGGACGGCGGCGCCGGGGCGCGCCGGGCCGCGGAGCTGGTCGCCGGGGCCCTGCGCAGCGGGGCCGCCGGACCCTGCCCGATCGTCCAGACCCCCGCCCCGGCCGGGGAGACCCTGGCCGCGGGCGTGCTGCTCTTCGACGAGCAGGACCGCGTGCTGCTCGTCGACCCCACGTACAAGCCCGGCTGGGAGTTCCCCGGCGGGGTGGTCGAATCCGGGGAGGCCCCCGCGCGGGCCGGGATGCGCGAGGTCGCCGAGGAGCTCGGCGTGGAACTGGACGAGGTGCCCCGGCTGCTGGTCGTGGACTGGGAGCCGCCGCGCGGCCCCTCGTACGGCGGGATGCGGCTGCTGTTCGACGGGGGCCGGCTCGACCCGGGGCGGACCGCGCGGCTGCGCCTGCCCGGGCCGGAGCTGCGGGCCTGGCGGTTCGTCACCGAGACGGAGGCGGCCGCCCTGCTGCCCGAGGTCCGCTTCGAACGGCTGCGGTGGGCCCTGCGTGCCCGCGAGCGCTCCGGGGTCCTCAACCTGGAGGCGGGCACCCCCGTCGGCTGACCGGGGGCGCCCCGCGGCCGCCCCCGCCCGGGCCCTGGAGGGCCGTCTGCTCCGCCGCGGACTTCAGGACGGCCGCCGCGTCCGCGGTCAGCGGGTCGCCGTGACCGAAACAGGCCACCTCGGGGGAGAGCGCGGCCAGCCGCCGGAAGGAGTCCAGGGCGCGGGCGCGGTCGGTGTTGAACACCCCGAGCATCACCTGCCCGACCCCCGCCACGCAGTCGCCGGTGAACAGCACCCCGTGCCGGGGCAGGTGGACGCCGATGCTGCCGTCGGTGTGCCCGGGGGCGTGCACGGCGTACGCGCCGTCCCCGAAGCCCAGCTCCTCGCCGTCCTCGACCTCCCGGTCCACCCGGGTCGGCGGGGCCTCGGGCACCGTCAGCCCGTGCGTGAACAGCGGGACCTCCCAGTCGAGGAGCACGGGTTCGGGCACCGGGGCCTCGCCCCGGATCACCGGCGCCTCCAGCCGGTGCGCGAGCACCCGGGCCCCGTACCGGTCGGCGAGCTCCTCCGCCGCGCCCACGTGGTCGCGGTGGCAGTGCGTCAGGACGATCCGGCGGATGTCCTCGGGGCGCAGCCCGAGGGAGCGTATGGAGGACTCGATGGCGGGCGCCGAGGCGGCGTTCCCGGCGTCGACCAGCGTGAGCTCGGGACCGTCCTGCCAGAGGTACGCCTGGCCGATCTCGAAGCGGAACATGTGCAGCCGCGGCCGCACCTCGGTGAACTCGACAAGATCCATGACCCGAACGTACGCACGGGCCGGGGCGGAACGGGCGCCGCCACGCTCTGGGCGGAGTACGCGCAGAGCGCAGCGAGCGGACCCGTCCCTTCTGCTGCCGGGCTCAGCCCTTCTTCGACTCCGCGTAGTTGACGAGGAACAGCGCCTCGGCCACCGAGAGCTGCTCCAGCTCCTGCGGGGACACGGACTCGTTCACCGCGTGGATCTGCGCCTCCGGCTCGCTGAGCCCGATGAGCAGGATCTCCGCCTCCGGGTACAGGGTCTGGAGGGTGTTGCACAGCGGGATCGAGCCGCCCATGCCCGCGGCCTGCATCTGCTTGCCGGGGTACGCGACCGCCATCGCCGCGGCCATCGAGGAGTACGCCGGGCTCGCCGTGTCCGCCTGGAAGGGCTGGCCCTGGCCGACCTGCTCCACGGTCACCCGGGCGTTCCACGGGGTCCGCTTCTCCAGGTGGGCCGCCAGCAGCCCGTTCGCGCGGACGGTGTCCATGCCCGGCGGCACCCGCAGGCTGACCAGGGCGCGGGCGCTCGCGTGCACGGACGGCGTGGCGCCGACCACCGGCGGGCAGTCGATGCCGAGGACGGTCACCGCGGGGCGGGCCCACAGCCGGTCCGAGACCGTGCCCCCGCCGATCAGCTCCACCCCGTCGAGGACCTTCGCGTCCGCGCGGAAGTCCTCCTCCGGGTACTGGAGGCCCTCCCACACCGCGTCCGATTCCAGGCCGTCCACGGTCGTCGAACCGTCTTCGGCGCGCAGCGAGTCCAGGACGCGGATCAGCGCGGCCAGCGCGTCCGGGGCGGCGCCGCCGAACATGCCGGAGTGCAGGTTGCCCTCCAGGGTGTCCACCTGGATGCGGACCAGGGTCATCCCGCGCAGGGTCGCGGTGACCGTGGGCAGCCCGCAGCGGAAGTTGCCCGCGTCGCCGATCACGATGGCGTCGGAGGTCAGCAGGCCGGGGTGGGCCTCGGCGTACTGCTGGAGGCCGCCGGTGCCCTGCTCCTCGGAGCCCTCGACGATGACCTTGACCCCCACCGGCACCCCGCCGTTGGCCTTCAGGGCGCGCAGCGCGAGCAGGTGCATGATGAACCCGCCCTTGCAGTCCGCGGCGCCGCGGCCGTACCAGCGGCCGCCGCGCTCGGTCAGCTCGAAGGGCGGGGAGTCCCAGGCTGCCTCGTCCAGCGGGGGCTGCACGTCGTAGTGCGCGTACAGCAGCACCGTCGGGGCGCCCTCGGGGCCGGGCAGGTAGCCGTACACCGACTGCGTGTCGTCGGGGGTGTCGAGCAGGGCCACGTCCTGGAAGCCCTCGGCGCGCAGCGCGTCGGCGACCCAGTTGGCCGCGCCCTCGCTCTCGCTCTTCGGGAACTGCGCCCAGTCCGCCACCGACTGGAAGGCCACCAGCTCGGTCAGCTCCGTCTTGGCGCGGGGCATCAGTGCGGCGACGGATTCGGCGATCGGATGGGACGTCATGGGCACGCTCCTCGTGGGTGCGACGTTGTGGTACGTGTACGCCGGGAACCGTACGCCTCGTGGGCGCGGCGGGATCACGGCGGGGACAGAGCCGATCTTCCCACAGCGGGCCCGCGGCGGGCCCGGCCGTAGGATGCGCTCGGCACCGGAGCAACTGGGGATACAGGAGCATCAGCACATCGTGAGCGAGCACGGGGACAAGGGCGGGGCGGACCGCGGGCGGTACGAGGGCGAAGGCCGCGAGGAGCCGCAGGCGCAGGAGCCGGCCGGCGGGACGGGCCCGGAGACGGCGGACGGCCCGCAGGAGCAGGCCGACCCGCAGGAGCAGGCCGATCCGCAGGAGGGCGCGGGCCCGCAGGAAGGCTCTCCCGCGGCGGAGCCGGCCGCGGAGCCGGGCGCCGGGGGAATCTGGGACGTCGTGGTGGTCGGCGGCGGACCCGCCGGGGCCAGCGCGGCCCACGCGGCGGCCGCCGCGGGCTGCCGGGTCCTGCTGCTGGAGAAGGCCGTGCTGCCCCGGTACAAGACCTGCGGCGGCGGCATCATCGGCCCCTCGCGCGACGCCCTGCCGCCGGGCTTCGTGCTGCCGCTGGAGGACCGGATCCACGCGGTCACCTTCTCGCTCAACGGCCGGCTGACCCGCACCCGCCGCTCGCGGCACATGCTCTTCGGGCTGGTCAACCGGGCCGGTTTCGACGCCGCCCTGGTGGCCGCGGCCGAGAAGGCCGGGGCGCAGGTGCGCACGGGCGTCGCGGTGGCGCGGGTGGAGCAGCACGGCCCGGCCGTGCCGGACCGCCGCACGGTCGCCGTGGTGCTCGCGGACGGGGAGACCGTGCTGGCCCGCGCGGTGGTCGGCGCGGACGGCAGCGCCGGCCGGATCGGGGCCCACGTGGGGGTGAAGACCGCGCAGGTGGACCTCGGACTGGAGGCGGAGATCCCGGTCCCGGCCACCGTCGCCGAGGACTGGAAGGGCCGGGTGCTCATCGACTGGGGGCCGCTGCCGGGCAGTTACGGCTGGGTCTTCCCCAAGGGCGACACGCTCACCGTCGGGGTCATCTCGGCCCGCGGCGACGGTGCGGCGACCAAGCGGTACCTCGACGAGTTCATCGGACGGCTCGGCCTCGCCGGTTTCGAGCCCGCGGTCTCCTCCGGGCACCTGACCCGCTGCCGCACGGAGGACTCGCCGCTCTCGCGCGGCCGGGTGCTGGTGGCGGGGGACGCGGCCGGGCTGCTGGAGCCGTGGACCCGCGAGGGCATCTCCTTCGCGCTGCGCTCGGGCCGGCTGGCGGGGGAGTGGGCGGTCCGCATCGCGGAGGCGCAGGACGCCGTCGACACCCGCCGCCAGGCGCTGAACTACGCCTTCGCCGTCAAGGCGGGCCTGGGCGTGGAGATGGGCGTCGGCCGCCGGATGCTGGCCGTCTTCGAGAGCCGGCCGGGGGTGCTCCACGCGGCGGTCACCGGATTCCGGCCCGCCTGGCGGGCGTTCGCGCGGATCACCCGCGGCTCCGCCACCCTGGCCTCGATGGTGAAGACCTCGCCGGTGGCGCGCCGGGCCCTGGAGGCCCTGGACCGCAGGCACGGGCAGGCGGCGCCGGCCGGAGCCGGGGCGCAGGGGGCGGCCGGGGCCGCGCAGGAGGCGCCGGGCGGGGAGGCCGGCGGGCGGGAGCGGGTCACCCCGTCACCGTGATCCGGAAGACCGGGTGGTCGGGGGCGGCGGCGAGCAGTTCGGCGTCCGTGGAGGCGGCGTTCACCCCCCGGAAGAACTGGTTGACCTCCCACTCCCACTTCTTCAGGTAGCCGCGCAGGAGTTCGGGCTTCTCGGCGTCGGTGACCTCCGTCGCCGTGAAGACCCGCACCCTGCGGCCCACGCGGAGCTCGCCGCCGCCGGCCGCGCGCATGTTGCGCACCCACTGGGAGTGGCCGCGCGCCGAGACCAGGTACCGGGCGCCGTCCGTGTGCGTGTACGGGTTGACCGGGATCCGCTGGAGCTGCCCGGACTTCCGGCCGCGGACGGAGAGTTCGGCGCTTCCGGCGAGGCTGATGCCGATCCGGGCCAGCTTGCCGAAGAGCGAGTTGAAGCGCTTGGCGAAGGGTCCGGCCTGCACGTAGTACGGGGTGCTGCTGCTCATGGCGGTCTCCCGGTGCTCGCAGTGTGGAGAGCGGTGCTCTCGCTTGAGATCAGTGTGCACGCAGGCGTCCGGCAATTCAAGAGCACTGCTCTCGTTTCTGGTCGGTGCTCTGTTTCCGTGGCAGGATGCCCGTATGAGTACCGTGCGAGGGGCCCGGGAGCGGGCCCGGATCGAGATCACCGCCGCCATCAAGGACGAGGCCCGCAGACAGCTGGCCTCCGAGGGCGCTGCCAGGCTCTCGCTGCGCGCCGTGGCCCGGGAGCTGGGGATGGTCTCCTCCGCCCTCTACCGCTACTTCCCCAGTCGTGACGAGCTGCTGACCGCGCTGATCACCGAGGCCTACGACAGCGTCGGGGCCGCGGCGGAGGGCGCCCTCGCCGAGGCCGGGCGCGAGGGCGCCGCCCCCCGCGGGGCCTGGGCGGCCGTCTGCCGCTCCGTCCGCGCCTGGGCCCTCGCCCACCCCCACGAGTACGCCCTCCTGTACGGCTCGCCGGTCCCCGGCTACAGCGCCCCGCAGGACACCGTCGGCCCCGCCTCGCGGGTCGGCAACACCCTCGTCGCCGTCGCCCGCCGGGCCCGCGACGAGGGAGTCCTCGGCCGGCCGCCGCTCGCCGCCCCGCTGCGCCCCGAGGCGGAGCGGATGGCCGCCGACCTGGGCATGGAACTGCCCGCGGAGGTGACGGCGGCCCTGGTCGCGGCCTGGGCCCAGCTGATGGGGCTGGTCTCCTTCGAGCTGTTCGGTCAGTTCCAGAACGTGGTCGAGGACCGGGAGGCCTTCTTCGCCCACGCGGCGGACCGGCTGGCCGCGGAGGTCGGCCTCTGAGGTGGCGCGGGGGCGGGCGACCGTACGCCCGCCGGGTCCGCGGCCTGCGTCCGTGCCCGCCCTCCGCGCGCCCGCCCGTGGGCCCGCGGCCCGCCGGTCCCGCCCCCGCGTACGACTGCCCGGCCCTCCGCCCTCAGATCGCGGAGGTCTCGCTCCACAGCCGGGCCACCGACGGGTCCCCTGAGACCTCCGGGCCCGCCAGCGGCAGGCGGTTCCACAGCGCCGCGTACAGCCACTCGGCGGTGCCCGTGACCTCGCAGTCCGCGGGCCCGCCGCCGTCCCCGGGCACCGTCCGGGCCGGCTCCGCCGACAGGTGTACGGTCCATACCGCGCCCGTGTCGGCGGCCCGCACCCGCAGCACCCGCGGCTCCCCGCCGGTCCGCACCCGGCTCCGGGGCCGGGCGTGGAACCCGGTCAGCAGCTCGTCCACCCCGTCCTCCGCGAACCCGGCCTCCACCGGCCCGAACCCGCGGCCCAGCGCCGATTCGGCGTCCATCCGGTGGACGGTGGTCTCATGGGCCTGCCGCCGGGCCCAGAAGGCGAGCGGGGAGGGCGCGGCCGTGGGCAGGAAGGTCCAGCACTGCCGGTCCTCCGGCGCCTCGGACAGGGTGCGCACGAGCGCCGCGTGCCCTTCCCGGAACCAGGCCGTCAGCTCCTGCCCGGCCAGCTCCGGGCCCTCACCGAACGGCACCCGCTCCCGCAGCCCCTCGGCGGGGTAGCGCGCGGCCCAGCGGTGCACCGCGCCCGTGTGCCGCAGCAGGTCCGCGACCCGCCAGCCCGGACAGGTCGCCACGGCCGCGTCCGTACCGGCCCGCTCCGCCGCGTCCGCCAGCGAAACACCCTCGCGCTCAAGGACCTTGATGTACTCGGTGATCTCCATGCGCGCGAGTGTGCCAGGCCTGCCAGGATGGGGTGCGGGCGTTCCACGGCGTGGGCACCCCCGGGCGCGCACGGCCCGGCGGGCCCGGCAGGACGACCGGCCGGCAGGGCGAGCAGGACAGACCGACAGAACGACAGAACGACAGCAACGATGCGAGGGGGCGGCCGTGGCGGAGGCGGCGGACGGCGGGCTGTTCCCGAGGGACCGCGCCCGGCCCGCCCCCGGAGCCGTCCACGTCCCCGACTGGCTGCCGCCCGCCCGGCAGCGCGCCCTGCTCGCCGCCTGCCGGGAGTGGGCCCGCCCGCCGGCCGGGCTGCGGACCGTCCGCATCCCGGGCGGCGGCACGATGAGCGCCCGCCAGGTGTGCCTGGGCCGGCACTGGTTCCCGTACGGCTACGCCCCCACCGCCGTGGACGGCGACGGCGCCCCCGTCAAACCCCTCCCCTCCTGGCTCGCCGATCTGGCCCGGGACGCGGTGCGCGAGGCGTACGGACCGGGGCCGGACGCCGGAGCGTACGGGGATCCGGACGGCGCCCCGTACGACACCGCTCTCGTGAACTTCTACGGGCCCGGCGCCCGGATGGGCATGCACCGCGACACCGACGAGAGCTCGCCCGCCCCCGTGGTCTCGCTCAGCCTCGGCGACTCCTGCGTCTTCCGGATCGGCACGGAGGGCTCCCGCGGCCGCCCCTACGCCGACGTGGAGCTGCGCAGCGGCGACCTCTTCGTCTTCGGCGGCCCGGCCCGGCGCGCCTACCACGGGGTACCGCGGGTGCACCCGGGCAGCGGGCCGCCCGCCCTCGGGCTCGCGGGGCGCCTGAACATCACGCTCCGCGTCAGCGGCCTCCGCTGACCGGCCGCACCGCGGGGGACGGGATGCGGAGGAGCGCCGGGATCATGCGAGGATCGGCCCCATGAACGGCAACACGGCCCCGCAGCGGGTGGGGGATGCGTCCACGCGGACCCGGCTGGAGCGCGGCCGCGGGGCGCTCGGGCCGGCGCTGGAGCTCGTCCACACCGGCCGGGCCCCGACCCGCGCCGTGCTGACCGCGGAACTGGGCGTCACGCGCGCCACCGCCGGGGCGGTCGCCGCGGAGCTGGAGGCCCTCGGCCTGATCCGGGTGGACTCGCGGCCCGGGGTCGCGAGCGGCTCCCAGGGCCGGCCCTCGCACCGGCTGGCCATCGCGGAGGACGGGCCCGTCGCCCTTGCCGCCCAGGTGCACCCCGACGGCTTCCGGGCCGCGCTCGTGGGACTCGGCGGCCGGATCGTCGCCACCGCCCCCGGGCACGTGACCGTCTCCGCCGACCCGGCCCAGGTGCTCGGCGCCGTGGTGGACGCGGGGGCCGTCCTGCTGAAGGAGAGCGGCCGCCGCTGCGTGGGCGCGGGCCTCGCCGTGCCCTCGGCCGTCGCCGAACCGGACGGCACCGCGCTCAACCCGCTCCACCTGGCCTGGCCCGCGGGCGCCCCGGTCCGCGCCATCTTCGCCGAGTGCGTCCGGGCCGCGGGCATCGGCGGCCCCGCCCTGGCGGGCAACGACGTCAACCTCGCCGCGCTCGCCGAGCACCGGCACGGCGCCGGGCGCAGCGCCCAGCACCTGCTGTGCGTGGCCACCGGGCACCGCGGGGTCGGCGGCGCCCTCGTACTCGACGGCCGTCTGCACAGCGGCAGTTCGGGTCTGGCGCTGGAGGTCGGCCACCTGACCGTGAACCCCGAGGGCCGGGCCTGCCACTGCGGCGGGCGCGGCTGCCTGGACGTGGAGGCCGATCCGCTGGCCCTCCTGACGGCGGCGGGCCGCACCCCGGGCCCCGAGGTCTCCCTGCTCCAGCAGGCCCGCGACCTGCTGCGCGAGGAGTACGCGCACCCCGCCGACCCCGCCGTGCGCCGCGCCGCCGAGGAGCTCATCGACCGCCTGGGCCTGGGCCTGGCGGGGCTGGTGAACATCCTCAACCCGGACCGCATCATCCTCGGCGGGCTGCACCGCGAGCTGCTGGACGCCGATCCCGAGCGGCTGCGCGCCGTGGTGGCCGACCGCAGCCTGTGGGGGCGCAGCGGGGGCGTGCCGATCCTGCCGTGCACCCTGGACCACAACAGCCTGGTGGGCGCGGCCGAACTGGCCTGGCAGCCGGTGCTGGACGACCCGCTGGGGGCGCTGGGCGCGCCCGTGTAGCCGCCGGCCGACCCGGGCGGCGGTCCGCGGACCTGCGCCCGGCGGTCCGCGGACCTGCGCCCGGAGGCCGTCGGCCGCGCCCGGCGGGCCCAGCCGACCGCCCGGCGCTCAGCCGACCGCGGCGCCGACCGGCAGGTCCGCCGGCGCCCGCGCCGGTACGGACCGGATCACCACCTGTGCGGCGACCCGCGGGGGCGCGGGCGCGGCCGCCAGGGTGAACCAGACCACCTTGCCGGTCCGCCCCGGGGCCCGCTCCGGGCGCGCCCCCCAGCTCTCGCTGACCGCCGCCACGAGCGACAGCCCGCGCCCGCAGGTCTCCAGCGGGCCGGCCTGCCGCAGCTCGGGCAGCCGGGGGTCCTGGTCGCGGACCGAGACGGTGAGGGTGCCGTGCCGCAGCTCCAGCTCCACGGTGCAGCGCTTGTCGGTGCGCGCGTGGCGGTGGACGTTGCCGAGCAGCTCGGTCACGCCGAGCGCGGCCTGGTCCACGAGGGGGTCGAGCTGCCAGTACCGCAGTTGTGCAGAAACGATCCTGCGTATCTGGCCCATACGTGCCGGCAGAGCTTCGAGCTCCACCGCGCAGATCCTGCTCCGATGACCGGTCACGGCTGCGACTCCCCGAAATGAGGTCCGGAAGAAGACGACGATGCGATCCAGCACGTTCTGACTGCGTGTTCACCGAGGGTGCACCACGAGTGACGCCTTCCAGACTCACCCCTCCCACCACCCGGCGCAACTCGCACCCCGCGGGCCCCGCCCGCCCCCGGTCCGCTCAGCCCCGCTCGCCCCGGGCCCGGCGTACGGCCTCCAGGAACCGCCCCGCCGGGACGCACAGCCGGTAGCGGGACCCGTTGAGCCGCGCCACCGCCCCGCGGCGCGCGAACAGGGAGCGGGCCGCCCGCACCGCGGCCACCGGAGCGCTGTCGATCACCCGCCCGCTGCTGGTGAGCAGGTGCAGCCTGCCGTCGCGGATCACCACCTTGCCCGCCCGGGTCAGCGCCCGCGGCCAGCGGTCGATGCGCACGCCCGTCGCGGTGAACTCCGCACCCGCCGGTTCCGCCATGGCCGACCACCCCCTTCGACCCGGCCCAGTCTGCCCCCGTCCGGCGGCCCGCGCCAGGGGGTGCGCACGCCCGTACAGGCGTTCCCAAAGCGATCCGACGAGATACCCAAAGTCAGCGTTTGCGCAGGTGGGGGAGGTACATTGCGAAGCAGGGGACCGGAGAAGCCGGACCACAGCAAGGAGCAGGGCACATGAGTACGACCGGACAGCCGGGGCCCGCCGGCCCGCTGGCCACGCTCGACATCGACCGCAGCGACGACGCCTACCGGACCTGGCTCAAGGAGGCCGTCCGCAAGGTCCAGGCGGACGCCAACCGCTCGGCGGACACCCACCTCCTGCGCTTCCCGCTCCCGGAGGAGTGGGGCATCGACCTCTACCTGAAGGACGAGTCCACCCACCCCACGGGCTCCCTCAAGCACCGGCTCGCCCGCTCGCTGTTCCTCTACGCCCTGTGCAACGGCTGGATCCGGCCCGGCCGTCCGGTGATCGAGGCCTCCAGCGGCTCCACCGCCGTCTCCGAGGCGTACTTCGCCAAGCTGATCGGCGTGCCCTTCATCGCCGTCATGCCGCGCACCACCAGCCCGGAGAAGTGCCGGCTCATCGAATTCCACGGCGGCCAGTGCCACTTCGTCGACGACCCGATGAAGATGTACGACGAGTCCGCCTCGCTCGCGGCCGAGACCGGCGGGCACTACATGGACCAGTTCACCTATGCCGAGCGGGCCACCGACTGGCGCGGCAACAACAACATCGCCGAGTCGATGTACCAGCAGCTGCGCCTGGAGCGGTACCCCGAGCCCGCGTGGATCGTCGCGACCGCCGGCACCGGCGGCACCTCCGCCACCATCGCCCGCTACGTGCACTACATGCAGCACGACACCCGCATCTGCGTGGCCGACCCCGAGAACTCCTGCTTCTTCGAGGGCTGGCGCGACGGCAACCCGCTCGCGAGCAGCGACTGCGGATCGCGGATCGAGGGCATCGGGCGGCCCCGCATGGAGCCCAGCTTCGTCCCCGGCGCCGTCGACCGCATGATGCGGGTCCCCGACGCCGCCAGCGTGGCCGCCTGCCGGGCCCTGGAGAAGGCGATCGGGCGCAAGGCGGGCGGCTCCACGGGCACCGGGCTGTGGAGCGCCCTGCGGATCGTCTCCGAGATGGTCGCGCAGGGCCGCCGGGGCAGTGTGGTCACGCTGTTCTGCGACCCCGGCGACCGCTACCTCGACAAGTACTACTCCGACGCGTGGGTGGCCGCGCAGGGCCTCGAACTGGAGCCGTACGCCGCGACGATCGACACCCTGCTCGCCACGGGCGCCTGGCGGGAGCCGGCGGGGGCCTGACCCGCTGCCCGGCCGCCCGGCCCCCTCAGCGCGGACCGGCGGCCGTCAGTCGCCGGTCCAGGGTGCGCACCGCGTCCCGGAAGGCGCGGTCCAGGCCCGGCCGGGCCGCGCGCAGCGCCAGCCGCAGCGGGGCCGGGCCGGCCGCCGCGAAGGTCCACTGCACCCGCGTGCCCCCGCCCTCCGGGGTCAGCCGCCACTCCTCCAACAGGGCTTGCAGCCCCGGCGCGTTGGTCTCGTCGACCCGGTAGGCGTAGCGCCGCGCCGGGTCCGCGGCCACGACCGTCTCCATGAAGCGGACCCCGCCCACGAGCCGCACCTCGCGGCCCGCTCCGCCGCCCACGGGCCGGGCCAGGCTCACGGCCCGGAACCACTGCGGCCAGCCCGCCACCTCCTCGGCCAGCGCCCGGTACACCGCCTCCGGCGGCGCGAGGGCCCCGGCGTCGAAGACGAGCCGCACCGGGGCGGACCCGGCGAAGTCGAGCCCGACGGGGCGCAGTCGGCGTGCCATGGCGGTGACCTCCGGGTTCCGGCGGTGAAGCGGACTGCGCGCCACCCTAACTGTCGGATCGTCAGATGTCTGCGCCGTCCGCGCGCGGGGACGTGGAGGCGGGGCCGGGCAGCGGGATGCCGGGGGAGGGCCCGGAGCAGCCGGGCCGCGCCCGCACCGCACCGGGAGGGCCGCCGTGACCGAACTCCCGCTCGCCCTCGAACTGCTCGTGCACGGCGTGGCGGGCGCCCCGCCCGAAGAACTCCTCGGGGACCCGCACACCGTCCACACCACCGGCGACCGCACCGCCGCCGTCCTCCGCCGCGCCGCGGACGCCGGGGCCGAGGAGGACCCGGCCCGCCGCCGCGGCGGCCGGCCCGTCCCCGAGGCCTGCTGCTGGTCCCGGCTCACGGAAGAGCCGGCAGGTCCTCCGGGAACAGCAGCGTGAGCTGGTCCTTGTCCGGCTCGGCGAGCTGGGCCACCCGGCCGGCGTGCCGCTCGACCATCGCCTCGAAGGTCTGGCGCGCCGTACGGCCGTTGCCGAACGCCGGGCCCTTGGGCAGTGCCGTGAAATACCCGAGGAGGGCCGCGGGGGTGTCCCCGCCGAGCCGGTACTCGTGCTCGTCGGCCTGCTGCTCCACGATCCGCAGCAGCTCCCCGGGCCCGTAGTCCCCGAAGGTGATGGTCCGTGAGAACCGGCTCGCGACACCGGGGTTGACGGTCAGGAAGCGCTCCATCTCGGCCGTGTACCCGGCGACGATCACCACCACCGCGTCCCGGTGGTCCTCCATCAGCTTCACCAGCGTGTCGATGGCCTCGCGGCCGAAGTCCCGCCCCGAGTCCTCCGGGGCCAGCGCGTACGCCTCGTCGATGAACAGCACCCCGCCGCGGGCCCGTTCGAAGGCCTCCTGGGTGCGGATGGCCGTGGACCCGATGTGCTCGCCGACGAGGTCCACGCGGGAGACCTCGACCAGGTGCCCCCGCTCCAGCACCCCGAGCGAGGCCAGGATTTCGCCGTACAGGCGGGCGACCGTGGTCTTCCCCGTGCCGGGGGAGCCCGTGAAGACCAGGTGCCGGCGCACCGAGGCCGCCTTCAGCCCGGCCCGCTGCCGGCGCCGTCCCACCTCGATCATGTCGGTCAGCGCCCGGACCTCCCGCTTGACGCTGTCCAGCCCGACGAGCGCGTCCAGCGCCCCCAGCACCTCGGGGGCGGCCCGGGAGGCCGCCGCCCCGGCGGCTTCGGGAGACCCGCCGGGGCCGGGCACCGCCCCGGCCGCCGACGGCGACAGCGGCGGGGACGGCGCAGGGGCGGGGGAGGAGAAGCGGGAGGGCTGCGGGCCCCGGCCGGGGCCCCCGCTCGGCTGCCCCGCCCCCGCAGCCACCGCGGAGCTGACGGAAGCGGCCTCGGCGGCCCGCCGCAGCCCGCTCTCGTCGCTCGTGCAGTCGTGCGCGAGCGGCCCCTCCTCGGGGAACTCGTAGCCCCCGCGCGCACAGCGCTCCGTACGGCAGCCGGTCAGGGTGGCGCGGCAGCCGTCGAGCACGTGGAAGCCGAAGCCGTCGCTGCCCGAGACCCGGCAGTCGGCGAAGGTGCCGCGGCCGTCCGCCGACACGTAGAACCCGGCCTCGGCCGAGCCGGTCACCGTGCAGCGCTCCACCCGCGGGTCGGCGCCCTTGGTGACGATCACCCCGGTCTGCACCCCGTCGATGGTGCAGCCCGCCAGGGTGCCGCCGCTGCCGTGGTCGCGGAACCAGGCCCCCGTGCCCGCCTCCCGGATGCGGCAGTCGTCGAGCTCCGCCACCGCCCCGTCGCTGACGGACACGGCGGTGTTGCGGACCTGGGACAGGTCGCTGTCCACCACCTCCGCGCGCGAGCCGCGGTCCAGGACGAACACCGCGTCCGGGACGTCGCGCACCCGGCAGGCCGTCAGCGAGGCGCTGGCCCCGTCGCTGATCCACACCGCCGGGTAGTCGCCCGTACTGTCGTGGATCTCGCAGGAGTCGGCGGCGGCCCGGGTGCCCGGGTCCCACACCGAGAGCCCGTTGCGCCCGAAGCGGCGGACGGTGGTCCGGCTGAGCGTGAGCACCGAACGGGCCCGCAGGTCGACGGCGTTCTCCGGTACGTCGTGGATATCGCAGCCCGCCAGGTCCAGCACGGCGTCGGTGTCCAGCGTGATCCCGTCCGCCGTGGTGCGGTGCACCGAGCAGTCCGTCAGCCGGGCCGCGGCCCGCGCCGAGACCTGCACCCCGGCGCCCCGCACCTCGTACACCTCGCAGCCCAGGGCCTCCAGTCCGGAGCCCTCCCCGGTCACGGCCAGCCCCGCGCCGGTGCAGTGGTGCACGCGGCAGCGCTCCAGCCTGGGGTGCGCGCCCCCGCGTACGGAGACCCCGGCCTGACCGGCGCTCACCACCTCGCACTCCTCGAACACCCCGCCCGCGCCGTCGAGCAGGGCGATCCCGACGCCCGCCGGATTCTCCACGGTGGTGCGCCGCACCACCGGGCGGGCCGGGCCGCGGACCTCGATGCCCGCGGCGGACCGGGTCACCACCCGCAGGTCGGCGAGCTCGGGCGTGCCCTCCTCGACCAGCAGGGCCGGAGCGGAGGTGTCCTGCCCCTCCAGCAGCAGGTCCCGTACGACGGCCGAGGCCCGGACCGTGAGCGCCACCCCGTCCGCGGGCGCGATGCGCACCGCGCCCGGCGCCCCCTCGGGGCCGCGGAGGGTGACGGCGTGACGGATCACCAGGTTCTCGCGGTAGGTGCCCGGGGCAACCGAGAGGACGTCGCCGTCCCCCGCGGCCGCCAGGGCCTCGGTCAGCGTGGCGTACTCGCCGGTTCTGCGCCGCCACCGCGACGCGCTGCCCTGCGTGACCTGGACCGTGCCCTGTGCCATGACGCTGCCGTGCCCCCACCTTTGCCGACCGGACTGGTCGGTCCACGGTAGCGCGCGCGGGGCCGCGGGGGAGACAGCTCAGCTCCCTGCGTCCGCCCGCCCCCAGTCCGGGCCCGCCGAGGCCCAGGCCCGGTCCAGACGCGCGTACCGCCGATGCACGAGGCGCCGTACGACCAGCCGCCGCAGCGTCTCCGCGAGGGCCGCGGCCGCCGCGGCCGCCGCCAGGCCCGCCAGCGCCGCGTGCGTCGCCGCGGTCGAGGAGTCCAGCGGACGGCTCACGAGCCGGCCCTGCCGGTCGGTCCACACGCGCAACCGGTCCCCGGCCGCGGGCCGTTCGCCGCGGGCCGCCAGCACCGCCCGGCGGCTGCTGCCGTCCGGCGCGGTCCAGACGGCTTCGACGCGCGGCGGTCCGGAGGCCCGGTCCCCGCCGGGGTGCAGCGGCGCCTGCGGGGCGGGCCGGACCACCGTCGCGGCGGTGAGGAAGCGCTCCCCGTGCTGGTCGCGGACGGCCCGCTGGAGGGTGGAGTCCACGCGGGCCCCGGCCGCCCACCCGACGGCGGGGGCGACCAGCAGGACGCACACCACGGCGGCGAGGGCCACCCAGGCCTCGACGAGATCGGTCCGCCTGCGCAGCGGATTGCGCCGCCAACGCCAGACACCCAGAGCAGTACGCACGGTCCGGCACCCCCTTTTGCCTCGTGGCCAGCCTCCCCCAAGACCGGCGCGCACGCATCCCGACCCGCGGAGACATCCGTCACCGGCACAACGGGGGTGCGCCGCCCGGGGGTTCCGCCGGGACGGCAGGCGCGGACGACTTCGGCAGGTGCCCGGCGCGGCCCCCGCTACCGGGCCGACTCCAGCACGCGGACCTCGTCGCCCACCCGCACCACCGCCCGCCGCAGCGGCACCAGGTGCTGCCCGAAGATGAGCCGCCCGTCCATCCGGCGGTGGCGGGCCAGGGTGTGCAGCGGCTCCCGGCCGCGCTCCGCGGTCCGCTGGTCGGTGGTGGTGACCACGCAGCGTCCGCAGGTGCGCGCCACGCGGAACTCCGCGCCGCCCACGGCGATCCGGCGCCAGCCGTCCTCCGCCCAGGGCTGCGCCCCGGCCACGACCAGGTTGGGGCGGAAGCGGTCCATCGGCAGCGGCCCCTCGTGCGCGTGGGGGCCCTCGGCGATCAGTGCGTTCAGGGCGTCCAGCGAGGCGAGGGTGGCCGCCATCAGCGGGTAGCCGTCGGCGAGGCTGACGGTCTCGCCCGGCAGCGCGAACTGCGGGTCCACGGGCCGCCGGTGCTCGGGCGCGTCCAGGTGGGCCAGCCGGACCTCCACGGGCCCGGCCCCCCGGGCGCGCCCCGCACCCCCTGCGGCTCCGGTGCTGAGGTAGTCGCCGAACCACCGGTGGGCCGACTCGTCCGCGAGCACGACCTCGACCTTCTTGCCGAACAGCGTCACCGCGACGAGTTCGCCGGGCTCGGGCACCGCCACGGTCAGGGGCGGACGCCCGGGCGCGGTCACCTCCAGCCCGCCGCCCCCCAGCGGCCGGGCGGTCGCCAGCGCGAGCCCCGGGTGCTCGCGCTGGGTGAGGACCGCGCCGTCGGCGCCCACGAGCGCCCACCGGCGGTCCCCGGACAGCCCCCAGGGCTCCACGGCCGCCTCCTGCGGGGCGGTGCCCGCGAGTGCCTTCACGGGGTGGACGTGGAGCGCCTGGATGTACATGTTCGTCATGAGGGCATGCTGCCAGCCCGGTCCGGCCGACAGCCGCCGCGTCTCATGTGACCTCGTTCCCCGCGGTGGGTCAGTAGCCCCGCCCCTGGTACTGGCGGCCGTACGGGTCCTCGTACGGGGCCGGGGCCTGTACCGGCCGCGGGGCGGCCGGGCGCATCGCCTCGTACCCGGTGGCGGCCACCGGACGGGGCGGCTGCTGGGCGTAGCCGCGGGCCGGGGCCTGCTGCTGCGGGATGTACGGGGCCGGCGCGTGCTGGAGCGGGACGGGCATCTGGGCCGCGGCCTGCTGGTACGGGTAGCCGTACGCCGGGGTGTGCTGGTTCTGGTACCCCCCGAACGGTGCGGCCGGGGCGGAGGGTGCGGACGGGAGGGCCGGCAGGGCGGCGGGGAGGGCGGGCAGATGGCTGCTGCTCGCCATCGGCTCGTACGCGGCGGGAACCCTGATCGGGGCGATCTGCGGGGTGCCACGCTCGGCCACGAGGGAGTCGTAGATGGGGGTGTCCGGGAAGGACGGCGCGGAGTGGTAACCGCCGCCGTAAGACGCGCGGGGGGAGGTCATGCGACATAAGTTAAGCCCCCTGCCCCACCGGGTCCATAGCGAGGTCTCGCCAACCCGGCCCTGACCTGCATCTACCCAGGTCAGCCGCGGGGACGGGGGCAGCCGCACGCGTGCACGTTTCGTCACCTCCGCCCCTTTACGCGGCTTCTCGTACGGGCGTTTGGGGCACGATACTGACCCGTTGTCAAATCACCGTCGCCGTGGGTCACGTACCACCGGTAAGAGAACCGGATTGCGAATCGGTATCGGGGCCGGAATCCGCCGCCGGGGCGGAGTGCGGGTACGTGCGGCCCTTCCACGCGGCGCCGCGGCCCCGGTGGTGCTGCACCGCGGAGTCCACCGTCATGAGGAGGTAGAGGAGGGCGGTGAAGGGGAGCGCCGCAGCCGCCACCGCGGGCTGCCCGTACGCGCGCAGCACCGGCACGTACGTCCCGGCCATCACGGCCCAGGCCGCACCGCCCGCCCAGGCCGCCGCCGCATCGCCCCGCAGCAGGCCGGCGGCCAGGGCCGCGGGCGGCACGAGGTAGACGAGCGCCAGACCCGCCACCGTGCCCGCCAGCAGCAGCCGGCTGTACCGCAGCTGCGTGTACGCGCTCCGGGACACCATCCGCCACAGCTCCCCGAGCCCCGGGTACGGGCGGACGCTGTCCACGCGGTCCCCGAGGCCCAGCCAGATGCGGCCGCCCGCGCGCTTGACGGCCCGCGCGACGGACACGTCGTCGATGACCGCGTCGCGCACGGCGTCCGGCAGCCCGGCGCGCACCACCGCGCGCGTGCTCAGCAGGATGCAGCCGCCCGCGGCCGCGGCGGTCCGGGAGCCGGGGCGGTTGACGCGGCGGAAGGGGTACAGCTGCGCGAAGAAGTAGACGAACGCCGGTACGACCAGCCGTTCCCAGCCCGTCGCCACCCGCAGCCGGGCCATCTGCGAGACCAGGTCCAGCTCCGCCGAACAGGCCGCCGCGACCAGCTCCCGCAGGCTGTCGGGGGCGTGGGCGATATCGGCGTCGGTGAGCAGGAGGTAGGCGGGCCCGGCCGGATCGGCGAGGCCGGCCCCGCCGGGGGAGCGGGCCAGGGCGATCCCGTGCCGCAGCGCCCACAGCTTGCCCGTCCAGCCGGGCTCCGGCTCGCCGGGGGAGGTGACGGTCAGGGGCAGGGCGCCGGGGCCCCCGCGGCGCGCCAGCTCGCGGGCGAGGGCGGCGGTGCCGTCCGTGCTCCCGTCGTCGACGAGGACGACCACGGCCTCGCCGGGGTAGTCCTGCGCGAGGAGTGAGGGCAGGCTCGCGGGCAGCACCGCGGCCTCGTCGCGGGCGGGGACCACGACGGCCACGGGGGGCCAGTGGGTGGGGGCGGTGCGCGGGGGGAGGCGGACGTCGGTGCGCCAGAAGAAGGCCTGGCCGAGCAGGAGCCAGGCCCAGGCGGCGAGGGAGAGCAGGGCGACGGCGGTCGGGACACTCACGCGGCGCAGTCTGCCGGAGCCGCCGGCGCGGCGGGGGGACCCGGCCCCCGTGTCCCGGGTCCCGCTGCGCGGGGCCTGTTCCCCGACCCGCCCCTTCCCGTTCCTGGGGCTCCGCCCCAGACCCCGCGCCTCAAACGCCGGCGAGGCTGGATTTTGCCGCTGATCGGCACATTCCAGCGAACCGCAGCAAATCCAGCCCGCGCGGCGATTGAGCGCACCGGGCGCGCAGCGCACGGTCCGGGGGTCCGGGGGCTTGCCCCCGGTTTCGGGAAGGGGCGGGGTGGGGGAACAGGCCCCGCGCAGCGGACCCGAATGTTCGGGGGGCGGTCGATTAAAGTGACCGGGTGAAGATCGCGCTGATGGACTCGGGAATCGGACTGCTCGCGGCCGCCGCCGCGGTGCGCCGGCTGCGGCCGGACGCCGACCTCGTACTCGCCTCCGACCCCGACGGCATGCCCTGGGGCCCCCGCACCCCCGCCGACCTGACCCGGCGGGCCCTCGCCGTGGCCGCGGCGGCAGCCGCCCAGGCCCCGGACGCGCTGATCGTGGCCTGCAACACCGCCAGCGTCCACGCCCTCCCCGCGCTCCGCGCCGAACTGGAGCCCCGTATCCCGGTCGTCGGCACCGTGCCCGCCATCAAGCCGGCCGCGGCCCGCGGCGGCCGCGTCGCGATCTGGGCCACCCCGGCCACCACCGGCAGCCCGTACCAGCGCGGGCTGATCGCCGAGTTCGCCGCCGGGGCCGCCGCGGTGGCGGAGGTGCCCTGCCCCGGGCTCGCCGACGCCGTCCAGTGGGCCGACGACGCGGCCGTGGCCGCCGCGGTCGCCGCCGCGGCCGCCCTCACCCCGCCCGACGTCACCGACCTCGTGCTGGGCTGCACCCACTACGAGCTCGTAGAAGAACCGGTTCGCGAGGCCCTGCGGGCCCGTACGGGCGGCGCCCCGCCCGCGTTCCACGGTTCGGCCGACGCGGTGGCCGCGCAGGCCCTGCGCCGTGCCGGGGCGGCCCCCGACCCGCAGGCCCCGGCCACCGGCGGCCTGACCGTCCTCCTCAGCGGGCGCCCCGCCGAACTGCCCGCCGAGGCCCTGGCCTACGCCGCGGGCCGCCGCCTCGGCGCCGGAGCCCCGGCCCGCGGCTGACCCGGACCCGCGCCCCCGTCCGCCGGGTGGCCCACCTGCGGTGCCGGGCGGCCGGGGCGTGCGTACGCTGCGGGGCATGAGGGACCACCCCGCAGGCGCCGCCGCGGCGCTCTGGACCGGGCGCGCCACCAACCGCGCGCAGTGGCTGCTCGCCTTCGCCGGGGCCGGCTGCACGGCCCTCGGCGTCGGGCTGGCCGTCGTCTCCGCCTGGACCTCCGGCGTCCTGCCGCTCGCCATGGCCGTGGTCGGCTGCCTCGCCGCCGGGCTGCTCATGCTGTACGGCACCCTCGCCTTCGTGCACGTCGCCGTGACCGTGGACGAGGAGGCCATGGAGGTCCGCTGCGGCCACGTCGGGCTGCCCCGCCGCCGCATCCCGCTCGCCGAGGTGGCCTCCGCCGAGTTCGCGCCCGCGGTGACGCCCTGCCAGTGGGGCGGCTGGGGCTACCGATGGCGGCCCGAGAAGGGGACCGCCGTGGTCGTGCGGCGCGGGGAGGGGCTGGTGCTGCGGCTGGGCGACGGCCGGCTGTTCACCGTGACCGTGGACGACGCCGAGACCGCCGTCCGCGTCATCCGGGCCCGCCTCGCGGCCCGCTCCGCCCCCGGCCGCCCCGCCTGACGGCCCCCCGGCCCGACCGTCCCGCCGCACGCGTTCGACCGGCCGCCCACCAGCCCGTACAGGCCCACGTCGTACACTCCGCGAATGAGCAGCAGCACCACCCGGACCCCCACCGAGGACGCGCAGACCCCCAGCGTGCCGCCCGAGCCGCCGCGGCGGCGGTGGACGGGGCTGGTCGATCCGGGGCTGGCCGCCCTCGCCGGGTACCTGCTCTACCTGAGCTTCCCGCCCCGCCCCCTGTGGTGGCTCGCCCTGCCCGCCTTCGCGCTGCTCGCGCACTGCCTCTACCGCCGGCGGCCGCGCGCCGCCTTCGGCCTCGGGCTGCTCGCCGGGCTCGGGTTCCTGCTGCCGCTGCTCGTGTGGACCGGCGAGGAGGTGGGACCCGTACCCTGGCTCGCCCTCACCGCCGTCGAGGCGCTGTTCGTCGCCGCCGGCTGCGCCGGCATCGCGCTGGTGTCCCGGCTGCCGCTGTGGCCCGTGTGGGCGGCCGCGGTCTGGGTGGCCGCGGAGGGGCTGCGCGCCCGGGTGCCCTTCGGCGGGTTCTCCTGGGGGAAGATCGCCTTCGGGCAGGCCGACGGGGTCTTCGTCCCGCTCGCCGCGCTCGGCGGCACCCCGCTGCTCGGCTTCGCCGTGGCCCTGTGCGGATTCGGGCTCTACGCCGTCGGACGGCAGCTGCGCGAGGGGCGGCGGCGGCCGGTGCTGGCCGGGATCGCCGTCCTCCTCCCGGTGGCCGCGGCCCTCGGCGCCCGCCCGCTCGTGGACGCCTCCGCCGAGGACGGCACCGCCACCGCCGCCGTCGTCCAGGGCAACGTGCCCCGGGCCGGACTGGACTTCAACGCCCAGCGGCGCGCCGTCCTCGACAACCACGCCCGCCGCACCGTGCAGCTGGCCGCGGACGCCGCCGCGGGCCGGGAGCCCCGCCCCGACTTCGTGCTCTGGCCGGAGAACTCCTCCGACCTCGACCCGTACACCAACCCCGACGCGTACGAGGTCATCGACCGCGCCGTCAAGGCCGTCGGCGTGCCCGTGTCCATCGGCGCGGTCCTCGCCCCGCAGACCGGCCCGCTGCGCAACACCCAGATCCTGTGGGACCCCGCGAAGGGCCCGGTGCAGACGTACGACAAGCGGCAGATCCAGCCCTTCGGCGAGTACATCCCGATGCGCTCCGTGGCCCGGTTCTTCAGCTCGGACGTCGACCGGGTCCGCCGCGACTTCGGACCCGGCGACAAGCCCGGGGTCTTCGACATGGCGGGCACCCGCGTCGGCCAGGTCACCTGCTACGAGGCCGCCTTCGACGGCCGGGTCCGCGACACCGTCCGGGCCGGGGCGCAGGTGATCTCCGTACCCAGCAACAACGCGACCTTCGGCCGGACCCAGATGACCTACCAGCAGCTCGCCATGGACCGGATCCGGGCCGTGGAGCACGGCCGCACGGTGCTCGTCCCCGTCACCAGCGGGGTCAGCGCGGTCATCCACCCCGACGGGGAGGTGGTCCGGCAGACGAAGATGTTCACCCCGGCCGCGCTGGTGGCCGAGGTCCCGCTGCGGTCCTCGCTCACCCCCGCCACCCGGGTCGGCCCGCTGCCGGAGTACCTGCTCTTCGCCCTCGCCGGGTTCCCGCCCGCCCTGCTCGCGCTCCGCGCGGCGCGGGCCCGCAGGGGCGCGGCGGCCCGCCCCTGACCCCGTAGGGTCGGGGGCATGCCCACCCCCGAGTTCATCCGCCGGATCCGCGAGACGGCCGGCCACCAGCTGCTCCTCCTGCCCGGTGTGACGGCGGTGGTCTTCGACGACGCGGGGCGGGTGCTGCTCGGCCGCAGGGCCGACACCGGCGGCTGGTCGGTCATCGGCGGGATCGCCGAGCCGGGCGAGCAGCCCGCGCAGACGGCGGTGCGCGAGGTGTACGAGGAGACGGCCGTGCGGTGCACGGCGGAGCGGGTGGTCCTGGTCCAGGGCCTCCAGCCGGTGACCTACGCCAACGGGGACGTCTGCCAGTACATGGACATCACCTTCCGGTGCCGCGCGGTGGGCGGCGAGGCCCGCGTCAACGACGACGAGTCGCTGGAGGTGGCCTGGTTCCCGCTGGACGGGCTGCCCCCGCTGGAGGAGTTCGCCCTCGACCGGATCCGGCGCGCGGTCCACGAGGGCCCGGCCTGGTTCGAGCCCGCGGCGGGCTGAGGCCGCCGGAGCGGTTTCCGCGAGAGCCCGCAGGATTTCGCCGGGCAGGCCCGCCCGGGGCCGCCGGGCGGTCAGCCGCCGGAGACGGCCGCCTGCCGGTACAGCTCCCGCGCGGTCCCGCCGAGCACCGCGCTGTACGAGACCTCCGGCACGGTCCCGCCGCCCTCGTACCCGCCGAGCACCCCCGCCAGCCGGCCCCGGGCCGTCAGCCAGGGGCTGCCGCTGGTGCCCCCGCTGAGCTCCGGGCACTCGATCCGGCGCTGCGTGGCGCTCTGCCTGCCGGTGGTGTTCGTACAGACCAGCGGGGTCTCCGAGGTGGAGGGGTAGCCGACCACCGTGACCGCCACCCCGTCCGGCTGCCCCGGCTGGAGGGCGAACCCGCCCAGCACGTCCTCGATCTCCCGGCCGTCCAGCGGGGCCACGGTCGCGAAGGCCACGTCGGCATCGGGATCCGCCGAGGTCTCCCAGGCCGGGTCCACGTACGCGCCCGTCAGCCGCCAGACCCCGAAGGGCGCCCGCCCGTCCCGGTACCCCGGCGCGAACACCGTCCCGGACACCTCGTCCAGGCAGTGCGCGGCCGTCGCGATCAGGTTGCGGTCGTCGCTACGCACCACCGACGCGGTGCAGAAGTGCCCGCCGTCCGTACCGCCCGCGAACAGCGCGCCCACCCGGTCGGTCACGCGCGTCGCCGCGGCCGGCACGGTGACGCCCAGCGGGACGGGGGCGGAGGCCGCGGGATCGCCGCCGGAGGCCACGAGCGCGCCGACGGCCGCCGCGGCGACCGACACCCGCGCCGCCGCCCGCAGGCGCGTCGCCGGAGGGAGGTGCATGCGGTGGATCATGCCCCGAGCCTGGGCCGCGCGGCTATGCCCCAGCCGTGGATCCGGCTGGGAATCTGCTGTGAATCCGGGCGGGGGCCGCGGATCCTTCCGGCGTCAGGGGAGGTTTGCGGTGTTTCCGGACTGCGTCCGGGGCCCGGTCTCCGGGAGTTGCGCCCGGCCCGGGGCGATCCGCTCGTACACCGTCACGCGGCGGCCGCGGACCTGGGCGTCGGCACCCCTGCGGAAGTTCTGCTCCAGCACCGCGAGCTTCGTGCGGTCCCGTTCGCCGGCGGGCGGGCGCGCCACCGCGGCCGCGTCCGTCACCAGCAGGATCCGGTCCCGGGCCAGCATCGCCCGCCGTATCCCCGGGGCGTCCAGCTCGGTGCCCTTCAGGGTGCCGGACTCCACCGGCCCGCGGGCCAGGGCGATGTCCGCGAGGCCCTCGAACTCCCGGGGCGAGACCAGGGCGGTGTCCCGGCGGGCGGCCGGGAAGAACAGCACGGCGTCGCCGGGCGCCTTCAGGTTGCCCACCAGGTCCGCCACGGCCAGGACGTCGTCCACCCGGCTCGCGGGGTCCCGCTTGGCCCGCTCCACCGGCAGCAGCGCCACCAGCGCGGCCAGCGCCGCCACCGGCACGATCAGCCCGGCGGCCCGGAAACCGCGGGCCCCGGCCGCCCGTACCGCCGCCGACAGTGCCAGCCCGGCGAGCAGCGCCAGCCCCAGCAGGCTGAAGAGCACGTACCGGTCCAGGTACAGGGGCTTGACCAGCGAGACCGCCACCAGCGCCAGCTGCGGCACCGCGAGCAGCGGCAGCCCCACCGACACGGCCGTCAGCCGCCCCGGGCGCGGTGGGCGCACCAGCGCACAGGCGCCCCCCGCCAGCAGCAGGACCGCCGGGCCGACCAGCGTCTGCCAGGTGGTCGGCGGTATCCACGAGACCTGGCCGGACTGCGTGCGGCTGAACAGCACCAGCGGCAGCGCCCCCGCCACCGCGCCCGCCACGGCCACCGCCCAGCGCCTGCGCAGCGCCGGGCAGGCCCGCACGTACCCGACCGTCACGGCGTGGGCCGCGGGCACCAGCAGCGAGAACCAGTTGAGGAGGGCGCAGCACAGCAGGAGCAGGCCGTACGCGGCCCAGAGCCGGCGGCTGCCCGGGTCCGCAGCCGGGGCCCCGGCCGTCCCCTGCGCGCGGTCGAGGGCACGGACCAGGAGCCAGGTCGAGACCGCCGCGCCCGCCGTGACCATCGCGTACGGGCGGCCCTCCTGGGCGTAGAACTGCACGGCCGGCAGCAGGGCCAGCGTCAGCCCCGCGCCGAGCCCCGCCCACGGGCCCGCCAGCCGCCGCCCCACCAGGGCCGTACAGGCCGCCGCCACGGCCACGGCCAGGACGGAGGGCAGGCGCAGGGTGGTCGTCCCGTCCCCGAAGAGCTCGAAGAGCACGTGCATGACGAGGTAGTAGAAGCCGTGTACGGCGTCCACCTGCCCCAGCATGTGCCAGATGTCCGGCACCGACCGCAGGGCGGTCTGCCAGGTCGCCGCCTCGTCCCGCCACACGCTGTGCCCGCGCGAGAGCCCCCACAGGCCCAGGGCGAGCACGGACAGGGCGGGCACGAGCGGCACCAGCGGCCCGGGCCACCCCGGCAGGGCGCGGGGGCGGGCGGCGGACGGCGGGCGGGGCGGCAGCGAGGACATCGGAGCTTTCGGTGGTGACGGGTGCGGCCGGCCGCGCGGTGCGGGCGGCCGGTGCAGGTCGGGCGGTCGGGCGGTCGGTCCCGGGTGGGACCCGCGTCTATAGACGGAACGGAGGGCCGGGGGGTTGCCCTTGTGCACGGCGTAGCTTCGGCGGCCCCCCGCGGCGCGCCTAGCCTCGGCCCCAGGAGCAAGCAAGGAGGGGCTACCGGTGAACTGGCTGATCCACGACTACCGCGAGAGCGATCTCGCCGCCGTCGTCCACCTGATCGACACCACGGCCGAGCTGGGGCAGGAGTCGGTGTTCTCGCTCGCCGAGTGCATCGGCGCGCTGACCGGGCGCGAGCCCGCCGTCGTCGCCGTCCACCAGGGCGTCCCCGTCGGCGCGGCCCTCGCCTGCGTGTCGGGGGAGCGGGCCTGGGTGATGCGGATCGCGATCAACGCGGGCTGGCGCGGCCGCGGGCTGGCCAGCGCCCTGCTCGTCGAACTGGAGCGGCGCCTCATCGCCGCCCGCGTGAGCAAGATCGCGTACGTGCTGCCCGAGGAGGACCTCCTCGGCGAGGGGCTGCTCAACGCCGGGTACACCCGCCAGCCCGCCGTGGCGTACTTCGAGAAGACCGAACCGCTGCACGGCCCCGCCGCCGGGGTGCTCGACGAGCTCGGCGGCCGGCTGCTCCCCGCGGACCTCTGGGGCCGGGTCGCCGGCATGGAGAAGGAGAAGGACCTCATCGAGCGGCGGGTGGTCCTCCCGCTCGCCGAACCCGAGCGGGCCGCCCAGCACGGGGTCCGCCCGCCGCGGGCCGTCACCCTCTTCGGACCGCCCGGCACCGGCAAGACCACCTTCGCCCGCGCCATCGCCTCCCGGCTGGGCTGGCCCTTCGTCGAACTGCTGCCGTCCAGGCTGGCGGGCGAGGGAAACCTCGCCGCCGCGCTGCGGACGGCCTTCGCGCGGATCGCGGAGCTGGAGCGGGTGCTCGTCTTCATCGACGAGGTCGAGGAGATCGCCCCGGTGCGCACCGAGCCCGTGCAGCCGGGCGGCATCCACGGGGTCACCAACGAGCTCCTCAAACTGATCCCGGGCTTCCGGGAGGGCGACGAGCGGCTGCTGGTCTGCGCGACCAACTCGATCCGCTCGCTGGACCCGGCCTTCCTGCGGCCCGGGCGCTTCGACTACCTGATCCCCATCGGCACCCCGGACCCCGCGGCGCGGGCGGCGATCTGGGCCCGGTACACCGCGGGCCGCGCCGATGTGGACGTCGCGGCGCTCGTCGGGGCCAGCGAGATGTTCTCCCCGGCCGACATCGAGCACGCGGCCCGCATCGCGGCCCAGGTGTCCTTCGAGCGGGACCTGGAGGGGCGGGGCGCCCGCCGCGCGCCCGCGGGTCCGCCGGGCGCCGGTACCGCCGACTACCTCGCGGCCGTCGCGGGCAGCCGGCCCACCGTCACCCCGGCGATGCTGGAGGAGTTCGAGGCGGACATCACGGCCCACGCCCGCTCCTGACCCCCGGCGGGGGAGGGCCGCGGAGGGTCCGCCGGGCCCGCAGGAGGCGCGGCGGCCCCGGCGGACGTCCTGTGGGCCCGCAGCGCTCCCCAAAGCACTGCGGGCCTTCCCCGCACTTCGTGTGCGCAGGGAACGCCGCGTTCCGTTGGGGGTGTGTCGCCGGCTGGAACGCGGACGGCTGGTGCCTTCCGGCGGCGCTGCCTCCGGTCGACACATCCGAGTAAACCGGGACGCACCGGGCGGGGCATCGGCCGCACGGCCAGAGCCGCACCGGCTGTTCGGCCAGAGGCGCAGGACCCGGGCCGCAGGTACCGAGCGGCTCCGGCACCCGGCCCCGGCACCCGCCCGTCCGCCGGAGCGCCGACCGCCGGTTCAGCCGCAGCGGTACGTGAACTCGCCCGCGGCGGACCGGTGTCCGGGCGCCAGCAGCTCCAACTCGGCCCGGGCCCGGTACTCGCCCTCCCCGCGGAAGGTCCACAGCAGCCGCAGCTGCGCCTCGTGCCGGCCCTGCGGCACCCGCTCCACCAGCCGCTCCGAGCGGGTGCCGTCGCCGCGCAGCCAGCGGTAGTGCAGCGTGCCCGCCCGGCCGTTGGTGCGCACCACGGCGGTGACCTCGGCCGCCGAATCGCAGGCGGGCCCCTGCCGGGGGACCTCCACCCGCAGCGACTCCACCGCCATGGCCGGCCCGTACCGCTGCCAGGAGAGGTACGCCAGTGCGGCGAGCAGGACCAGCGCGGCCAGGGTGTAGCGGCGCAGCCCTGCCCTGCGGCGGGCGGGCGGTGCGGGCTCCGGGGCGGGGGCGCCGGAGCCGTGCCAGACCAGGGTGGCCGTGTCGAACCCGCGCGGCCGGGGCACCGACGCGGTCACCCCGGGCCCGAAGCGCAGCACGGAGCCCTCGACCCGGTCGGGCACGGCCTCCGGGAGGGGGAGCTGCCGGGTGGTCGCGGTACCGGCGTCCAGGGCGACCAGGGTGGCATCGGTACCGGAACCGGGTCCGGTACCGGAGGGTTCGTCGGCCCGTACCGTCGCCGCGTGCGAGCCGTGGGGGCCGCTGAACCAGTGGCTGCCGAGCACGGTGGCGCTGTAGCCCTCCTCCCCGGTCCCGGGCTGCGGCTGCGGCTGCGTTTCGGACTCGGACACGGACTCGGACGCGGGCGGGGGCTCCGGCTCCGGGCCGCGGGCGAAGGGGATCCGGGGATCGTTCACGAGACCGTGCACCGCCTGAGGAAGACCTGCCGTACCGAGGGGCCGCCGCCGGCCGCCGGAGTCGTGGTGGCGCGTACCGCCCAGTAGCAGCCCTCGCCGCCGAACGCGTGCGCCAGGGTGAGGGGTTCGCCGGTGTACGCGTGGGTCTCGCTGCCGTCCGGCGTGCCCAAGGACCCGCTCTCGTCGCCCTGGAACCACTCCAGCGTCACCGTGACCGCACCCCGGCCCTCGTACGCCGCCGCCACCGTGGCCTGCCCGGTCCGCTCACCGGTCTGCCGGAAGCCGGTCACCTCCACCGACCGCACCCGCACCGGCGGGGCCGGCGGACTGGTCGTCACCACCGGGGTCGGGGTGGGCACGGCCGTCGGCGTCGCGGTCGGCCAACCCGTGGTCGCGGTGGCGGTCGGATGCGGTGCCGCCGTGCCGCCGGTCGCCGTCGGCGCGGACGGGGTGGGGGCCCACGGGGTCGGCGAGGCCGTGGGCCACCCGTACGAGGGCGAGGCCGAGGGGGTCGGTGAGGGCAGGGGCGCGGCGGCCGACGGGGACGGCTGCGGGCCCGCCGAGGGGACGCCCGAGGTGTCGCCGGGCTCCGCGCTGGTGGTGGCGAAGGCGCTCACGGCCGCGCGGCCCCGCGGCTGCTCCCCGGCGGCCTGCGACGCGAACACCAGGGCCGCGCCCAGCACCGCCGACACCGCCGCGGCCAGCCAGCCGCGGGTGCCCGGCCACCAGCCGCCGGCCCCGGCCCCGCCGCCGAGGGAGGTGTCCGCCAGCGCCGCGGCCGCGGCCGCGGGGGCGCCCGCCGAGGGGAACAGCAGGGGCAGCAGGGCGGCCAGCGCCGCCAGCTTGCGCTGCCCGCGCTCCTCCCAGTCCGGCCCGTACGCGGCCCGTGCCAGCGCCTCCAGTTCGGCCACGAACTCCGCCGCGTCGCGGGGCCGTTCGGCGGGGGACTTCGCCAGCCCGCGCCGGATCAGCGGGCGCACCGCCTCGGGGGCCTCGTCCGCGGGCACCGGGGCCTCGATGTGCTGGAGGGCGAGCTCGGCGAAGTTCTCCCCGGTGAAGGGCTTGCGGCCGGTCAGGCACTCGAAGAAGGTGGCCGTCGCCGCGTACACGTCCGCCGCGGGCGTGGCCGGCCGGCCCTGCCACTGCTCGGGGGCCATGTACGCGGGGGTGCCCGCGACCCCCGGGGTGCTCCCGCGGCCCGCCGCGATCCCGAAGTCCACGAGCTTCGAGGTGCCGTCCGCCGCGACGAGCACGTTCTCCGGCTTGTAGTCCCGGTGCACCACCCCCGCGCCGTGGGCCGCGGCCAGCCCCAGCAGGGAGCCCTTGAGCACGGCCAGCGCCGGCTCCGGCCCGGTGCCGCCCTCCTGGGCCAGCAGGGCGCGCAGCGCGATCCCGTCGACCAGCTCCATCACGATGGCCGCGCCCCCGGGAGCGGCGCCCGGGGCCCCGCCGTGCTCCGGGGGCCCCTGCACCTCCACGTACTCGTACAGCCCGACCACGTACGGCGTGTCCAGCCCGCCCAGCAGCCGGGCCTCCGCCCGGAACTCCCGTACGAAGCCGGGGTCCCGGCGCAGCCGTTCGGACAGGTACTTGACCGCGACGGGCGTGCCCGTCGCCTCGTGCACGGCGAGGACCACGCGCCCGCTGCCGCCGGATCCGAGTTCCCTGGTCTCCCGGTATCCGGGGACCGTCCACGCGTTCATCCCGCCCCCTGGGTGCGCCGTCGCGGCTGTGACACCTCACGAGACACGATTCCCGCCACGGCCGGTTCCCATCCCCGCCCGTTCGGCGCAGCGTTCAGCGCCCCAGGTGCTCCGCGAGCCGCTCCAGGAAGGCCTGCTGGGCCGCGATCAGCAGCCCGCGCGCCGCCTCCGGCGTGAACCAGGCCACCCGGTCCAGCTCGGGGAACTCCTGCACCCGCCCCGAACCCGACGGCCACTCCATCGTGAAGGTCCCCGGGCGCACCCGCGCCGGATCCAGGTCGGCGGCCACCGCCCAGACCGTGACCAGCTTCCCGCTGCGCTGGCGCACCTCGCCCAGCGGCAGGTACGGGCCCGCGGGGGCCGGCAGCCCGAGCTCCTCCTCGAACTCCCGCCGGGCCGCGTCCTGCGCCTCCTCCTGCGGGCCGTACTCGCCCTTCGGGATCGACCAGGCGCCCTGCTCCCGCCGCTCCCACAGCGGCCCGCCCATGTGCCCGAGCAGCACCTCCAGCTCCCCGGTCCCGGGCCGCGCCCGGTGCAGGAGCAGTCCCGCGCTGCGCTTCTGCACCCGGCCGTCCTGTCCGTCGTGCGCCCGGTCCTGCCGCGGGTGCTGTCCGTGCCGTCCGTCCGCTGACTGTTCGCCCATGCCCGGAGGATGCCCCGCAGAGGGGCGGCCCAGCCCGCCGGACCGCCCGCTCTGCCGGATCGGTCGGCGCCCGGATCAGTGGTCGTGCGGGCCCTCCCGGTGGACCGGGCCGTGCGGGGCCGCGCAGTGCGGGTCGGAGGGGTCGGCGGAGGCGGCGCCCGGGCGGCCCACCGTCAGCAGGGACTCCTGCTCGTGGTCCACCTGGAGGGTGGTGTGGCCGATGCCGTACTCCTTGCCCAGCAGCAGTTCCAGCTCCCGGCGCACGGCGTGGCAGTCGCCCTCCGGCTCGACCAGCACATGCGCCGACAGGGCCGCCTCGCCCGAGGTGATGGTCCATATGTGCAGGTCGTGGACCTCCGTGACCGGCGGGTGGGAGACGAGGCGGTCACCGACGGCGTCCGGGTCCAGATGGGCCGGGGCCGCCTCCAGGAAGATCCGGCCCGACTCGTGCACCAGCCCGTACCCGGCCTTGACCATCAGCGCGACCACCACGAGCGTGGCGATGGAGTCGGCCTGCACGAAGCCGGTGGTCAGCACGACCAGGCCGGCGACCGCGGTGCCGATGAAGGCGAACAGGTCGTTCAGGATGTGCTGGTAGGCGCCCTCCACGGCCAGCGAGGAGCGGTTGGCCCGGGAGATGCACCAGGCCGCGGCCACGTTCACGACGATGCCCGCCAGCGCCGTCACCAGCACCAGGCCGCCCTCGACCTCCGGCGGGTCGAACAGCCGCCGGACGGCCTCGTACGCCAGCCACACCGCGAGCAGCAGCAGGGTCAGCCCGTTGGCCTGCGCGGACAGTATCTCCGCGCGCTTGAGCCCGTACGTGAACCCGCCCTTGGCCGGCCGCTTCGCCAGCCGCATCGCGATCAGGGCCAGGACGATCGACACGGCGTCGGTCAGCATGTGCGCCGCATCGGAGATCAGGGCCAGTGACCGGGCGAGGACGCCGATGACCACCTCGACCGCCATGAACCCGCCGATCAGGGCCAGGGCGATGCCCAGCCAGCGGCGGTCGGCGTCCGCGGAGACCCCGTGGCTGTGCCCGCCGGGCCCGTGCGCGTGCCCCGCGGCCCCCGGACCGTGATCGTGGCCCGTGTCGTGCGCGTGGTCGTGTGCGCCCATGACGTCCCCCGTCTTCCCTCGGTGCTGCCGGTACGGCCCGCTGCAGGCCGGAGCCGTCGGAACCGCGTTCGAAGCGATCCGCCGACGCGTGAAGTGAAGCGCACCCCGCCGCGATCGGCAAAGGCTGCACCGGTGACCGTTGTCATTACGGTTAAGCACGCTCTGACCTGCGGCGATGCCTTCAGCTGCCGGGCGGGCGGCAACGTGGGAAAATCTGCTCATGGCCCAGCGACCCGGCGCCTCCCGTGCGCCTGAGCTAGTCCTGGAGACCGACTCGGGTTCGACGGTGATGAGCCCGGGCCGGGTCTACCACGTGGGCCGCGACCCGCTGAGCGAGATCTTCCTCGACGACGCCCGGGTCTCCTGGCACCACGCGGTCCTGCGCCCCGAGGGCGACCACTGGACCGTGGAGGACGAGGACAGCACCAACGGCACCTACGCCGACGGCCGCCGCATCCACGCCTGGGGCGTGGGCCCCGGCAGCGAACTCCGCTTCGGCAGCGCCTCCGACGGCCCCCGCGCCGTCCTCCTCGGGCGCGAGCCCCCCGCCCCGGCCCCGGCCGCCGCCCCCGCACGCGCCCCGCGCGAGGCCCGCCCCTCCGGGGTGTACAGCCCCGGCCTCACCGGCACCTTCCGCCACCCCGCCTCGGTCCGCCCCCTGCCCGCCCGCACCGCCCTGCGCATCGGCCGCGCCCCCGGCAACGACCTCGTCATCGACGACCTCGTGGTCTCCCGGCGCCACGCCGAACTCCGCGGCCTTCCCGGCGGCGGCTACGAGATCGTCGACCTCGGCAGCCACAACGGCACCTTCCTCAACGGCACCCGCACCGACCGCGCCCCCGTCCGCGAGGGCGATATCGTCGGCATCGGCCACTCCGCGTTCTGCCTGGTCGGCGACCACCTCCAGGAGTACGTGGACACCGGCGCCGTCTCCTTCGACGTCCAGGACCTCACCGTGGCCGTCGACCACGGCCGCAAGGTGCTCCTCGACGACGTGTCCTTCCCCGTCGGCGAGAACTGCCTCCTCGCCGTCGTCGGCCCCAGCGGAGCCGGCAAGTCCACCCTGCTCGGCGCCCTCACCGGACTGCGCCCCGCCGACCGCGGCACCGTGCTCTACGACGGCCGCGACCTGTACCGCGACTACGCCGAGCTCCGCAGCCGCATCGGCCTCGTCCCCCAGGACGACATCCTCCACGCCCAGCTCACCGTCCGCCGCGCCCTCGCCTACGCCGCCGAACTCCGCTTCCCCCAGGACACCGCCAGGGCCGAGCGCGAGGCCCGCGTGGACGAGGTCATCCGCGAACTGGGCCTGGAGCAGCGCGCCTCCCAGCCCATCCACAGCCTCTCCGGCGGCCAGCGCAAACGCGTCTCCGTCGCCCTCGAACTGCTCACCAAGCCCTCCCTGCTCTTCCTCGACGAGCCCACCTCCGGACTCGACCCCGGTATGGACCGCTCCGTGATGCACATGCTCCGCGGGCTCGCCGACGACGGCCGCACCGTCATCGTCGTCACGCACAGCGTGCTCTCCCTCGACGTCTGCGACCGCCTGCTCGTCCTCGCCCCCGGCGGCCGGATCGCCTACTACGGTCCCCCCGCGGACACCCTGGAGTTCTTCGGGTACACCCAGTGGCCCGAGGCCTTCGAGGCCTTCGAGACCGACCGGGGCCGCGACTGGGCGGGGGAGTACCGCCGCTCGCCCCTGCACCGCCGCTACATCGCCGAGGCCTCGGGTCAGCCCAGGGTCCCCGGCGGCCGGCCCGCGGGCGGCGCCGTGGGCCCGCCGCCCACACCGCAGAGCTGGGGCGCCCAGCTCGGCACCCTCGTACGCCGCTACGCGGCCGCCCTCGCCGCCGACCGCACCTTCCTCGTGATCATGGTGGCGCTGCCCTTCGTCATGGGCGCCATGGCCCGCGCCCTCGCCGGCAGCACCCTCGGCCCCGAGACCGCGCTGAACGCCCTGCTCATCCTCTGCGTGGGCGGGGTGCTCACCGGAGCCGCCAACGCCGTGCGCGAACTGGTCAAGGAGCGGGTCATCTACCGCCGGGAGAGAGCCGTCGGCCTCTCCCGCTCCGCCTACCTCATGTCCAAGGTCGTCGTCCTCGGCGCCGTCACCGTCGTCCAGGCGGTGGTCCTCACCCTGGTCGCCCTCGCCGGGGTGGACCTCGGCGCGCCGGACGGCCGCGGGGTGCTGATGCCCCCGCTCGCGGAGACCGCCCTCGCCGTCGCCCTGCTCTCCTTCACCGCCATGATGCTCGGCCTGCTGGTCTCCGCCCTCGTGCGCAAGGAGGAGGTGACCATGCCCCTGCTGGTCCTGCTCGCCATCGTGCAGGTGGTCTTCTGCGGGGCGCTGCTCGAACTCAACGGCGTACCCGTGATCGGCCAGCTGGCCTGGCTGGTCCCCTCCCGCTGGGCCTTCGCCGCCATGGCCGGCACCATCGGCCTCTCGCGGACCGTCCCCGGGGAGATCACCGACGACCCGCTGTTCGCGCACGAGGCCGGCACCTGGCTGCTGTGCACGGGGATGCTGCTGGCCCTGTCCCTGCTCTTCGGCATCGCCGTGTCCCGGCTGCTGCGCCGGCACGAGCCCGCCGTCATGCGGAAGTAGGGGCCGGAATGAGCGAACCGGCGGAGTTCCCCGCACCCGAGTTCCGGCCCACGCACGTCGTCCCCCAGGACGGCCTGCCCGCCTGGGAGGCGCCCGACCTCACCCGCCCCACCACCCCCCTCGACCCCTTCCTCCCCGTCCAGCTCCTGGCCCGCCGCGGCGAATGGGGGGAGATCCTCTGCGCCAACGGCTGGTCCGCCTGGGTGGACGGCCGCCTCCTGGTCGCCGTACCCCGCCCGCCGCCCACGGGCGGGCGCCCGCTGGGCCGCAGCGAGGACCTCCGGCCGCTGCTCGCCCGCTGCGCGGAGTCCCTGGAGCGCTACGGGCGGGCCGCGGACGAGCTCGCGGCCGGCCGCACCGACGGCGAGGGCTTCCGGCGCGCCACCCGCGGACTGCGCGCAGGGATCGTCGTCGACGGCGAATCGGTCTGGCTGTACGACGAAGCCGCCGCGCGCTGGATGTACGGGGACGGCGTCCGGATCACCACCTACGCCGCCGAGGGGCCCGGAGCCGCAGCCGCCGGCCTCCCCGCCGCCGGGCCCGACCCGGGGTCCGCCCCCGTGCCCGTACGCGTCGAGCCCCCCGCGGAGGAGCCCGCCGGGGGCACCGAGGTGCCCGCCGCGGGCCGGCAGGGGCACGCGCCGACCCGCGTCGTGTCCCCGGAGGGCACCGGTACCGCCCCCGGTGAGCGGTGATGGGGGCACCCGGGCGCGAGGACAGCAGGCTGCCGTACGACCTCACGGGCAGCCGGGTCGCGGGCTACCTGGTCGAGGCCGAGATCGGGCGCGGCGGCATGGCCGTGGTCTACCGCGCCCACGACGTGCGGCTGGGCCGGACCGTGGCCCTCAAGGTCCTCGCCCCCGAACTGGCCCGCAACGACTCCTTCCGGGCCCGCTTCGTCCACGAGTCCCGGGCGGCCGCCGCGATCGACCACCCGCACATCGTGCCGGTCTTCGAGGCCGACGAGAGCGAGAAGCTGCTGTTCATCGCCATGCGGTACGTGCCCGGACAGGACCTGCGCGCCCTGCTGGACCGCACCGGGCCGATGCCCCTCGCCGCCGCCGTGCGGATCGCGACCCAGGTGGCCTCCGCCCTCGACGCGGCCCACGACCACGACCTCGTCCACCGGGACGTGAAACCGGGCAACATCCTCGTCGCCGCGGGCACCGACGAGGAGCACCCCGAGCACGTCTACCTCGCCGACTTCGGCCTGACGAAGAAGTCCCTGTCCCTGAGCGGGCTGACGAACATCGGCGACATCGTCGGCACCCTCGACTACATGGCCCCGGAGCAGATCGACGGGAAGCCGGTGGACGGGCGCTGCGACCTGTACAGCCTGGGCTGCGTGGTCTTCGAGATGCTGACGGGCACCGCGCCCTTCCCGCGGGAGAACGACGTCGCCGTGCTCTGGGCCCACAAGCACGAGCTGCCGCCCCCGCTGACCTCGGTACGGCCCGATCTGGCGCCCGCCCTGGACGGGGTGCTCGCGCGGGCCCTGGCCAAGGAGCCGGGGGACCGCTTCGACGGCTGCCTCCAGTTCACCGGAGCGCTGCGGCTCGCGGCCCGGCAGGCGCCGGAGCGGCCCGGCCGGGACGGCGGGCCGGGCGGGTCGACAGGGCCGTCCGGGCCCCCGCCCCCGCCCCCGCGCTGGGCGCTGCCGGTCTTCCGCGCCGGGCGGGGCTGATCCAGCCGGGGGCGGCGGAAGGCCCGTACCGCCGTACGGGCGGTCGTACCGGCAGCCGTCAGGCGGGCGGGCGGGGACCGGCGGGGTCCGTCTGGCCGCGCCGCCGGACCGGGCGGGCCAGCAGGGCGCCGAGGTACCCGGCCACCGCCCCCCACAGCACGCCGAGGCCCACGTTCCGCCACAGCTCGGGGCGCAGCTCGACCCGCCCGGCGAGCCCGTCCACCTCGCCGATGCCGATCAGCGACAGGCCGAACCGCGCCTGTACGCCGGCCAGCAGGCAGACCGCCAGCACGGTCAGCCCCAGCGCCACCGCGAGGTGCAGCGCGTGCTGCCAGGCCCGCATCCGGGCCGGGGAGCGCACCGCGGCCGCGAACCCCGCCGCGGGCACCAGGACCGCCGCCGCGACCACCAGCCACCAGGCCCGGCCGTCGTACTGCGCGAGGGCGCCCACATCCAGCTGCGAGAGCTCGGGGGTGCGCAGCACCTGGTCGAGGGCCTGGGGCATCGGCAGCCCGAACGGGCCCTCCACCCGGCCCTCCCAGGCCCCGCCGAGCCCGAGGGTCAGGGCGGTCCAGGCGAGGTTCGGCAGCCCGAGCAGCACGACCGCGAGGGTCTCGCCCGCGTGCCCGCGGGTCAGGGCCACGACCACCCCGGCGACCAGGCCGACGGCCGCGTACGCCAGGAGCAGCAGGACCATCGCGGAGGCCGCCGGCCGGACCGCCTGGTGGAAGCGGACCAGCCGCGGGGGCAGCGGGGCCCGCCGGGACACCAGCAGCGCGAGCAGCATCAGCCCCGCGATCCACAGCAGCCCGAAGAAGAGGGTGGCCGGGACGTCGGCGGCGAAGCCGACCGTGGGGGAGGCGTCGAAGAGCTCGCCGAGCTCCCCGAGGGGGTTGTCGCCCAGGGAGATCCCGAAGCTGTGCCGGGCGAAACCGGCGAAGGCACCCAGGACCGCCAGCCACAGCACGGCCAACTGGACCGCCCGCAGCAGCAGTTCGCCCGCCCCCGCCACCGCGCGGTGGTGCAGCGGGCGGACGAGGAACCAGCCCGCGGCCAGCGCCCCGGCCAGAGTGACCGACAGCGGCAGCAGGGCGATCGAGGCGTCCGCGCCGGCCAGGAACCCGGCCCCGCCCGTCACCTCCACCGATCCGCCCGCGGCCATCACGACCACGGCCGCGACCACCCGGGGCAGGGCCCCGCCGGGCAGGTCCCGCGCCCCGGCGGCGAGGAGTCCGGCGGTCGCCACCACGGTCATCGCGGCGAAGCCGGCGAGTACGGCGAGCAGTGCGTCGGCCCAGCCCCGGACGGCGGCTCCGCGCGGTCCGGAGGGGGCGGTTCCTGCGGTTGCGCTCACAGTGCCACCGTAAGCAGGGGGCGGGCGGGCCGCGCGGCGGGCGGCCCCGGGTTGCGGGCCTCACCCGGATGGCGCACACAATGGTCGGCAGGAGTGACGAAGTCCGGCGCATCCCGTCACGGGACCGGAATCCTCCGCCAGGAAGAAGCCGCCCATGACCACTCAACCGTCGGGCCCGCCGCCTTCCGGCGGCCGCCCCACCGGCCCCCCTTCCGGCCCGCTGTCGGGCCCCGGCGCCCAGGGCCCGCCCACCCCGCCCCCCGGCCCCCCGCCGGCCCCGCCCCAGGGCGGCGGCCCCGGGGGTCCCGGCGCACCGGGCGGCCCCGGCGGACCGGCGGGCCCCGCGGGGTCCGGCGGCGGGCGCGGCGGCCCGTGGTGGCGCTCCGCGCCCAGGGTGGCGACCGCGGCCCTGGCCCTGGTCGCCGCGGTGGTCCTCGTGGTGGTCCTGACCCAGCGCGGCGGCGGCGGGAGCTCGGAGCCGCAGGCCGGCGGGGAGATCTTCCTCCAGCCCGCCTCAGCCGCCGGCCCCGACCCGTACACCGAGTCCACGGTCACCCCCGCCGCCGCCCAGCAGCCGGCCACCACCGCCCCCGCCCGCCCTCCGACCCGGCCCACCCCGCCCGGGCAGACCGTCACCCGCAGCGTCGACGGCGCCGCCCCCGGCCTGTACGGCGGGACCAAGAACGTCGCCAGCTGCGATGTCGAGAAGCAGGTCAGGGTGCTCGGGGCCCAGCCCGCCAAGAACGGCGCCTTCGCCGCCGCCCTCGGCATCCAGCCCCAGGCGGTGCCCGCGTACCTGCGCTCGCTCACCGCGGTCCAGCTCCGATCGGACACCCGGGTCACCAACCACGGCTACCGGGACGGCCGGCCGACCAGCTACCAGGCCGTCCTCCAGGCCGGCACGGCCGTCATGGTCGACGGCCGCGGGGTCCCGCGGGTGCGCTGCGCCTGCGGCAACCCGCTCACGCCGCCCGTGGCGCTGGGCGCCGACCCGCAGCGGCGGGGCACGCCCTGGGCCTCGTACCAGCAGGTCGACGTGGTCGTGATCGCGCCCTCCGTGACGGTCGTCAACAACTTCGTGATCTACGACCAGCGCGACAACCGGTGGTACGAGCGCCACCACGGCCGGCACGGGCGGCCCGACCGGCCCGTCCCGCCGCCGCCCAAGCCCTCGCCGTGGGTGCCGGTGACCCCGCCGGTGACCCCGTCCTCCCCGAGCCCGTCGGAGAGCCCGTCTGAGAGCCCGTCCGAGAGCCCGTCCGAGAGCCCGTCCGAGAGCCCTTCGGACTCGGCGTCCCCCTCCGACTCGCCTTCGGACTCGGCGTCCCCCTCGGATTCGCCGTCCGACTCCCCGTCCGATTCCGTACCGCCGTCTGAGGACTCCGAAGGGGCCTCCCCGGCCGATTCGCCCTCGGACGCCGTCGTCCCGTACGCGCCCGTCACCCCCTGCCCGTCGCTCTCCGGCAGCGTGATCGTGACCCCGCCGGTGCAGGAGGGCGCCACCCCGCCGAACCCCTGCCCGCCCGTGGCGCAGCCGCCCGCCGTGGACTCCCCGTCCGTGCCCTCGCCCGAGCAGCCGTTAGAGGACCCGGCGGGCACCGGGGAGTCCCCGGCCACCGAGGACCCCGCGGTCACCGGGGAGTCCGCGGCACCGGCCTCCTCCGCCCCCGCGCAGGTCCCGGCCTCCCCGGCCGACCCGCCCCCGGCCGGCTCCTCCCCGGCGGTACCGCCCCCCGGTGAGCAGCCCCCGCCCCCCGGCGAAGGCTCCTGACCCGCCCGCGGCTCCCGTCCGATCCGACGGGAGCCGCGGATCGGTGAGACAGTTGCTCCATGGCCGACAGGGGAGTGCCCCGGAGCGCCGCGCCTCCGCCGGAGGACTGGCCGGCCCGACCGGACCGCAGCCTCCAGCTCAACCGGATGGGCACGTTCGACTGGAACCTCGACAGCGGGCAGATGCACCTGGACCCCACCGCCCTCGAGGTCTTCGAGCTGCGCCCCGGCGAGTACGGGGGCACCGCCGCCTCCCTGCGGCTGCGGATCCCGCCCGGCGAGGAGGCCCGGCTCGACGCCCGCGTCTCCCAGGCCCTGAAGAACGGCCGCAGCGAGTACGGGGCCTACTTCCGGATCCGGCGGCGCGACGGCCGCCCCCGCTGGACCCACATCCAGGGGCACATCCTGCGCGACCCCTCGGGCCGCCCGTTCCGCATCATCGGCATCGTCCGCGACGCCTCCCTCGACCCGCGCGAGGCCGGGGCCCCGCAGTGCGGCGGCGGGCGGGCGCCGCGGGCCGAAGAGGCCGCCGTACGCCGCAGGATGACGGGCGTGGTGGACCGGACCAGCGCGATCCTGGCCCACGCCCGGACCGTCCACGACGTCACCGAGGTCCTCAAGGACCCCGAGTCCCTGGGCCACCTCGGGGCGGTCAGCGTGATGCTCGGTGTCGTCGACGGCGGCCGGATCCACCTGGTCGCGGAGGGGCAGCTCGGCTCGTACGTCCCGGAGATCGAGTACACGCGCATCGACGCCCGCTTCCCGATGAGCGAGGCCGTGCGCACCCTCCAGCCCGTGTTCCTCTCCGAGCGGGAGGAGTTCCAGGAGCGCTACCCGCAGCTGTGGCCGTTCATCGAACCCCTCGACGTGCGCAGCGGGGCCTACCTGCCGCTGATCGCCCAGGGCCGCCCCATCGGCGCCCTGGGGCTGCTCTACGCCCGGCCCGGCGGGTTCTCCGCGGAGGAGCGCAACCTGCTCGTCGCCCTGGGCAGCGGCATCGCGCAGAGCCTCCAGCGGGCCATGCTGTACGAGCAGGAGCACGACCTCGCGGAGGGCCTCCAGCGGGCGATGCTGCCGCGGAGCATCCCCGAGGTGCCCGGGGCCCGGATCGCGGTCCGCTACCGGGCCGCCCGGATGGGCCGGGACATCGGCGGGGACTGGTACGACGTGGTCCCGCTGGGCGGCAACCGCATCGGGGTGATGATCGGTGACGTGGAGGGGCACGACACCGACGCCGCCGCCGTCATGGGCCAGCTCCGGATCGTGCTGCGCGCCTACGCCGCCGAGGGCCACACCCCCGCAGCGGCGATGGCCCGCGCCTCCGCGTTCCTGCGCGACCTGGACACGGACCGGTTCGCGACCTGCACCTACGCCGAGGTGGACCTCGGCACCGGACTGCTCCAGCTGGTCCGCGCCGGACACCTCGACCCCCTGGTGCGCCGCGGGGACGGCAGCTGCCACCGGATCGCCGTCGCGGGCGGCCTCCCGCTGGGCCTGCCCGCAGGCGCGGACACCGGCCCGGGACCGGCGGGGCCCGGCTACCCCGTCACCGCCTTCGAGCTGCACCCCGGCGAAACCCTGGTGCTGTGCACGGACGGCCTGGTCGAACGGCCCGGCACCGACCCCGGCCTCGGGATGCGGGAGCTGATGGCAGCGACCCGCAAGGGACCGACCGACCTGGAGGCACTCGCCGACGCCCTCTGCGACCTGGTCGGCGACCAGGGCGGCGGGGACGACATGGCCCTGCTCCTGCTGCGCCGCCAGGGGGCCGTCGTCCCCCGCGGCGGCGGACCCCTGCGCCAGCACCTGGAACCGGGCGATCCGCAGGGCCCCACGGCCGCCCGCCACCTGGTCCGGGCGGCGGCCGCCGCCTGGGGCGCCCCGGACCGCGCCGACGAGATCGAGCTGGCCGCCGACGAACTGGTCACCAACGTCCTCGTCCACACCGACGGCGGCGGCGAGGTCATCCTGCGCCTGACCCCGGAGGGCCGCATCCGCGTGGAGGTGGAGGACGGTTCCAGCGCCCTGCCGCGCCGCCGCGAGGCGGGCGACTGGGCGGTGTCGGGGCGCGGGCTGATGCTGATCGAGCAGCTGGCCGACGTGTGGGGCGTGGAGCCGCGGGGCGGCGGCAAGTGCGTGTGGTGCGAGTTCGAGGTCACGGCGGGGGCGGGCTGAGTCCCGGCCGCGGGCTGCGCGTTCAGCCCCGGGCCACCGGCCCCTGCACGGCCTTCACGTGCTGGAGGGCCGACAGCCTGCGGACGAACAGGACCGCGGCCGCCGCGGCACCCAGGTCCAGCAGGTCCGCGAGGATCAGCGTCTCCATGCCGCGCCCGTAGGCGTCCGCGTCGGTGTCGCGGAGGGCGTACTGCCCGGCCAGGCCCGTGATCGTGCCCGCGGTCCACAGGACCCACCAGGTGTTCACGGTGCCGAGCGACAGCGTGGCCGGCCGCCCGTCCGCGGGCAGCTGCGTGCTCGCGGTCCAGATCTCCACGGAGATCCGGTACGGCATCCAGAGGTTCACCACCGGGATGAACCAGGCGCCGAGCGACCAGCCGGGCCCACGGCGGAAGCCCTCGGGCGCGAACACCTGCCCGTTGGCCCGCACCCGCCGGAACCAGACGAGGAAGAGGACCCCGGTCGCCAGCAGCAGGTTCATGCGCACCACGTCGGACAGGTGGAGCAGCCGCTCCACCTCCCCGGAGCGCTCCTCCGACCACGGGTCCTGCGCCGTGTACTGCGAGCCGTAGAACTCGTGCGCCACGACCCCCGCGTAGAGGGAGAACAGGACCGCCCCGGCGGACAGCAGGAGCAGGCCGGTCACCCAGTAGGAGAGCGTCCGCGGGTCGCGGACCGCGGGCACGGGCAGGGGCGGGCGCGGCCGGAGGGTTCCGGTCGTGTCGGCGTTCATGGCTGGGTTCCCCCCGGGGACGTACGCGGTCGGTGTCCCGCCGGTGGCGGGCCCGAGGACCCTACGGCAGCCCTGACCTGCGAGGAAGCCCAGGGTCCGGTCCCAGGTGCCGGAGGCCGGGGAGCAATCGGGTCAGAGGGTGACGAGGGTGGTCTCGGTGGCCTTCACGCTGGTCCACACGGCGGTTCCCTCGGCCAGGCCGAGTTCCGCGGCGGCGTCCGGGGTGATCTCGGCGAGGAGGTCCGGGGACTCGGGTGAGGTGACGAGCACGCGCAGCCGGCTGCCGACCGCGGTGATCTCGCGGACCGTGCCCGGCCACACGTTGCGCGGGCTGCCGCCCGGCCGCTCCCGGTACACGGCCACCGCCTCGGGCGCGATGATCGCCAGGGCCCGGCAGCCCTCGGGGGCCTCGTCCGCGAGGACGAGCCGCCCGCCGCCCTCCAGGGCGAGCGCGCCGTCCGCCACCGTGCCGGGCCAGGCGTTGCTGCCGAGCATCCGGGCCACCCACGGGGAGCGCGGATGCCGGGCCACCTCGGCGGGGGGCGCGTCCTGGAGGGCCTCGCCGCCGTCGAGTACGAGCACCCGGTCGGCCAGGGACACGGCCTCCACCGGGTCGTGCGTGACGATCAGGCAGACCCCGCCGAAGCCGCCCAGGTGGCTGCGCAGGGTGTGCCGGACCCGGGCCCGGGTGGTCTGGTCGAGGGCCGCGAGGGGTTCGTCGAGCAGCAGCAGCCTCGGCCGGGCGGCCAGCGCCCGGGCCAGGGCCACCCGCTGGGCCTGCCCGCCCGAGAGCTGGGCCGGCCTGCGGTGGGCGAGGGCCCCGACGCCCAGCCGGTCCAGCCACTCCCGGGCCTGGCGGCGGGCCTCGGCGCGCGGCACCCCGCGGGCCCGCAGCCCGTACGCGGTGTTGGCGAGGGCGGACAGGTGCGGGAAGAGGGCCCCGTCCTGCGGGACCCAGGCCACCTGGCGGCGGTGCGGGGGCAGTGCGGTGACGTCGGTGCCGCCGAGGCGCAGCTCCGCGTGTGCGCGCGGGGTGAGGCCGAGGAGGGCCCGCAGGAGGGTGGTCTTGCCCGCGCCGTTCTCCCCGACCACGGCGATGGTGGTGCCGGGCGCGGCGTCGAGCGCGAGCCGGTTGAAGCCGCTGACCTCGGCGTGCAGGGACCACCGCTCGGCGGGAGCCGACGGGGCGGAGGGGGCGGGGGACGGGGCTGCTTCCGGTCCGGGTCCGGCTGCGGCGGGCTCGGGGGGCGGTTCCGGGGCGGGGCGCGGGTCCGCCGCCGGGGTGCCCGTCCAGCGGCCGCGCAGGGCGATCAGCACGGCCATGGCCACGGCCAGCAGGAGCAGCGACAGGGAGGTCGCGGCCTCGGGCTCGTCCTGGAGCAGCAGGTAGACCTGGAGGGGCAGGGTCTGCGTGGTGCCGGGCAGATTGCCCGCGAAGGTGATCGTGGCGCCGAACTCGCCCAGGGCGCGGGCCCAGGTGAGGGCCGCGCCGGCCAGCAGGCCGGGGCCGACCATGGGCAGGGTGACCGTGAAGAACACCCGTACCGGCGAGGCGCCGAGGGAGGCCGCGGTCTCCTCGTAGCTCGGCTTCAGCCCGCTGAGCGCCCCCTCCAGGCTGATCACGAGGAACGGCATGGCCACGAACGTGGCCGCGACCACGGCGCCGGAGGTGTGGAAGGGCAGGGTGATCCCGAAGGTGTCCTCCATCCACGGGCCGAGCAGCCCGCGCCGACCGAAGGCGAGCAGCAGGGCCACGCCGCCCACGGTCGGCGGCAGCACCATCGGCAGCAGCACCAGCGAGCGGACCACCGCCTTGCCGGGGAAGTCGACGCGGGCCAGCAGCCAGGCGAGCGGCACGCCCAGCACCAGGGACAGCCCGAGCGACCAGCCGGAGACGAGGAGCGAGAGCTTCAGCGCCTCGACCACGCCCGGCGTGGTGAGGTGCGCCGCGAGATCGCTCCACGCCGTCCGCACCAGGATCCCGACGAGCGGCAGCAGCAGGAACAGCACCGCCAGCAGGGCCGGCAGGGCCAGGGCGAGCGGCGGCCGGGTGCGGGGCCTGCGGGGGCTGCGGACCCCGGCCTGGCCGGGGGCCGGGGCCGGGTCGGGTGCCGCGGCCGGGGCGGGCGTCGGGTCGGGTGCTGGGCTCATGCGGGTTCCTGCGCGTTCGGTCGTACGGGAAGGCGTGGCAGGGCGAGGATACGAGCGCGGCGGGGCCGCCCGTCCCCCCGGAGCGGGCGGCCCCGCCGCGGAGCGCGCGGGCCTGCGGCCGGGGGAGCCCCGGGCTCCCGCCCCCGCCCGCGTCTCCGGTCCCGCTTACGGCTGCTGGAAGCCGGCCCCGCGCAGGATCTGCTGGGCCTCGGGGGTGCTCAGCCAGGCCACGAAGGCGGCGGCCGCACCGGCGTTCTTCGACTGCTTCAGCGCGGCGGCCGGGTAGGAGGCCACGGCGTTCTGCCCGTCCGGGATCACCACGGCCTCCACCTTCCCGGCGGCCTTGGCGGCGTCGGTCTTGTAGACGAGGCCCGCGTCGGCCTCGCCCAGCTCCACCTTGGAGAGCACGGCGCGGACGTTCGGCTCCAGGGACACCGGCTTCACGGCGACCTTCTGGGCGTCCAGGATCTTCCTGCTGTAGCGGCCCACCGGCACCTCGGGCGCCGCGAGGACCACCTTCAGCTTGGTGTCCGCCAGGTCCTTCAGGGCGCCGACCTTGAAGGGGTTGCCCTTGCCCGTGGCGATGACCAGGCGGTTCTTGGCGATCACGGTCGGCGCGCCGGCCAGCTCGGCCGTCAGCCCGTCCATGGTCCTCGTGTCGGCGGTGACCAGGGCGTCGGCGGGCGCACCCTGCTTGACCTGGGCGGCGAGCTCCTGCGAGCCGGCGAACGAGAAGGTCACCCTGGTGCCCGGGTTGGCCTTCTCGTAAGCGGCGCCGGCCGCCTTGAAGACGTCCGTGAGGGAGGAGGCGGCGAGCACGGTCAGGGAGGCGGCCTTGGGCGCGTCGGAGGACGGGGAGGACTTGGTGCCCTCACCGGCGGTGTCCGTGCCCGCCTTGTCGCTGCCGCAGGCGGCCAGCGGGACGAGCAGGGCGGCGGTCAGGACGGCAGCGGCGGCGCGGCGGGTGGTGATCGGGGACATGAGGGTCGGACTCCTCGGTGCGGCGGACGGGCGGGACCGGTCCGGGGGCGGGACGAGCGGCGCCGGTGACGGGCGGTGCGGGCTCTGCGTGACGGAGCGGATGGTGCGCGGAGCGGGCGGCGGCCGGGTCGCGGCCGCCGGGCCGGACCCGGGCGACATGCGGCAGGTGATGCCGCATGTGCGACAAGGTAGGGCCTTTGATGTCGCATGTGCAATCGTCTTCTGACGAACTGCCTGGCAATTGCTACAGCGTATGTCGTTTCCGACAAAGACCGCCCGGGGGGCGGGCGCTAGAGTGCGGGCATGGCTGACGAGGGAACCTCCGCACGCGTCGACAGCTGGATCTGGTCCGTCCGGCTCACCAAGACCCGGTCGCTGGCCGCGGCCGCGTGCCGGGCCGGTCACGTCCGCGTCAACGGCGACCGCGCCAAGCCGGCGCAGACCGTGAAGACGGGCGACGAGGTACGGCTCTTCCACGAGGGCCGCGAGCGGATCGTCATCGTGCAGCGGGTGGTCACGAAGCGGGTCGGCGCCCCGGTGGCCGCGGAATGCCTGATCGACAAGAGCCCGCCGCCCCCGACCCGCACGGAGGCCGCCGCGACGGGCCTGCGCGACCGCGGCGCGGGCCGCCCCACCAAGCGCGAACGCCGCGACCTGAACGCCCTCCGCGGCCGCTGATCCGGCGGGACGCCGGTGCGGGTAGGGGCGTCCCACCCGACCGGCCGGGCGGAGCGGACCCGGCCCGCCGTGATGCGGACCGCCGGGGCCCGGTCCGCCGGGGTCCGGTCCGCCGAGATCATGGCGGCCCGGATCCGCTCCGGCGGACCGCCTGACCGCGGGCCGCCGTGCCGGACGGCCGGGGGCCGGCCCGCCCGCATCCGGGACGGGGTGAGGTGCCCGTACGAACCCCGCCTCACGGGCGTACCGAACCCGGCTTGCGGGCGTGCGGGACCCGGCTTCGGGCGTGCCGGACTCGGCTTACGGGCGTACCGGACTCGGCTTACGGGCGTACCCGACCTGGCTTCGGGCGTGCCCGGCCGGGCTTGCGGGCGCCCTGAACCTGGCTCCGGGCGCGCCGGGTCTGGCTGCGGGCGTACCGGACTCGGCTTCCAGGCGTACCCGACCTGGCTCCGGGCGTACCCGGCCGCGCTTACGGGCGTGCCGGACTCGGCTCCGGGCGTACCGGGCCGGGCTTACGGGCGTATCCGACCCGGCCACGCCCCTCCCGGGCCGGCCCGCCCCAGTTCCGGTCCTCACCGGCCCGGTCACGCCTTGCGGTAGGCGTACGCCTCCGCCGCCGAGGCGGCGACGGCCGCCAGGTCGGCCCCTGCGGAGGCCGTGACCAGTGCGGACACCGCGCCCTCCACGAACGGTGCGTCGACCAGGACGGCGCCCTCGGGCAGCTCGTCCCCCTCCGCCAGGAGGGCCTTCACCGTGAGCACCGAACTGCCGAGGTCGGCCAGGAGGGCCACCCCCGCGCCCCGGTCCACGGACCGCGCCGCCGCCACGATCAGCTCGGCGCTGGTGCCCAGGCCGCCGTCCAGCGTGCCGCCCGCCGCGGCCAGCGGCACCGGCCGGCCGCCCGCCGCGAGGCCCCGGGCCAGCTCCGCCACCGACTCGGCCACCCCGCGGCTGTGCGACACGAGCACGATCCCGACCAGCGGCGCTCCGCCCCCGTCTGCCCCCGGCCCGCTCACGCGGCCTCCCCCGAGTCCGGACCGGTCCGTGAGCCCGTACCCGTATCCGCCCCCGGCCCGCGCCCCTGTGCTTCCGCCGTCCCAGCCACCCCCGTCGCCTCAGCCGTGTCCGCCGCCTCAGCCGTCTCCGCCAGTGCCGCGAACAGCAGCGCTGCCGAGGCCGCCCCCGGGTCCTCGTGGCCGATGCTGCGCGCGCCGAGGTAGCTGGCCCGGCCCTTGCGGGCCTGGAGCGGTGCGGTCGCCAGCGCGCCGTGCTCCGCCGCGTCCCGCGCCGCCGCGTACGAGGTGGACAGCGCCGCCACCCCCGGCACCAGCGCGTCCAGCATCGTCGCGTCACCCGGCGCCGCCCCGCCCAGCTGAGCCACCGCGCCGACCCCCTTGTACAGGGCCAGCCGCAGGGCGTCGTCCGAGACCTCCGGGGCCTCCCCGAGCTCCTTGCCGGTACGCCGCAGCAGGGTCCCGTACAGGGGCCCGGAGGCCCCGCCGACCGTGGAGATCAGGGTCCGCCCGGCCAGCTGGAGCACCCCGCCGGGGTGGCCGGGCCGCTCCGCGTCCAGCTCCGCCGCCACGGCCGCGAACCCGCGCAGCAGGTTGGCGCCGTGGTCGGCGTCCCCGATGGGGGAGTCCAGTTCGGTCAGCCGCCCGGCCTCCCGCCCGACGGCGGCCGTGACCGCCGCCATCCAGCTCCGGAAGAACTCCGCGTCGCGCACCCTGCCGCCTCCTCGCCTGGGACCCGGGCCGGACCGCCCGTACGCCGCCCCGCCCCGCGCCCGCCCGTACCGCCGCGCCCCAGCCTACGGACCCGAACCGCTCACCGGCCCCAGCGCAGCGCCGCCGTCGACACCGGTGCGTCCCACAGCCGCAGCACCTCCCCGTCGGCCTCGCACAGCGTCACCGAGCAGCCCGCCATGTCCAGCGAGGTGACGTAGTTCCCGACGAGCGTCCGCGCGACCGCGACCCCGCGCTCCGCCAGCACCGCGTGCACCTCGCCCGCGAACCCGTACAGCTCCAGCAGCGGGGTGCCGCCCATCCCGTTGACCAGGGCGAGCACCGGCCCCGCGGGCCGCAGATCGGCCAGTACGGCGTCCAGGACGCCCTCCGCGATCTCCCGCGCGCCCGCCACCGGGCGCCGCTCGCGCCCCGGCTCCCCGTGGATGCCCACGCCCCACTCCAGCTCGCCGTCCGGCAGCTCGAAGGTCGGTGCGCCCTTCGCGGGCGTGGTGCAGGCCGTCAGGGCCACGCCGAAGCTCCGGCAGCGGGCGTTCACCTCCCGGGCCAGCGCCGCCACCCGCTCCAGCGGCGCGCCCTCCTCGGCCGCCGCGCCCGCGATCTTCTCCACGAACAGCGTCCCGCCCGTCCCGCGCCGCCCGGCCGTGTACAGGCTGTCGGCCACCGCCACGTCGTCGTCCACGAGCACGCTCTCCACCCGGATGCCGTCCTCCGCCGCCAGCTCGGCGGCCATCTCGAAGTTGAGCACGTCGCCGGTGTAGTTCTTCACCACGAACAGCACCCCGGCCCCGCCGTCCACCGCCGCGGCCGCCCGCAGCACCTGGTCCGGCACGGGAGACGTGAACACCTCGCCCGGGCAGGCCGCGGCCAGCATCCCCGGGCCCACGAACCCGGCGTGCAGGGGCTCGTGCCCCGCACCGCCGCCCGACACCAGCGCCACCCGCCCCGCCTGCGGCGCACCGCGCCGCCGCACGATCCGCCGCTCGGCGTCCACCTCCAGCTCGGGATGGGCCGCGGCCATCCCGCGCAGCGCGTCCGCGACGACCGTTCCGGGGCTGTTGATCAACATTTTCACGGGGTCTCCTCCGTCCGCCGGCGGCGCCTGACCCGCTTCCCGGGGGCGCCGCGCCGCGGGTCCGCCGGACCCGCGGTCGAGACCTGACCCATACCCCTGTCCAGAGGAGGGCGATCACGGGATATCTTGATGTCAAGCAATGTTGGAGACGTGGAGACGCGGAGCGGAGCACCGGTGACTGACTCGACCATCATCTATACGCACACTGACGAGGCCCCGGCCCTGGCCACCTATTCCTTCCTCCCGGTGGTCCAGGCCTACGCCTCGACCGCCGGAGTCCGGGTCGAGACCCGTGACATCTCGCTGGCCGGGCGCATCATCGCCAGCTTCCCGGAGTTCCTCCAGGAGGACCAGCGCATCGCGGACGCCCTGGCCGAGCTCGGCGAGCTGGCCAAGACCCCGGCCGCCAACATCATCAAGCTGCCGAACATCTCCGCCTCGATCCCGCAGCTCAAGGCCGCGGTCGCCGAGCTCCAGGCGCAGGGCTACGCCCTCCCGGACTACCCGGACGACCCGCAGACGGAGCAGGACAAGGACGTCCGCGCCCGCTACGACAAGATCAAGGGCTCCGCGGTCAACCCGGTCCTGCGCGAGGGCAACTCCGACCGCCGAGCCCCCGGCTCGGTCAAGAACTACGCCAAGGCCCACCCCCACCGCATGGGCGCGTGGAGCGGCGACTCGAAGACCAACGTCGCCACCATGGGCGAGAACGACTTCCGCTCCACCGAGAAGTCCGCCACCATCGCCGAGGCCGGCACCCTGCGCATCGAGCACGTGGCCGCCGACGGCACCACCACCGTGCTGCGCGACTCCGTACCGGTCCTGGCCGGCGAGGTCGTCGACGCCTCCGTGATGCGCGCCGCCGCCCTGCGCACCTTCCTCGAGGCGCAGGTCGCCCGCGCCAAGGCCGAGGGCGTGCTGTTCTCCGTGCACCTCAAGGCCACGATGATGAAGGTCTCCGACCCGATCGTCTTCGGCCACGTGGTCCGCGCCTTCTTCCCGAACACCTTCGCGAAGTACGGCGAGGCCCTCGCCGCCGCCGGCCTGTCCCCCAACGACGGCCTCGGCACCATCCTGAACGGCCTGGGCTCCCTGGAGAACGGCGCCGAGATCAAGGCCTCCTTCGACGCCGAGACCGCCGAGGGCCCGGCCCTCGCGATGGTCGACTCCGACAAGGGCATCACCAACCTGCACGTGCCGTCCGACGTCATCGTCGACGCCTCGATGCCGGCCATGATCCGCACCTCCGGCCACATGTGGGGCCCGGACGGCCAGGAGGCCGACACCCTCGCCGTCCTCCCGGACAGCTCCTACGCCGGCGTGTACCAGGCCGTCATCGAGGACTGCCGCGCCCACGGCGCCTTCGACCCGGCCACCATGGGCTCGGTCCCGAACGTCGGCCTGATGGCCCAGAAGGCCGAGGAGTACGGCTCCCACGACAAGACCTTCGAGATCGCCGAGGCGGGAACCGTCCGCCTCGTCGACGCCGAGGGCAACGTCGTCCTGGAGCAGGAGGTCGCCGAGGGCGACATCTTCCGCGCCTGCCAGACCAAGGACCTGCCGGTCCAGGACTGGGTCAAGCTCGCCGTCACCCGCGCCCGCGCCACCGGCGACCCGGCCGTGTTCTGGCTGGACGAGACCCGCGCCCACGACGCGCAGCTCATCGCCAAGGTCAACGCGTACCTGCCGCAGCACGACACCGAGGGTCTGACCATCAAGGTCCTCGCCCCGGTCGAGGCCACGAAGTTCTCCCTGGAGCGCATCCGCCGCGGCGAGAACACCATCTCGGTCACCGGCAACGTGCTGCGCGACTACCTGACCGACCTCTTCCCCATCCTGGAGCTGGGCACCAGCGCCAAGATGCTCTCCGTCGTCCCGCTGATGGCCGGCGGCGGCCTCTTCGAGACGGGCGCCGGCGGCTCCGCCCCGAAGCACGTCCAGCAGCTGGTCAAGGAGAACTACCTGCGCTGGGACAGCCTCGGCGAGTTCTTCGCCCTGGCCGCCAGCTTCGAGCACCTGGCCACCACCACGGGCAACGCCCGCGCCCAGGTCCTGGCCGACACCCTCGACCGCGCCACCGGCACCTTCCTCAACGAGGACAAGTCGCCGACCCGTCGCCTCGGCGGCATCGACAACCGCGGCAGCCACTTCTACCTGGCCCTGTACTGGGCCCAGGAGCTGGCCGGCCAGACCGCGGACGCCCAGCTCGCCGAGGCCTTCGGCCCGCTCGCCAAGACCCTGGCCGAGCAGGAGCAGGCCATCGTCGCCGAGCTGAACGCCGTCCAGGGCTCCCCGGCCGACATCGGCGGCTACTTCCAGCCCGACCCGGCCAAGGCCGCGGCCGTCATGCGCCCGTCCGCCCTCCTGAACGACGCGCTGGCCACCCTGGTCTGACCCGCCCCCCTGCCCGCACCCTCCGGGGCGCGGGCACCGGCAGCACCACGGCCCGCCCCGCCCCGGCACCCGCCGGGGCGGGGCGCAGCCGCATCCGGGGCCCGGGCTGATCCCCGCTGCGGGGTTCGACCCCGCGCTCGGGGCCCGGCGCTACCTGCTGCCCGCCGTGCTGGGGGCGCGGTCCGCCGGGGTGCCGGCGCTCATCCACGAGTCGAACGCCGTTCCCGGGCGGGCCAACAGGTTCGCGGCGCGGCTCACCCCGCACATCGCCGTCGCCTTCGAGCCGTCAGCCTGCGGTACGCGTCGTCCACGGCGGCAGCCTACGGCTCGCGCGGAGGGCGGCGGGTGGTCAGGAGGAGGGCTATGTCGTCCGGGCGGTCCGGGGTGTGGCGGGCCTCGGTCATCAGGCGGTCGGCCAGTTCGCCCAGGGGGGCGGGGGCGGTGCGGGAGAGGGCCGCGGCGAGGCGGGCCACGCCGTGGTCGATGTCCTCGCCGGGGCGCTCCACCAGGCCGTCGGTGTACAGGGCGAGGACGGCGCCCGGTTCGAGGAGGAGGTCCGTGACCGGGTAGGTCTCCTCGCGGTCCACCCCGAGGACCACCCCGCCCGGCAGGTCGAGGACCGCGGTACGGCCGTCCCCGCCGCGCAGCAGCGGCTGCGGATGGCCCGCCCGGACCGCCCTCGCGCGGCCCGACCCCGGGTCGAGCTGGACGTAGCAGCAGCTCGCGAACTGGCCCGGGTCCAGGCCGATCAGCAGCCGGTTGGTGCCGCCGAGCACCTCCTGCGGGCTGTTCCCGGCCAGGGCGAAGGCCCGTACGGCGCTGCGCAGCTGGCCCATCGTGGCCGCCGCGGACACCCCGTGGCCCTGGACGTCCCCGATGACCAGGGCCAGCTGCCCGCCGCCGGTCTCCAGTACGTCGTACCAGTCCCCGCCGACCTCCATGCCCGCCGTCCCCGGCAGGTACCGGCCCACGGTCTCCAGCCGCTCGTCCACCGGCAGGCGGTGGGGGAGCAGGGCGTCCTGGAGCCCGCGGGCGAGCGCCGCCTCCGAGTCGTAGCGCTGCGCCCGCTCCAGCGCCTGGGCGATCAGGCCCGCGAGCGCGGTGAGGACCGTGCGCTCCTCCGGCGCGAACCCGCGCGGACCGTCGAAGCCGAGGATGCACGAGCCGACCGGGCGCCCCGAGGCGATCAGCGGCAGGAAGGCGCGGGCGCCGACGCTCGCGTCGAGCGGGATGCCCGGGTACGCGGCCGCCAGGTGCTCCATCGACTCGAAGAAGATCGGGCGGCCGGTGGTCAGGGCCTCGACCCCGGGCAGCCGGGCGTCGAGCCCGACTCCGTCGAACCGGTCGAGGAAGCCCTGCGGGAAGCCGGTCTCCCAGGCCAGGTACAGGTGCCGCTCGTTGAGCAGGTAGATCGCCAGCTGCCGGCCCCCGAAGGCGGGCAGCAGCTCCTCGGTGACCACCGCGGACACCTGCCGGGCGGTGACCGCCTCGCTCAGCGCTATGGCCAGGGCCACCGGCCGGTACAGTGCCGAGCCCCGGTCGGCGGGGGAGCCGGGTCCGGGTCCGGGCCGCCCCACCGAGCCCGGCGCGTACACCGGGTCCTCCGCGGCGGCGAGGGTGACGGTCAGTCCGACCCGGCCCGGGTGCAGCCGCACCGACACCCAGTCGCGGGCCTCCCGGCGGGCCACGAAGCGCACCTCGTCCCCGGAGAGCAGCACCGAGCGGAAGTAGTCCTCGTACGCCGGGTGGCCCAGCCACGGCAGCGCCTCCCACAGCACCCGCCCGGTCAGCTCGGCGCGGCCGAGGCCCAGCAGCCGCTCCGCGGCCGGGTTGGCGTACGTGACCCGGCCGAGCCGGTCGAGGGCGAGCACGGTCTGCGGGAGCCGGTCGGCGGCCTCGTCGAAGGCCGAGCCGACCCCGGGGTCCAGCAGGAACCCGGTGACCCGGCGGCCGGGCCGGGCGGTCAGCTCCAGCAGCAGCGCCTGCCCGCCGGGGCCGCGCAGCGGGACCCGGCGGGTGGCCGGGCCGCCGGGGGCGGCCAGGGCGCGGGCGGCCGCCCAGACCCCGTAGCGGTCCTCGCGGGCCCAGCCCGCGCTGATGGTGGCGACCGTCCCGTCGAACTCGTGCGGCTCCAGTCCCGCGAGGGCCACCAGTTCCGCGTCGGCGCTCATCGCCCCCGAGTCCAGGTCCCATGCGAAGTGCCCGGTGCGCACGGGCGGCGCGGCCGGCTCGGGCAGCTGCACGCAGACCGGCTCCCCGTCCCACTCCACGGCCGTCCCCCCGGCCCGGATCCGGCCCAGCCCGACGGCGAGCTCCTCCGCGCCCTGCCGCATGACCTTCCGGTCGGCGGCGGAGAGGGGCGCGCCGGGGGCGGCGGGGCGCAGGACGAACAGGACCCCCAGCCGGTCGTGGCGGTCGCGGGAGCCGGGGGCGTCGCGCAGGGCGCGGGCGTCGCCGCCCACCGGCTCGTACAGCGAGGCGAAGGGGAACGGCAGGCCCGCCATGAGCTGCGGGAACAGCCGCATGGCCTCGTCCGCGTCCGTGAGGTGCACGGACTGCCCGGTGCGGAAGGCCTCGGCGACCGGGTACGGGCGGTTCTCGTGGATCCGCCACCAGGGGCCGAACAGCGGGCCGGGCAGCCCCGCCAGCAGGGCCAGCCGCAGCAGGCCGGGGGTGCCGGAGCGCAGGTAGACGCCGCCGGCGTACCCGTCGGCGGCCTCGGTCGTGCTCACCGCGGCCTGGGCCAGCGCCAGGGTGAGCTCGTCCGGCCCGGCGCCCGGGGCCCCGGGCCCGGCCACGCCGTTCCCGGTCACACAGCCAGGATGCGCCCGCCCGGGTCCGGCCCGCATCCCGTGCCCGTCCGGGACCGGCGGGGACCGGCCGCGCCCGGCCGGGTCGGACCAGGGGTCAGCCGGGTCAGGCAGACCAGCCGGGTCGGCCGGCCTCGCGGGGGTACGCGTGCCGCGCGTCCGCGGTGCGTGCGCGGCGGCCGGGCCGGCCCGACGGGCCGACCCGGCCGGGGACGCCCGGGCCGCGGCCTCAGCTCGGGTCCGGGTGGCGCAGCAGCCGCAGCGCGTTGGCCACGACCAGCAGCGTGGAGCCCTCGTGCACCAGCACCGCCGGGCCGATGCCCAGCCCCAGCACGGTGGCGGGGACCAGCACCGCGACGATGCCCAGGCTCAGCCACAGGTTCTGCCGGATGACCCGGGTGGCGCGGCGGCTGAGCCCGGTGATGAACGGCAGCCGGTCCAGGTCGTCCGACATCAGGGCGATGTCCGCGGTCTCCAGGGCCACCGCGGAGCCCGCGGCGCCCATCGCGACCCCGACGGTCGCCCCGGCCATCGCGGGGGCGTCGTTGACCCCGTCGCCGATCATCGCCGTACGGCCCTTCGTGCGGAGCGCGGCCACGGCGCCCGCCTTGTCCTGCGGCAGCAGCCCGCCGCGGGCCTCGTCGATGCCGACCAGGGAGGCCACCGAGTCGGCGACCCGCTGGTCGTCGCCGGAGAGCATCACCGTCCGGGAGACGCCCAGGGCGCGCAGCCGGGCCACGGTGGCGGCGGCCTCCGGCCGCGGGGTGTCCATCAGGGCGAGCACGCCCAGGTGCCGGTCGCCGTAGCGCACGGCCATCGTGGTGCGGCCGGCCGCCGAGAGCTCCTCGGCCCGCTCGCGCAGCGCCTGCGGCACCGGGGTGCCCGACTCCTCGAACCCGGCCAGGCTGCCGATGCGGACCTCGGTGCCCCCGATCCGGCCCGCGACCCCGCGGCCGACCAGCGCCCGTACCTCCTCGGCCTGCGGGACCGGCAGGGCCGGGTCCAGGTGCCCGGGGGCGTCCCGGACCACGGCCTGCGCCAGCGGGTGGTCGCTCTGCCGCTGCACGGCCAGGGCGGTGCGCAGCAGCTCGGCGGCGTCGGTGCCCTCGGCGGGCAGGACGTCGGTGAGGCGGGGGCGGCCCTCCGTCAGGGTGCCGGTCTTGTCGAAGGCGACGGTGTGCAGCCGGCCGAACTCCTCCAGCGGCGCCCCGCCCTTGACGAGCACCCCGCCCCGGGCGGCCCGGCCCACCGCGCTCAGCACGGCCGCGGGGGTGGCGATGGCCAGGGCGCAGGGGCTGGCCGCGACCAGGACGGCCATCGCGCGGTAGAACGACTCGGCGAACGGCTCGCCGGCCAGCGCCCCGTACAGCAGCAGCGCGGCGACCAGGGCGAGCACGCCCGGTACGAAGACCCGCTGGAAGCGGTCGGTGAACCGCTGGGTGGGGGAGGTGCGCTCCTCGGCCTCCTGCACCATGCGCACCACCCGGCTCAGCGTGGTGTCGGCGGCGAGCCGGGTGACGACCAGCTCCAGCGAGCCGGCTCCGTTGACCGTGCCGGCGTACGCGCGGCTCTCGGCGGGGACCGCGCCCTCCAGGGCGAGGGCGGCGGCCGGGTCGGCCACCGGCCGCTTCTCGGCGGGCATGCTCTCGCCGGTCACGGGGGACTGGTCCACGCTGCCGGTGCCGGCGGCGACGAACCCGTCCGCGGGGAGGCGGGTGTGCGGGCGGACCAGGACCCGGTCGCCGACGGCGAGCTCGGCCACGGGCACCTCGGCGGGCTCCCCGGCGGGTGCCCCGACGGGCCCGGCGGCCTCCTCGCCGCCGGTGTCCCCGGCCCGGCGCAGCAGCAGCGCGGTGGCCGGGGCCAGGGCGCCGAGGGCCTCGATGGACCGCCGGGCGCGGCCCATGGCGTACCCCTCCAGGGCGTGGCCGAGGCTGAAGAGGACCAGGAGGACCGCGCCCTCCTCCCAGCGGCCGATGGCGGCCGCGCCCGCGGCGGCGACCAGCATCAGGAAGTCGACCTGGAACTTTCCGCGGCGCATGCTCACGAGGGCCTCGCGGAGGGTGAAGAACCCGCCGAAGGCGTAGGCGGCCGTGAAGAGCGGGGTGGCGCCCAGGACCAGCCCGGCGATCCAGGCGGCGAGGGCGAGCAGGGCACTGGCCAGTTCGGCGCGCTCGCCGAGGAGCCCGTGCCGGTGGGTGTTCGTACGGTTCGCACTCATGACCTCAATATATCAGCACATTGAAATATGTGAATGTGTTGAGCGGGTCCGGTCGCGGCCCGGGACGGCCCGGGACGGCCCGGGACCGTAGGGTGGGCCCGTGGAACAGACATCCGGCACCGGCCCCCTGATCTCCGAGGCCTCCGCGGCCGCCGTCGCCGAGGTCATGCAGGGCCTCGCGGCCCCCGCCCGCATCCGCATCCTCGACCGGCTGCTGCGCTCCCCCTGCTCCGTCGGCGAACTCGCCGAGGACCTCGGCCTCGGCCAGCCCACCGTCTCCAACCACCTGCGCCTGCTGCGCCACCTCGGCCTCGCCGCCGGCCACCGCAGCGGCCGCACCGTCGTCTACGCCCTCCACGACGAGCACGTGGCCGAACTCCTGCGCCAGGTCCTGGCCCACGTCCACCACGACCTGCCACAGTGAGGCCGTGCGCGTACTCATCGTGACCGCCGGCTCCTGGGGGGACGTCGCCCCCTACACCGGCCTCGGCATCCGGCTGCGCGCCGCGGGCCACGAGGTCTGCCTCGCCACCCACGGCCGCTTCGAGACCGCCGTGACCGCCCACGGCCTCGGCTTCCGCCCCCTGCCCGTCGACCCGCGCGCCGAGCTCGCCTCCGCCGCGGGCCAGGGCCTCGCCCGGGCCGTCAGCACCCCCGTGGCCATGGCCCGCGCCGTCCGCATGGCCCGTACGTTCATGCCGCGCCTGACCTCCGGGATCGTGGACGCCGTGGCCGGGGGCGCCGACGTGCTGCTGTCCTCCACCCTCACCGACCCCGTCTGCGCCACCCTCGCCGAAGCCGCCGCACTGCCCTCCCTCGGCGTCTACCTCCAGCCCCTCGAACCCACCGCCGCCTTCCCGCCCCTGGTCACCGGCGTACGCAGCCTCGGCCCCCGCGGCAACCGGCTCGCCGCCCGCGCCCTGTGGGCCGGCACCGACCTCATGTTCGCCCCCGCCGTCCGCGCCCTGCGCAGCGAACTCGGCCTGCCCCGGCGCCGCTTCGCCGGCCCCCTCGGACTCGACCCGCACCGCCCCGTCCACCACGGCTTCAGCCCGCTCGTCGTCCACCGCCCCGGCGACTGGCCCCCCGGCCACCGCGTCGGCGGCTACTGGTGGCCCGAGCCCCCGCCCGGCTGGCAGCCGGACCCCCGGCTCGTCGAGTTCCTCGCCGCCGGACCGCCCCCGGTCTTCGCGGGCTTCGGCAGCTTCGTCGCCGCCGACGCCCGGCGCCTGAGCGCCCTCGTGGTCCGGGCCCTGCGCGCCGCCGGGGTCCGCGCCGTCGTCCAGGCCGGCTGGAGCGGGCTGCACGCCGAGGGCGACGACGTCCTCACCGTCCCCGAGGTGCCCCACTCCTGGCTCTTCCCGCGCACCGCCGCCGTGATCCACCACGCCGGGGCCGGCACCACGGCCGCCGGACTGCGCGCCGGGGTCCCCGCCGTCCCCGTACCCGTCCAGCTCGACCAGCACTTCTGGGCGGCCCGCCTGACCTCCCTGGGCTGCGCCCCGGCCGCGCTGCGCTACCAGACCCTGACCGCGGACCGCCTCGCCGAGGCCGTGCGCCGGGCCGTCGGGGACCCCCGCCACCGCGAGAGCGCCGCCCGGATCGCCACCGGACTCGCCGCCGAGGACGGGGCCGCCCCGGTCGTCGCCGCACTGGAGCGGCTCGCCTGACGGGGCCGCCGGCCGCGCGGGCTCAGAGCAGTCCCCCCGCCTCCCCGGGTACACCCGCGGCCCCCGACCCGTCCGCCGTCAGCCGGTGCAGGCGCAGGGCCAGTTGGAGCTCCAGCGTGCGGGCCGGGGTGTTCCAGTCCGGGCCCAGCAGGGTCCGCACCCGGTCCAGCCGCTGCACCACCGTGTTCACGTGCACGTGCAGGGCGTCCTTGGTACGGGTCAGGCTCGCGCCCTGCGCGAAGTAGGCGCCCAGGGTGCGGACCAGGTCCGTCCCCCGCTCCGCGTCGTAGTCCAGCACCGGGCCCAGCACCCCCCGCACGTACGCCGACAGGTCCGCCCGCTCCCCGATCAGCAGCCCCACGAACCCCAGCTCCGCCAGCGCCCCGCCCTGACCCGCGTGCCCCAGCGCCCGCAGGGCCGACAGGCAGCGCCGCGCCTCCGCATGGGCCGCCGGCAGCCCGGCGGGACCGTCCGCCGGACCGGCCGCACCCACCGTCACCGGCGCCGACACCAGCGCCCCCAGCTCCGCAGCCAGCTCCCGGGCCGCGGCCCCCGGCTCCGCCGCCGGCACGACCACCACCACCTCGCCGCGGTGCAGCCCCGCCAGCCCCCGCCGCGCGTGCGCGATCCGGGCCGCCGCCGACAGCAGCCGCCTCGGGTCCACCGGCGCGCCGCCCCGCCCGGACGGCCCGGCACCCGGTACGGCCGCTCCGGCACCCGCCCCGGACGGCCCGGTGCCCGCCACGAACACCGCCTGCCCCGCGCCCAGCGCCACCCCCAGGCGCCGGGCCCGGCGCGCCAGCCCGGCGGCGTCGGCGGTGCCCGCCAGCAGGTCGTGCAGCAGCTCCCCGCGGATCCGGTCCTCCGCCTCCGCGACCGACCGCCCCAGGAGCAGCAGCAGCGCGGTCACCACGCTCGCCCGCTCGAACAGCAGCCGGTCCGCGTCCCCCAGCGGCGCCGCCCGGGTCAGCGCGATACTGCCCAGCGGCTCCGGACCGGCCACCACCGCGCACAGCCAGCTGCCGTCCGCCGCCACCGCCCGCCCGCTGGACCGCGAGGCCGCCACGGCCGCGGCCGGCGGGGACGCGGGCCCCGCACCGGCCCGCGCCAGCTCCGCGCCCTCGCTGTCGTGGACCACGATCCCGCCGTCGAGCAGACCCGCCAGGGCCAGCGCCACATCGGCCACGCCGCCCCCGCGCAGCACCAGGTCGGTCAGCTGGTCGTGGGCCCGCTCGGCCCGCGCCGAGGCCTCGCTGTGCGCGCGGATGGTCTCCGAGGCCCGTCCCAGCTCCACCAGGGCCGCCCGGGTCTCCTCCAGCAGGCGCGCGCCGTCGATCGCGATGGCCGCGTGGTCCGCCAGCGAGGACAGCAGCGCCACCTCGTCCGCCGTGAACCCGCGCGGGGCCCGGTCCGCCGCGTACAGCACCCCGATGATCCGCGAGCCCACCCGCAGCGGTACGCCGAGGATCGCGCGCAGCCCCTCCTCGGCGACCGCCCCGTCGATCGCGTCCGTGTGCCGGAACCGCGTGTCGGCCTGGTAGTCGCCGGTCACGTACGGGCGCGCGGTCTGCGCCACCAGCCCGCCCAGGCCCTCGCCCATCCCCAGCCGGACCTGCTGGAAGGCGGCCGCCACCGAGCCGTCCGTGACCCGCATGTACGTGTCCCCGGCCGCCTCGTCGTTGAGCGACAGGTACGTCACGTCCGTGCCGAGCAGCAGTTTCGCCCGGTGCACGATGGCCCGCAGGACCGCGTCGAGGTCCCGCAGCCCGGCCAGGTCGCTCGCCGTGTCGAAGAGCGCGGTCAGCTCGGCCTCCCGCCGCCGGTGCTGCCCGATGGTCCGCCGGATCCGCAGGGCCACCTCGGCGGCCTCCGCCACGGCGGCCACCGCCTCCGCCGGCGCCCCCGCCTCCCGGGCCGCGGCGGCCGGGCGCGCGAAGTCCTCGGCGGGCGCCCCCGCGGCCAGCAGGTCCAGCAGCCTGCGCAGGGCGGCGGCGGTGGCGCCGTCGGTTCCGGGGGCCGTTCCGGGGGCTGTCACGGTGGGGAGCATACGTCGCGCCTCTCCGGGCGGTGGGGGCGGCGCCGTACGGCCCGGACGGGGAGCCGTACGGCAGCGGCGGGTGCAGCGGGCGGGGCCGGGAACCGCCCGCCGGGTACGGGCCCCTCAGCCGCCCGTCCGGGCCCCGGCCGCCGTCTTCCCGGCCCCCGCACCGGTCTGCGCCGGCACGGCCGCCGCCCCCAGGCTGCGCCCGCGGGTCTCCCGGGCCACCGCCACGGTGCCCACGGTCACCAGCGCCGCGGCGCACAGGTACACCGAGACCGGCACCGAGGACCCGTAGTCCTTCAGCAGTTCCACCGCGATGATCGGGGCGAGCGCCCCGCCGACGATCGAGGCGAGCTGCGAGCCCATCGAGGCCCCCGAGTAGCGGACCTCGGTGTCGAACATCTCCGAGATGAAGGCGGCCTGCGGCCCGTACATCGCCCCGTGCAGCAGCAGGCCCACCGTCACGGCCAGCACGATCACGGGGAAGGACTCCGTGTCCAGCAGGGCGAAGAAGGCGAACGCCCACAGCGCCATGCCCGCGGCGCCGATCAGGGTGACGGGCCGGCGCCCGATCCGGTCCGACAGGGCGCCCCACAGCGGGATCGTCACGAAGTGCACGGCCGAGCCGATCAGCACCGCGTTCAGGGCCAGGCTCTTGGGCAGCTCCAGATGGGCCGTCACGTACACGAGCAGGAAGGCGGTGAGGATGTAGTACGAGACGTTCTCCCCGAGCCGGGTGCCGATCGCGGTCAGCACCTGGCGGCGGCTGGTGCGCAGCACCTCGACCACCGGCGCCCGGGGGGCCTCGCCCGCAGCCTTCCGCTCGGCGGCCTTCTCCTGCGCCGCGAGGAACACCGGGGACTCCGACACCGAGATCCGGATCCACAGTCCGATCACCACGAGGACCCCGGAGAGCAGGAAGGGTATCCGCCAGCCCCAGGCGAGGAAGGCCTCCTCGGACTGCACGGCGGCCAGCAGGGCCAGCACCCCGGTCGCGAGCAGGTTCCCGCCGGGCGCCCCGGCCTGCGGCCAGGAGGCCCAGAACCCGCGGCGGCGGTCGTCGCCGTGCTCCGACACCAGCAGCACGGCCCCGCCCCACTCACCGCCCAGCGCGAACCCCTGCACCAGCCGCAGCAGGGTCAGCAGCACGGGCGCCGCGGCCCCGATCGCGGCGTGCGTGGGCAGCAGGCCCATCGCGAAGGTGGCCCCGCCCATCATCAGCAGGCTGAGCACCAGCAGCTTCTTGCGCCCGACGCGGTCGCCGAAGTGCCCGAACACCACCCCGCCCAGCGGCCGGGCCGCGAAGCCCACCGCGTAGGTGAGGAAGGCGAGCAGGGTCCCGGTCAGCGGATCGCTGTCCGGGAAGAACAGCGTGTTGAACACCAGCGCGGCGGCGGACCCGTACAGGAAGAAGTCGTACCACTCCACGGTGGTCCCGACGAGGCTGGCGGCGACGATCCTCTTGATGCTGCCGGACGGTGCTGACGGGGGAGCGGAGGCGGCCATGGGCACCACTTTCGGACGGGGAGGGGGGAACGATTCCGTGCGGCCACACCCTAGGAACGCCCAGGTCAAGGGCACATGGTGCGCGCCTCCACAGTTGCCCCCGCAGAGGTGTGCGCTTCCGCCATGCGGACGGCCGCTGGGAGCCCGTACCCGGGCTCCGGGGGAGGCCGGGCTCCGGCGGGCGCCCCGGATAGCATCGGCCCATGCCCGACGAGCGCCTGACCGCCGATCACCTGCCCGGTTCCGCCGCGCTGCCGCCCGGGATGGAGATCCGCGAGCTGGACGTGGGCGATGCGGTGACCGCGGCGGCGGCGCAGGAGGTGGGGCGGCGCGCCTACGCCGTCGAGGCGGGACTGATCGGCTTCGACGGGATCCCCGCCCTGCACGAGTCCCTCGCGCAGATGCAGGCCCGCCCGCTGCGCTGGCTGGGCGCGGTGACGGGCGACGGCCGGGTGGCCGCCTTCGTGGCCTGGGAGGCCGGCACCGGCGGTGGGCCGCAGGAGACGGTCGTCGACCGGGTCTGCGTGGACCCCGCCTGGTTCCGCCGCGGCCTGGCCTCCCGGCTGCTGGAGCACCTGCTCGCCGGGGCCGCCGGCAGCGGCGGGGTGCGCGTGACCACCGGCGCGGACAACGCGCCCGCGGTGACCCTCTACCGCAAGCTCGGCTTCAGCCGCGGTGCCGACTTCGAACCCGTACCGGGCCTGCGCATGGCGAGCTTCCTCCTCCGCCGCTGAGGCGGGCCCCGGTCCGGGCGGATCCGCTGCCCCGTGCCTCCCGGCGGCTGAGCCGCCCCCGCGCTCCCTGGGCCGGATACGCGAACACCGCGGCGGGGTCCCGGGGACGGGACCCCGCCGCGGTGGCGGGACGGGGCGGGTCAGGAGCGGGGGCGGCGGTCCGCGGCGGCGGGCTTGCCGGCCTTCTCGGCCTTCTCGGCCTTCTCCGCGCGCATCTGCTTGATGCGGACGGTCTCCTTGCGGACCTCGGACTGGGTCGCGCGCTCCTTCTCCAGCCAGGTCGGGTTCTCGGCCTTGAGGGCCTCGATCTGCTCGGTGGTGAGGGCCTCGGTGACCCCGCCGCGGGCCAGGCCCGCGATCGAGATGCCGAGCTTGGCGGCGACCACGGGGCGGGGGTGCGGGCCGTTGTCCCGCAGTTCCTTCAGCCACGCGGGCGGGTTGGCCTGCAGCTCGTTCAGCTCGGCGCGCGAGACCACGCCCTCCTGGAACTCTGCGGGGGTGGCCTCGAGGTACACACCCAGCTTCTTCGCCGCGGTCGCGGGCTTCATCGTCTGGGTGCTCTGGTGCGACGTCATGGTGTCAAGGGTATCGAGCATGTGCACGGGCTCCGACCACGCCCGGTAGCCTTGCGGGGTGACAGGCTCGGATGAATCCCCCGCGTTCCGGCTCGCCTACGTTCCGGGAGCGACCCCCGCCAAGTGGGTGCGGATCTGGAACGAGCGCTTGCCCGACGTCCCCCTCACCCTCGTCCCGGCCGCCCCGGCGGAATCCTTCGGGATGCTCCGCGGGGGTGCGGCCGACGCGGCGCTGCTGCGGCTGCCGGTGGACGGCGAGGACCTCAGTGCGATCCCCCTCTACACCGAGACCACGGTGGTCGTGGTCCCCAAGGACCACCTCTTCGCGGCGGTGGAGGAGGTGTCCGCCGAGGACCTGGCGGACGAGATCGTGCTGCACCCGCTCGACGACACCCTCGGCTGGGAGGAGCGCCCGCCGGGCAGGCCCGCCTTCGAGCGGCCCGCCACCACGGCCGACGCGGTCGAGCTGGTCGCCGCCGGGATCGGCGTGCTCGCCGTACCCCAGTCGCTGGCCCGGCTGCACCACCGGCGGGACCTGACCTACCGCACCCTGACCGGGGTCCCCGAGTCCCGGGTCGCCCTGTCCTGGCCGGCCGCGGAGACCACCCCCGACCTGGTCGAGGAGTTCATCGGGATCGTCCGCGGGCGCACGGTGAACAGCACCCGCGGCCGCGGCCAGACCCCGCCGAAGGACCAGTCGAAAGCGCAGGGCAAGGCGCAGTCCAAGGCTTCGGCCAAGGGCCAGGGCAAGGCCCCGGCCAAGGGGTCCGCGAAGGGCGGAGCCAAGGCCGGGGCCCGCGGCGGGGCGGCCCGGACCGGCGGGAAGTCGGCCGCCCGCTCCGGGGGCGGCGGCAGGGCCGCGGCCAAGGGCGCCCGCCGCCCGGGCAAGCCCCGGGGCCGCTGACCTGCGCCGGCGTCCCCGCCGCTCAGGCGTCCACGGCCGGGACCGGGGTCTCGACCAGTCCCGCCACGTGCGCCGTGACCGTGTCCAGGACCGCCGCTGCGCCCGCGGCCTCGCCGAGGGCCAGGTGGTGCAGGGTCAGCCCGTCCGTCATCGCCGCCAGGTAGCGGGCCAGCACCGACACCGGCACCCGCAGGGTGAAGCCCATCTCGGCGCGCAGCTGCCGGATCAGCTCGGCGTAGGTCTCGGCGTACAGCTCGTACTGGCGCCGGGCCAGGTGCCCGAACCCCGGCTGCCGCAGGGCGTACTGCGTCAGCTCGTACGTCAGCATGTGCGCGCCCGGGTGGGCCACCACGTGGTCCCAGTAGGCCTGGAAGCCCGCCCGGATCGTGTCCTGGAGGGTCTCCCGGGGCCGCAGGGCCTCCTTGACCACGGCCGCGTAGTGGTCGGTGATCGAGGAGATCACGGCTTCGAGGAGGGCCTCCTTCGATTCGAAGCAGTAGTGGAAGACGCTCAGCGACACGCCCGCCTCCGCGGCGATCGACCGGGTCGTGGTCCGGGCGACCCCGTCGCGGGCCATCGCGCGGATCGCGGCCTCGGTGAGCTGCCGGCGGCGCTCGGCGGACGGCAAGCGTGCCATGCGCCCTCCCTCCCGTACCTGCCCGGTACGCATCGGGGCGCGGCGCCCGCCGGCGCCGCGCCACCCGTCGGTGCGGACGGCTCCGCCCGGACCGGCGCGGGGCCGGTCCGGGCGGCTCCGCCCGTTGCTGTACGGGGTCAGCTGCTGTAGACCCCCACCTCGTGGAGCGAGTAGCCCCACTGGGTGCCGCGCTGTACCCCCTGGACGCGTACGTACCGCGCCGGGGTCCCCTCGAACCGCGCCGTGTCCAGACCGCCGTCCCCGGCGGTGGTGGACCAGGCGGTCTTCCACTCGCTGCCGTCCGCGGACAGCTCGATCCGGTACGCCCTGCCGTGCGCCCGCTCCCAGTCCAGCGTGATCCGCTTGACCAGGTTCACGGAGCCGAGGTCGACCCGCCACCACTGGTCGTCGTTCCACTCGCTGGCCCAGCGGGTGCCCCCGTCGCCGTCCGCGGCCCGGCCGGGCGCGTACGAGACGAAGGGGTTCCACCACTCGCTGGTGGACGCGGCGGCCGGGCGGCCCAGGGCCAGGTTCTCCCCGGCCTTGTGCTGCTCGGAGCCGCCCCAGGTGCGCAGGTAGGACTCGGCGCCGCGGAACAGGTCGTCCACCACGTCCTGGCCGCCGGTCAGCCGGATGTCCTCGATCCAGTCGGGGACCAGGCCGTAGTGCGAAGCGCCGTCGGTGTTGAGGTCCCAGGTGCGCTGCCCGGTGGTCTGCTTGTCGATCACCGAGCCGCCGTCCGTGCTGCGGAAGGGGTAGCGGACCGGGTTCGGGGTGTCGGCGCCGCGCGGGCCGGGCCAGCCGCCCACGCCGTTCATGTCGGTGCCGTAGCCGTAGCCCGCCCCGTACTTGTCGCGCAGCGCGTCCGTGCGCTTGGCCTCGGCGCTGAAGGCCTCGGCGCCGTTCATGTACTGGGCCGCGAACCCGCCGAGTTTGTAGAGCCGCTCGGTCCACTCGCTGTCCATCCAGCTGTGCGAGGAGATGATGCCCGGGTAGGACTCCGACTCCAGGATGTCGAAGGCGCGGCCGGCCGCCTTGACGCTCATGTGGTCGATCTCCAGCATCATCTTGCGCTTCATCATCCCGCGCACCGCGTACTCGCCCAGCTCCGTGAGCCCGCGGGTGTTGCACTGGGCGCCGGCCGCGTACGAGGGCACGCTCACGCCGGCCGGCAGCTCCTTCTCCGCGGCGGGGGCGGCGGCCAGCCCGATCGGGTTGTCGCGCTGCGGGCCGGTGCACTCCTCGGTCTTCCAGAAGGTGCCGGTGGACAGGAACTGGCCCACGTTGATGGCGGTGCCGAGGGCCCCGGAGTCGAAGCGGACCCCGCACAGGGCGTTGTCGAATTTGTGGCACAGGAACATGCTGCGCACGCCCAGCTGGTGCAGTTCGTCGAGCCCGCGGTCGATGTCCGCCTTGCCGCACTGCGCGACGTCGAGGACCTGCTTGCAGCCGAAGGGCTCGGAGGTCTCCACCCCGAGGACCACGGCGAGTTTGCCCTCGCCGATCACCCGGCGGGCCTGCTCGGTGTCGGTGACGATCCGGAACCAGCCCTTCCCGGGGCCGCCGTACATCTTGTCGACGAAGGCCTGCATCTCGTACGTCTTGCGGGCCTGGAGCCGGATCGAGGTCATCTCGTCGCAGCTGCGGTCCTTGAAGAAGTACACCGAGCAGATGACCCCGTTGGTGACCAGGTCGTTCACCATGATGCGCTGGCCGCCGCGCCAGGCGCGCTCCACCCAGGCGTAGTAGTTCTGCTGGTGGGTCAGCGAGTCGTGGGCGGGCCAGTCCTTGAAGGTGGGCCAGCCGTCCGGGTCGTGCTTGCCGTCACCGCCCTTGGTGATGAAGTCGAAGACGGCGAGGGAGCCGTCGGGGTAGTGCTCGGGGCAGTCCTTGAGCGCGTCGGCCACCCCCAGCTCGGAGAAGGTCTTGCCGCAGATGAGCCGGCCGCCGAAGGCCTCGTTGGACATGAGGTGGTTGTGGGCGTCGACGAAGCCCCGGACCTGTCCCTTGGCGTCGGTCCCCTTGAAGGGCTCGCCGGTGACGTTGATCTCGGAATCGGGGGCGGGCCGGGCGGTGGGGGTCCACCACCCGGGCTCGGCCGCGGAACTGGGCACGGGGCCCAGCAGCATGGCCATCGCTGCGAGGAGGAACGACAGGACCAGCAGGGGCCTGCGTCTGCGCTGTGGGGGTCGCGTCATGGCCTGTGAGGATTGCTACTGGCGCGTACGGAGTCAATAGTCCGGGACGGCCGACCTGATGATGTGCCTGATGAATCGTCAGAATCCTTCCCGCAAAGGCACTTCGGGGCGGCCGCGGTCCGCAGGTCCCGGGGGAGGGGCCGGGCCGCTCAGTGCGCCCCCCAGCCCCCGTCCACCGGTACGGAGGCGCCCGAGATGTACCCGGTGAGCGGGCCGCACAGCCAGACGGCCACCGCCGCCACCTCCTCCGGCTCGATCAGCCTCTTGATCGCCGACCGGTGCAGCAGCACCTCCGCCGCCACCCGGTCCGCCGGGATGCCGTGCACCGCCGCCTGCGCCGCGATCTGTCCCTCGACCAGCGGGGTGCGCACGTACCCGGGGTTGATGCAGTTGCTCGTCACCCCGTGGGCGGCGCCCTCCAGCGCCACGACCTTGCTCAGCCCCTCCAGCCCGTGCTTCGCGGCCACGTACGCGGACTTGTACGGGCTCGCGCGCAGCCCGTGCACGCTGGAGATGTTCACCACCCGGCCCCAGCCGCCCCGGTACATGTGCGGCAGGCAGCGGCGCACCAGCAGGAAGGGGGCCGTCACCATCACCCGCTGGATCAGCTCGAAGCGCTCGGGCGGGAACTCCTCCAGCGGTGCCACGTGCTGGAGCCCCGCGCTGTTGACCAGGACGTCGACGTCCCCGGGCAGACCCTCCAGGGCCCGCGGGTCCGACAGGTCCACGGCGTGGGCCAGGCCGCCGGTCTCCGCGGCCGCGGCGGCGGCCGCGTCCGCGTTCAAATCGGCGATGTGGACCCGCGCACCGGCCGCGGCCAGCGCCCGCGCGCAGGCCAGCCCGATCCCGCTGGCGCCGCCGGTGACCAGGGCCGTGCGGCCGCCGAGGTCCGTGTGGCTCTCACTCGTCATGCCGGGAACGTTAGGGAGGCGGCCCGGCCGCTGCCCATGGGTGCGGCCGCCACACCTCGCGGCGCGGGGGTGGCGGCCGGCCACGTGCCCGCGGCCGTCACAGCCGGTGGACGCGGCCCTCCTCCACGGCCAGCGGACGGCTGCCCGCGGCCAGGATCCGCACCCCGGGCGCGGTGGCCAGCAGCCCGCGCAGCCAGTCCAGGGCCCCGGCGGTCAGCTGGTCGCAGCCGTCGAGGACGAGCAGCATGTCGCACTCGGCCAGCGGGCCGCGGACGTCCCCCGTGCCGCAGGGCGGGAAGGGCGTGCCGGCCGGTCCGCCGAGCGCCGCCGACAGCTCCTCGGCCCCGAAGGGCCGGTCCACGGAGATGACGGCCGTGCCGTCGAAGAAGTTGGAGTCCAGCCGGTGCGCGATCTCGCGGACGAGCCGGCTGCGCGGCGCGCGCTCGCCCGTCACCGTCGTGACCCGGCCGCGGCGCACCGCCGTCAGCAGCCGGGACAGTTCGTGGAACCGGGTGTCGGGCGGTGCGGGCGGCCCCGACGGCCCGGGCGGTCCCGGTGGCCCGGGCGGATTCCCCACGTCGTGTTTCGGCACGATGCCCCCGTTGCATACGTGTCGCGGAGCGGCAGGAAGTCGCATTCAAGCCGCAGTACGGACGATTATCCGCCGCCCGGGGGAGACGGGTAGAGGAATTGCCGATTCCTTCTCAAAAAGCACCAAAGGCATGAAGGGGAAACGCATTCGTTACCCGGCGGCCGCCCCGGAAGCCGGCCGCAGGCCGCCCGGACGTCAGCCCGAGCCCGCCCGCGTGAAGGTCCCGAGCCCGTTCTGGTCCAGGTACTCCACCCGCACGGTGTCCCCGCGGAACGTCACCCCGGTCCGGCCCACCGCGTTCTCGCCCCGGGTCTCGAAGCTGAACACGTCCCCGTCGTAGTGCGTGAGGGGGTAGCGCTGCGGCTCGGGACCCAGCTCCAGCACGAGCCGCCCGCCGTCACCCGCGACCACCTTCAGCGGCCCGTAGTACGGGTTGTCGTACGTGCCCGTGTACGCGGAGTCCGCACGCGCCGCGGCCGGGTCGGCGGGCGGCTTCGCGTAGTCCGTCTCCGAGCGCCCGGCCTCGTCCTGCTGCGCGTACAGCCCCGCGAACAGGGCGAGCCAGTCCGCACGGGGGGCTCCGTACTGCGCGGTCTCGAAGAACTCCATGGCCACGCCGTCGGGCAGGCCGCCCAGCGGGGCGCCGTTGGCGAGCACCACGATGCCCAGCTGCTCCAGCGGCAGCATCGTCACGTTGGTGTTCGCGCCGAGCGCGAAGGCGCCGGTGTGGCTCAGCCGCAGCCGGGCCTGGTCGTCGTAGCTCACGTTCCAGCCCAGCCCGTAGAAACCGGTGCGCGCCGTGGGGGAGTTGGGCGGATGCGACAGGGAGTGCGGGGTGTGCGTGCGGGTCAGCTCCCCGCCGTCGACGATCTGTTTCCCGTCGAGCCTGCCCTGTGCCAGCTGCAGGCGCAGCCATCGGGACATGTCCCGGGCTGTGGAGCTGACCCCGCCGGCCGGGGCCTGCGCGTCCGGGTCGCGCACGAACCGCGGCTCCCAGCTGCCACCGGCCGTCCGCACGTGCCCCCAGGCCCGGTTGGAGGCCTTCGCGTAGTCCGCGAACAGCGTGCTGGTCGAGGCCATCCCGGCCGGTTTGAACAGGACGTCCTCGTTGAGCTTCTGCCAGCTCACGCCCTCGGCGCGGGCCACCGCCTCCGCCGCCGCGGTCAACCCGAAGTTGGTGTACGCGTAGCTCGCGCGGAAGGGGGTCAGGGGCTCGTACCGCAGGTGTCCGAGGATGTACTCCTGGTCGAAGCCCAGGTCCTCCAGCAGGTCGCCGGCGTGGTCGGGCAGGCCGCTGCGGTGCGAGAACAGGTCGGCGGCGGTCGCGTGCCGGCCCGTCCACGGGTCCTTGAGCGTGAAGCCCGGCAGCTCCCCGGCCACCGGCCGCTCCCACAGCCCCCCGGGACCCTCCGCGGGCCCGTCCTCGTCCCCGGGCCCGCCGCCCTCCCGGCCCGCGAGCGCGGCGAGCACCGTCGAGGAGACCGGCTTCGACACCGACGCCAGCTGGAAGACGGTGTCCGGGTCCACCTTCGCGCTCTCGCCCGCCTTGCGGACCCCGAAGCCCTTCAGGTAGACGACCTCGTCCCGGTACACGACCGCGACGGACACGCCCGGGATCCCGCTCTTCTCCATCGCCGCCGTGACGAACCCGTCCAGCTTCGACAGGGCCCGGTCCACCTTCGCCCGGTCCAGCTGGGGCTCCGGCGCGGGCGGCGGCGCGGGCGCTGCCCCGGCCCCGGGTGCGGCGGTGGCGGCCAGCAGCGCGGCCAGCCCCGACACGGCGAGCAGCCGGGCCCGGGGCCGGCGCCGGCCCCGCGCGGTGACCCCCCGTACGGCAGCCCCCCGTACGGTGTCCATACAGCCATTGAACGCCCCCCGCCCCGCCCTGTCTCCCGGGGCGCCCGGGGCTCGGCGGTACGCGACTCAGCGGGCCCGGCGCCGCCCCGGGAGCCAGCCCACCGCGAAGTCCACCGCCCCGCGCACGGACAGCAGCCGCGCGGCGGCCCCGCCCACACGGCCGGTGCGCACGGCGCCCGGTCCGCGGACACCCGCGGCCGGACCTGCCGCACCCTTCTCGAAGGCGGCGCCCAGCGCACCGAAGTCCGAGTCGTCCAGGGCCACGTCCTCGTACGACCACCACTGCCGCACGCCCCCGCGCAGCACCACGCACGAGTACTCCCGGCGGGGCGGCTGCGGCACCCGGTACTCGGCCAGGTGGAAGGCCGTGCACCGCTCGAAACCCACCCCGAGCAGCAGGACCTGCGCATCGAGCCCGTACAGGCGGGCCAGGGGCGACTCCTCGCCCAGGTGGCAGTCCGGGGCGTGGTCCGCCACGACCGCCCCGGCGGCGGGCCCGAGGGCCGCGAACGAGGTCTGCGGATGCCCGCTGCGCAGCGCCCCCGGGCTGCGCCGGACCGCCTCCGCGAGTGCCCCCATCCCGGGGGCGGGGGTGGCGTGCGGGTCGAAGGCCGGCATCCGGTCGCGCAGCGCGGCGACCTCCCGCGGGGACAGGCCCCGGGTCCGCTCCCGGTACTGGGGCGAGGTGTCGGAGTTCTCCGTGGTGAAGGCCGGGGCCACCAGGGTCCCGGCGGGCCCGAGTACGGTCCGCAGGGACCGCAGCACGGGCCCCGGCCCGACCTGCGGGCCCAGCGCGCGCAGGGAGGCGTGCACCATCAGCACACCGCCCCCGGCGACGCCCAGCGCCCGCAGGTCGGCGGTGAGCCGGGAGTCCAGCGGCGCGGAGCGCACGGGCAGGGCGGGCTTCCCGGGTCGCTCCGGCAGGCCCGCCCGGGCCCCGCGCACGGCGGGAGCAGCAGGCATGGCGGGAGCGGTCCGGGACGGCTCCCGGCGGTGCTGGGGGTACGGCGGCATGGTGCTCACGCGCAACTCACTCCTGTGGCCCGGCCGGTCGTGCGGAACCCGGTCATCGTAGGACGGCCGCCCCCGCCGGGGGCGCCCCGCGGCGCCCGCCACCCGATCGGGCGACCCGACCCGACCCGACCCCCGCCCGACCCCGACCCCGGGCCCGGAGGGCTCAAGAACGGCCGGGAAGGCTCCGGAGCGGCCGGGAAGGCCCCCCACCAGCCGCCGGGACCCCGGACGGACCGCTCTACGCGGCCTCCGCGCCCCCAGGCACGGCCCGGGTACGGGCGATCAGGTCCACGATCCGGTCCCGCGCCTCGCGCCCCTCCGGCACGGGCAGCAGCGGGTAGCAGTGCGTCTGGCCGGGCGCCTCGACCAGCTCGGCGTCCACCCCCGCCCGCCGGGCCCGGTCGAGGAGTTCACGGCTGTCGGGGCCGAGCACGTCGCGGGTGCCGCTGAAGAGGGTCAGCGGGGCCAGCCCCGCCAGGGACCCGTACAGCGGGCTGACCAGCGGGTCGTCGGCCGCGAGCGTGCCCGCGTACAGCCGGCCCGCCTCGCGGAGCCCGGCGCGCGCCAGCATCGGGTCGCGCGGCTCGATCGCCGTCTGGTCGGGGTGGCTCATCGACACGTCCAGCCAGGGCGAGACCAGGATGATCCGGGAGGGCTGCGCCCCGCTGCGGTCGCGGAGCTTCTGGGCGGCGGCCAGGGCGAGGCCCGCCCCCGCCGAGTCCCCGATGAGCACCGTCCCGCCCGCCCCGCCGCCCGCGATCAGCCCGCTGAGCAGGTCCGCCGCCACCGGCACCGTCCGGTCGGCGGTGCCCCGCGGCGCCAGGGTGTACGCGGGCACCACGCAGCGGGCCCCGGCGCGGGTCACCAGCGTGCGGATCAACGCCCAGTGGGGGCGCACCAGTTCGTTGATGTAGCCGCCGCCGTGCAGGTACAGCACCTGCGCGGTCGGCTCCCGGTCCCGCGGGGACACGTCGTACACGGGCCAGGCGCCCACGATCGTCCGGGACACCTCCGCGACCCGCGCCAGGCTCCGCGGCGGCAGGTGCGACGCGGGCCGCCGGGCGGTCTCCGCCACCCTCGCCCGTACCGCCTCCGCGCTCGCCCAGCGCCTGCGCCTCCCCGATACGACCAGCGCCGCGGTCAGCGCTCTGCTCCGCAGACTCGGCTCGCCCGTCACCCGTCCCGACCCCTCCCGGTGCCCGTCCCCGTCCGGTAGGAGCATAGGCGTGAAGTTCTGCTGTCGGCCCGCTTAAGAAATCCTCGATGGACTGAAGAGTGATCTTCTCGGCACATTGGTGCGCGTCCGAGGGAACCCTGTGGCCGCTGTGGCCGCCGGGACCCCCGCGTGGCGTATGCCTTGAGGCGTACGCCCTGCCCGTCCCGCACTTCCCGCATGGAGCCGCACCCATGAAGGCACTCGTCAAGCACAAGGCCGAGCCCGGACTCTGGCTCATGGACGTGCCGGAGCCCGAGTACGGCCCGGGCGAGGTCCTGATCAAGGTCCTGCGCACCGGCATCTGCGGCACCGACCTGCACATCCGCTCCTGGGACGGCTGGGCGCAGGGCGCCGTCAGGACCCCCCTCGTGCTCGGCCACGAGTTCGTCGGCGAGGTCGCCGCGGTCGGCGCCGGGGCCGGCGAGGTCGCGGTCGGCGACCTGGTCAGCGGGGAGGGCCACCTGGTCTGCGGCAAGTGCCGCAACTGCCTGGCGGGCCGCCGCCACCTGTGCCGCAGCACGGTCGGCCTGGGCGTGGGCCGCGACGGCGCCTTCGCCGAGTACGTGGTCCTGCCCGCGTCCAACGTGTGGGTGCACCGCACCCGCGTGGACCTCGACGTGGCCGCGATCTTCGACCCCTTCGGCAACGCCGTGCACACCGCGCTGTCCTTCCCGCTGGTCGGCGAGGACGTCCTGATCACCGGCGCCGGCCCGATCGGCATCATGGCCGCGGCCGTGGCCAAGCACGCCGGGGCCCGCAACGTGGTCATCACCGACGTCAGCCCGGAGCGCCTGGAGATCGCCCGCAAGGCCGGTGCCACCCTGGCCCTCGACGTCTCCGAGCACCCCATCGCCGAGGCGCAGAACCGCCTCGGGCTGCGCGAGGGCTTCGACATCGGCCTGGAGATGTCCGGCCGCCCCGAGGCGATGCGCGACATGATCGACAACATGACGCACGGCGGCCGGATCGCCATGCTGGGCCTGCCCGCGCAGGAGTTCCCGGTGGACTGGGCGAAGATCGTGACCTCGATGATCACCATCAAGGGCATCTACGGCCGCGAGATGTTCGAGACCTGGTACGCCATGACGGTCCTGCTGGAGGGCGGCCTGGACCTGAGCCCGGTCATCACCGGCAAGTACGGCTACCAGGACTTCGAGGCGGCCTTCGACGAGGCCGCGACCGCGCGCAGCGGCAAGATCATCCTCGACTGGACGGCCTGACCCCCGGTCGGGCCCGCCCGCAAGGCCACGGGGGCCCACCGCCCCCCTTCCCGGACCGGACCCCGCTCCACCCCCCCCCGAGCGGGGTCCGGTCCCCCTCACTCCTCCTCCGCACCACAGCCCTCCGCCGCACAAGGAGCAGCAGCACATGTTCGAGTCCGTACGCGACGACCTCCGCGCCACCCTCGACGAGATCAGGGCCGCCGGCCTGCACAAGCCCGAGCGGGTCATCGGCACCCCGCAGAGCGCCTCGGTGGCCGTCACCGCGGGCGGCGCCCCCGGCGAGGTGCTGAACTTCTGCGCGAACAACTACCTCGGCCTGGCCGACCACCCCGAGGTCGTGGCCGCCGCCAAGGACGCCCTGGACCGCTGGGGCTACGGCATGGCGTCCGTCCGCTTCATCTGCGGCACCCAGGAGGTCCACAAGGAGCTGGAGCAGCGCCTTTCGGCCTTCCTCGGCCAGGAGGACACGATCCTGTACTCCTCCTGCTTCGACGCCAACGGCGGAGTCTTCGAGACCCTCCTCGGCGCCGAGGACGCGGTCATCTCCGACGCCCTCAACCACGCCTCCATCATCGACGGCATCCGCCTGTCCAAGGCCCGCCGCTTCCGCTACGCCAACCGCGACATGGCCGACCTGGAGGCGCAGCTCAAGGCGGCGGCCGAGGGCGGGGCCCGGCGCAAGCTCATCGTCACCGACGGCGTGTTCTCCATGGACGGCTACGTCGCCCCGCTCACCGAGATCTGCGACCTGGCCGACCGCTACGACGCCATGGTCATGGTCGACGACTCGCACGCCGTCGGCTTCACCGGCCCCGGCGGCCGCGGCACCCCCGAGCTGCACGGGGTCATGGACCGCGTCGACATCATCACCGGCACCCTCGGCAAGGCCCTCGGCGGCGCCTCCGGCGGCTACGTGGCCGCCCGCACCGAGATCGTCGAGCTGCTGCGCCAGCGCTCCCGCCCGTACCTGTTCTCGAACTCCCTCGCCCCGGTCATCGCCGCCGCCTCCCTCAAGGTCCTCGACCTGCTGGAGTCCGCGGGCGACCTGCGCGAGCGCCTCGCCGAGAACACGAAGCTGTTCCGCACGAAGATGACCGAGGCCGGCTTCGAGATCCTGCCCGGCGACCACGCCATCGCCCCCGTCATGATCGGCGACGCCGCCGAGGCCGGCCGGATGGCCGAGCTGCTCCTCGAGCGCGGCGTGTACGTGATCGGCTTCTCGTACCCGGTGGTCCCGATGGGCCAGGCCCGCATCCGGGTCCAGCTCTCGGCCGCCCACTCGGCACAGGACGTCGAGCGCGCCGTCGCCGCCTTCATCGACGCCCGCGCCGCCCTCCAGGGCTGAGGCGCCGCGCTCCGGGCCGGGGCGCGGCCCTTCCGGGGCCCTCCGGGGTCCCGCGGCCACGGGCCGCGCCCCGGGGCCCCTGTGCGGGCCTGACACAATGGCGGGGTGATCGACCCCCGCCGGCTGCGCATCCTGCGGGCCGTGGCGGACCACCGGACGGTGACCGCCGCGGCCGCCGCGCTGTACCTGACCCCCTCCGCGGTCTCCCAGCAGCTCGCCGCCCTCGAACAGGAGACCGGGCACGCCCTGTTCTCCCGCAGCGGGCGCGGGGTGCGGCTGACCGCCGCCGGGGAGATCCTCGTGGGCCACGCCCACGAGGTGCAGGCCCAGCTGGAGCGGGCCGAGGCGGAGCTCGCGGCCTACGCCGACGGGAGCGCCGGCGAGGTCACCGTCGCGGCCTTCGCCACCGGCATCGCCGAGGTCCTGGCGCCGGCCCTGGCGCGCCTCGCCCGCGAGCGCCCCGGGATCCGGATCCGGGTGCGCGACGCCGAGGGGGACCAGGCCCTGCCGATGCTGCTCGACGGGGAGGCGGACCTCGCCCTGGCCGTCGAGTACCGCGGCGGCCCCGGCGCCGACGACGCCCGGCTCTCGCTCGTACCGCTGTACGCCGAGCCCTTCGACGCGGTGCTGCCCGCCTCGCACCCGCTGGCCGCGCACCCCGGGATATCCCTCGCGGAGCTCGCCGACAGCGACTGGATCGGGCAGAGCCCCGGCAACCCCTGCCACGACGTGGTCGTCCTCGCCTGCGAGCTGGCCGGCTTCCAGCCGCGGCTGGTGCACTCCTCGGACGACTTCCGGGCCGTGGCCGCCCTCGCCGGGGCCGGGGCCGGGGTGGCGCTCGTACCGCGCTCGGCGCTGCGCGGCATGGAGCTGAAGGAGGTCGTCGTACGGCCCGTCACGGGACCCGTCACCGGCCCGGCCGCCACCCGCCGGGTGTTCGCGGCCGTGCGCCGCGGCAGCGGGGGCCACCCGCTCCTGCGGCCCGTCCTCCAGGCCCTGGTCCGGGAGGCCGCGAACCTGTCCCCGGCGAACGCGGAGGGCGGGGCGCCCGCCCCGGGCCCCCGGGACCCTGCCTAGAGACGGCCTAGGATCCTCCGCCGCCCTGCGTGCCCGGGTGCCCCGAAGCGGCGGCCACCCGCGCGACCGTGCTGACGAACGCCCGGAGCAGCGGGGTGTCCGCCCCGGCCCGCCACACCAGCCCCCAGTCCAGCGGCGGCGCGTCCTCGATCGGTACGTACGCCAGGTCCGGCCGCTGGTAGAAGCGCACCACCTGGGCCCCGACCGGGTACGCCCCCTTCCCGGCGGCGATCAGCGCCAGCGCCTCCTGCAGCGAGCCCACCGTGGGGCCCTCGGGGGCGGGCTCCGCCCCGGGCGCGGCCCCCGTACCGGCGCTTGGTGCCCCCGAGTCCCCGCAGTCCCCGCTGTCCTCGCGCAGGGTGCGCGAGCGGGCCCAGTAGTCCGGCATGGTCGGCGTGCGCAGCATGGTCACCCCCGCCAGGTCCGCCCGCCGCAGCGAGGAGCGTGCGGCCAGCGGGTGGGAGGCGGGCAGGGCCAGCATCCGGGGCTCGCGCACCAGCGCCGGGCCGGTGGCCAGGTCCGCCTCGCGGACGGGGAAGCTGGCGTTCATCAGGTCGGCCCCGCCGCTGCGCAGCGGCTCCTGGGCCACCCCGAAGGCGTACTCGCGCAGCTCCACCCCGCAGTCCGGGCGCTCGGTGCGGAAGGCGTCCGCCGCGAGGACGAACAGCTGGCCCCACAGGGCGCCGACGAAGCCGATCCGCAGGGTGCCGGCGGCGCCCTGCGCGGTGGCCACGGCCCGGCGCACGGCCTCCGCGATGGCGCGGTGGTGCGGGGCGAGGTCGTCGCGCAGCTGTCCGCCGAGCGGGGTCAGCGCCACCCGGCGGCTGGTGCGGACGAAGAGCGGGGCGCCGATGCGGCGCTCCAGCTTCTTGATGGTCTGGCTGACGTGGGCGCGGGAGACCGTGAGGCGGTCCGCGGCGCGCCCGAAGTGCAGTTCCTCGGCGAGGACCAGGAACGCGTCGAGCTCGTGCCGCTCCAGCACGGGTGCCCCCATCGGTCATCGTGGGTTACCGCTGATTGCGGCTTTCGGCATTGTTCCAGGTGGGAGGATGTAGAAGGGTGAGTTCCGGATGCGCTCCCGGCCGGGTCCGGACGGGCCGTCCGCAGGCGGAGGGGGCAGTTCGTCGGGAACGGGGGTTCAGACGACCTGCACCTCGACGCCCGCCTCCCGGAAGGCCTGCGCCGTCCGCGGGGGCACCGCCGCGTCCGTGACCAGGACGTCCACGCGGTCCGCGGGGCAGATCCGGGCGAAGGCGCGGCGCCCCAGCTTGCTGGAGTCCGTGGCCACCACCACCCGGCGGGCCCGCTCGCACAGCAGCCGGTTGATCGCCGCCTCGTCCTGGTCGTGGGCCGCGGCCCCGTCGAGGGGGTCGAAGGCGTCCACGCCCACGACGGCCGTGTCCAGGGTGATCTGCCCCAGGACCCCGTCCGCGAGGGGGCCGGTCAGCTCGTAGGTCTGCGGGCGGGCGACCCCGCCGGTGACCACGACCTTGAACTGCGGGCGGATGGCCAGCTCCGCGGCGATGTTCAGGGCGTTCGTGACCACGGTGAGGGTGACGGAGCCCCCGCCGTCCGGGCCGCCCGCGGCCCCGGCCCCCGTCAGGTCGGGCCGGGCGGCCAGGGCCCGGGCCACCTCGGTGGTGGTGGTGCCGCCGGTCAGCCCGACCACCTCGCCCGGCGCCACCAGTGCGGCCACCGCGGCACTGATCCGCTGCTTTTCGGCCGCCCGCCGCGAGCTGCGGTAGCGCAGCGGCAGCTCGTACGACACGCCGTGCACCACCGCGCCGCCGCGGGTGCGGACCAGCAGCTGCTGCTCGGCGAGCTGGTCGAAGTCCCGCCGGACGGTGGCGGGGGAGACGCCCAGCTCGGCCGCGGTCGCGTCCACGTCGAGCCGGCCCCGCTCCACCAGCAGGTCCAGCAGGGTCTTCCAGCGGGCGTCGCGGGACATCGGACGTCCTTCCGTGGTGCGGTACGGCGTATTCGGCCCGACCCTAGCCCAACCCGTCACCGTTGATGCTTGAAGTTGCTCGAAACCACACGCTAACTTGCAAGAACAAGCATGTACGTGCAGGAAGCCCGAGAGGGAGTCGTCTGGAATGAGCCATGCCGCCCGTGAACTGGGTTCGCAGCCGGAATGCTGGCAGCGCGCCGCCGAACTCGCCCCCGCCCACCGCAGGATGCTGCCCGCCCCCGGTGAGCGGGTGGCCATCACCGGCTGTGGCACCTCGTACTTCATGGCCCGCGCCGCCGCGGCCCTGCGCGAGACCGCCGGCCTCGGGGAGACGGACGCCTTCCCGGCCTCCGAGTTCCCGGCCGGCCGCCGCTACGACCGGGTGGTCGCCCTGACCCGCTCGGGGACCACCACCGAGGTGCTCGACCTCCTCGCGGCCCTGCGCGGCCGCACCCCCACCACGGCGGTCATCGGGGACCCCGACACCCCGGTCGCCGCCCTCGCCGACCAGCTCGCGGTCCTCGGTTTCGCGGACGAGCAGTCGGTGGTGCAGACCCGCTTCGCCACCACCGCCCTGACCCTGCTGCGCGCCCACTTCGGCCTGTACTCCGACGCGGTGGCCGAGGACGCCCGTACCGCGCTCGCCGAGCCGCTGCCCGAAGGGCTCGACGGGTGCGGCCAGTTCACCTTCCTCGGCCGCGGCTGGACCTCCGGGCTCGCCGAGGAGGCCGCCCTGAAGATGCGCGAGGCCTCCCTCTCCTGGGCCGAGGCCTACCCGGCCATGGAGTACCGGCACGGGCCGATCAGCGTCACCGGGCCGGAGAGCGCCACCTGGATGCTCGGCCGGGCCCCGCACGGACTGCCCGAACAGGTCGCCGCGACCGGCGCCCGCTGGATCCAGGGCACCCTCGACCCCGTCGCCGAACTGGTCCGCGCCCAGCGCCTGGCCCTCGCCGTGGCGGAGCGCCGCGGACTCGACCCGGACAGCCCCCGCCACCTGACCCGCTCCGTGATCCTCGCCGGGGAGGTCCGGTGACCCTCGCCGCCACCGGCGACCTCGTCGCGGACGCCGCCGCCGCGGGCCGCGCCGTCGCCGCCTTCAACATCATCACCCTGGAGCACGCGGAGGCGGCCATCGCGGGCGCCGAGAGCGTGCACACCCCCGTCGTCCTCCAGATCAGCGAGAACGCCGTCAAGTACCGGCACGGGCGGGTGCTGCCCCTGGCCCGGGCGGCCGCCGCCGCGGCCGAGGCCGCCGAGGTCCCGGTCGCCCTCCACCTCGACCACGTCAAGAGCGCCGACCTGCTGCGGCAGTGCGCCGCGGCCGGGTTCAGCTCCGTGATGTACGACGCGGCGCACCTGCCGTACGCGGAGAACCTGGCCGCGACCCGCGCGGCCGCCGAATGGGCCCACGCCAACGGGCTGTGGATCGAGGCCGAGCTCGGCGAGGTCGGCGGCAAGGGCGGCGCGGCCCCCCTCGACGCGCACGCGCCGGGTGCCCGTACGGACCCGGAGGAGGCCGCCGCCTTCGTGGCCGCCGCCGGGGTGGACGCCCTGGCCGTGGCCATCGGCACCACCCACGCCATGACCACCCGCACCGCCGCCCTCGACCACGTCCTGCTGGGGCGGCTCGCGGCCGCGGTGGACGTACCGCTGGTGCTGCACGGCTCCTCCGGGCTGCCGGACGCGGAACTGGCCGCCGCGGTGGAGGGCGGGATCACCAAGGTCAACATCGGCACGGCCCTCAACGTGGCCATGACGGACGCGATCCGCACCCACCTCGACGCCCACCCGGGCGCCGCCGACTGCCGTTCGTACCTCACCGTGGGCCGGGCCGCCATGGCCCGCACGGCCGCCGCCCTGATCACGGCCCTGGGCGCGGGCCTGCCCCTGACGGTCCCGGCCCAGGCGTAGGAAACGGCTCTCCCGGAAGGGAGTTGACAGGCGCGGTCCCCTTGCACCACCCTTTCACTACTTCATTAGTGAAAGGGTGGTGCAGCGGCGTGGTGACGTACCGGATCGACCGGCGCAGCGGCGTCGCGACCTACCTCCAGATCGTCCAGCAGACCAAGCAGGCCCTCAGGCTGGGCCTGCTGCGGCCCGGCGACCGGCTGCCCACGGCCCGCGAGGTCGTCGAGGCCACGGCCGTCAACCCCAACACCGTCCTGAAGGCGTACCGCGAACTGGAACGCGAAGGACTCGTGGAGGGCCGCCGCGGCCTGGGCACCTTCGTCCGCCGGGGCCTCGGCGGGGGGCGGGCCGCCGACGGCCCGCTGCGCGCCGAGCTGGCGCAGTGGATGGAGCGGGCCCGCGCGGCCGGACTGGAGGAGGAGGACATCACCGCGCTCTTCACGGCCGTGCTGGACGGGGCCGGGAGCGCACCGAACGAGGGGGAGGGACCGTGACGGTCACCATCGAGGCCCAGGGCCTCGGCATCAGGTACGGGCGGGAACAGGCCCTGGACGACTGCTCGTTCCGGGTGCCCGCGGGCAGCATCTGCGCGCTCGTGGGCCCCAACGGGGCCGGCAAGTCCACCCTGCTGGCCGCTGCCGCGGGCCTGCTGAGGCCCACGGCGGGCACCATCCGCAGCGCTGCCCGGGAGCAACTGGCCTACGTGGCGCAGAACAAGCCGCTCTACCCGCAGCTCACCGTGGAGCAGACCCTGCGCATGGGAGCCGAGCTCAACCCGGGCCGCTGGGACGCGGCCGCGGCCCGCGCGGTGGTCGAGGCGGGCGGCATCGACCCGGGTCGGCGCGTACGTACCCTCTCCGGGGGCGTGCACACGCAGATCGCCCTCGCCCTGGCCCTCGGCAAGCGCCCCGAACTGATGCTGCTGGACGAGCCGATGGCCGATCTCGACCCGCTCGCGCGCCAGCGCCTGATGGGCACCCTGCTCTCCACCGCCGCCGAGAACGGCACCACGGTGCTGCTCTCCTCGCACATCCTGGGCGAACTGGAGCAGGCCTGCGACCACCTCCTGCTGCTCGACGGCGGCCGGGTCCGGCTGGCCGGCGCCATCGACGACCTCGTCGCCGCCCACCTGCTGCTCACCGGTCCCGTGCGCGACCTGGCCCCGCACACCGTGGTCGAATCCCGCACCGCCGGACGCCAGCTGACCGCCCTGGTCCGCCCCCGCGGCCCCGTCGACACCGAGGGGGCGGCCGTCCTCGAACCGGGCCTGGAGGACGTGCTCCTCGCCCACCTCCGCTCCCCCGGGGCCCCCGCCCTCCTCACCCCGGCCATGACCGCGGGCACCCCCCACCAGCACCCGGAGGCCGCCGCATGAGCAGCGCCCACGCCCTCATCGGCGCCCTGCGCGTCACCGCCCTCGTCCACCGGCGCGCCCTGTGGCTGCTGTTCGCAGCGCCGGCCCTCGCGGCCGCGGCGCTGCCCCTGCACCGCTGGTACACCGCGGACACGGCGGACGAGTACGCGGCCAGCGGCTGCTCCGTGCAGCGCACGACCGCCGACTGCGGCGGCCTCGTCCGCGTCTACCTGGACGACCTGCACAACGGGTCCGCGCTGCTCCAGTACGCCGGGGTCTCCCTGGCACTGCTGCCCGTCCTGTTCGCCGTACTCGTCGCCGGCCCGATGACCGGCCGCGAACTGGAGTCCGGCACCCACGCCATGCTGTGGACCCAGTCCCTCAGCCCGCGCCGCTGGCTGGCCGCGAAGCTGGCCGTTCCGGCCGCCCTCGCCCTGACCGCCGTACCCCTCTTCTCCCTGGCCTTCGACCGGGTCCGCGCCGCCGGGCTCGACGGGTACTACCCGCTGGACTGGTACCTCTGGCAGGCGTACGCCGCCACCGGGGCCGTGCCCGTAGCCCACGCCCTCTTCGCCGTCGCCGCCGGAGCCCTCGCGGGGGTCCTGCTGCGCCGCACCCTGCCGGCGGCCGGCGCCGCCGCCGCGGCCGCGGCGGCCCTCGCCGTCGCCATGTCCTGGCTGCGCCCGCACCTGTGGCCCGCCGTCGAGGGGCCGGCGCTCCGCGCCGGGGACTGGCAGTCGGAGTGGACCGGGCTCTCCGCGCCGGTCGTGCGCGAACACCACCCGGAGTCCCACTTCTGGCCCCTCCAGCTGGTCGAGACCGGCATCGTGCTCGCCCTGGCGGCGCTCGCCGCGGCGGCGGCCTTCCGGGTGCTGGAGCGGCGGCACGGCTGACGGTCCGCCCGGCGTGCCCGCCGACCGCCCGGCCCCTTCCGGATTGGTGGAACAGGTTCTAGTCTGTGCGCCGCCAGCAGCGCCGCAGAGCCGCTACGTCCTGGAGGGGCCGTGCACCTCGAATACACGCCTGAGCAGCAGCAGTTGCGCACCGAACTGCGCGCCTACTTCGCCGGGCTGGTGCCCGAGGACGTCTACGCCCGGTACGAGGACCCCGCGGCCCAGAAGCGCTTCTACCGCGAGACCATCCGGCGGCTGGGCGCGGACGGCTGGCTGGGGGTGGCCTGGCCCGTGGAGTACGGCGGGCGGGGGATGTCGCCCGTGGACCAGTTCATCTTCTTCGACGAGGCCGCCCAGGCCGTCGTACCGCTGCCGCTGATGGCGCTGAACACGGTCGGTCCGACGATCATGCAGTTCGGTACGGAGGAGCAGAAGGCGTACTTCCTGCCGCGGATCCTCTCCGGCGAGATCGACTTCGCCATCGGGTACAGCGAGCCCGACGCCGGCACCGACCTGGCCGCGCTCAAGTGCAGGGCGGTGCGCGAGGGCGACGAGGAGACCGGCACGTACGTGGTCAACGGGCAGAAGATCTGGACCACCAACGGCGACACCGCCGACTGGGTGTGGCTGGCCGTCCGCACCGACCCGGACGCCCCCGCCCACAAGGGCATCACCATGCTCCTGGTCCCCACCGCCGACCCCGGCTACAGCTGCACCCTCATCAACACGCTGGCCTCGCACGACACCACGGCCAGCTATTACGAGGACGTCCGGGTGCCCGCCACCCGCCGGGTCGGCCCGGAGAACAGGGGCTGGCGCCTGATCACCAACCAGCTCAACCACGAGCGCGTCACCCTGGCCGCCCACGGCACCATGGCCATCCGCGCCCTGCACGACGTCCAGCGCTGGGCCGCCGCCACCAGGCTCGCCGACGGCCGCCGCGTGATCGACCTCGGCTGGGTCCGCGGCCGCCTGGCCCGCACCCACGCCCGGCTCGACGCGATGAAGCTCCTCAACTGGCAGATGGTGAACGCCGTCCAGGACGGCACCCTCACCCCCCAGGACGCCTCGGCCGTCAAGGTCTACGGCTCCGAGGCCCGCCGCGACGCCTACGCCTGGCTCATGGAGGTGGTCGCCGCGGCGGGCCCCCTGAAGGACGGCTCGGCCGGTTCGGTCCTGCACGGGGAGCTGGAGCGCGGCTACCGCAGCGCGGTCATCTTCACCTTCGGCGGCGGCAACAACGAGATCCAGCGCGAGATCATCTCCTGGATCGGCCTGGGCATGCCGCGGGTGCGCCGCTGAGGCCCGTACCGCCGCCCCCGGCAGCCGGGAACGGCCGGATGGGGATCCTGGCCTGATATCGCCTTGCCGACGGAAGCGGGGGCGGTCTTGGCGATCAACTAAGGCTAGGCTAACCTACGTGCGTGCTTGAAGGTGAAGAGAACGCCGCGTGCCGCCCTGCCCGCGGCCGTCAACTGTCGGCCACCGGTGTCACGGTGGCGTACGAGGGCCTCGACGTAGTCCACGACGCGTCGATGACGCTGGAACCCGGCGAGGTCACGGTCCTCGTCGGACCCAACGGCAGCGGCAAGTCCACGCTGCTGCGCACCCTGGCCCGGCTCCAGCGGCCCAGGACCGCCACCCTGGTCATCGACGGCGACACCGACGCCTTCGCGCTCAGCCCCCGCGCCTTCTCGCGCCGCGTCGCCCTGCTCACCCAGGGCCGCCCCACACCCAGCGGCCTGACGGTACGGGACCTGGTCGAATTCGGCCGCTACCCCTACCGCGGGCGGTGGGGCCGCGAGGACCCCGGCGGCCGTGCGGCCGTCGACCGCGCCCTCGACCTCACCGGCGTGGCCGAACTCGCCGGCCGCGGCGCCGAACACCTCTCCGGCGGACAGCTCCAGCGCGTCTGGCTGGCCGGCTGCCTCGCCCAGGAGACCGGCGTCCTGCTCCTCGACGAGCCCACCACCTACCTCGACCTGCGCTACCAGGTCGAACTCCTCGACCTCATGCGCGACCTGGCCGACGACCACGGCATCGCCGTCGGCGCGGTCCTGCACGACCTCGACCAGGCCGCCGCCGTGGCCGACCGGATCGTCCTGCTCGACGCCGGACGCGTCGTCGCCGACGGCGCCCCCGCCGAGGTCCTCACCCCGCAGCGGCTCACCGACACGTACGGCATCCGCATCGAGGTCGACACCGACCCCCTCACCGGACGGCTGCGCACCCGTGCCATCGGCCGCCACCACTCGCGAAGCGAAAGGCTCAGCCCCACCCCATGAAGAAGTTCCTCCTCACCGCGGCGGCCGCGACCACCGCGGCCCTGGCCCTGACCGCCTGCGGAACCACCGAGCCCGCCGCCGACGACGCCAAGAAGACCGCCGAGCCGATCACCCTGACCGACGCCTCCGGGGCCGAGGTCCAGCTCGACGGCCCCGCCAAGAAGGTCGTCGGCACCGAGTGGAACGTCGTCGAGAACCTGGTCTCCCTGGGCATCGACCCCGTCGGCGTCGCCGACGTCAAGGGCTACAAGACCTGGGACACCGTCGTCCCGCTGAAGAACGAGCCCAAGGACATCGGCACCCGCGGCGAGCCCAGCATGGACACCGTCGCCGCCCTCAAGCCCGACCTCATCGTCGCCACCTCCGACCTGCCCCCGGCCGCGGTCAAGCAGCTGCGCGAGGTCGCCCCGGTGCTCACCCTCCGCTCCGCCGACGCCGCCGACCCCATCGGCCGCATGACGCAGAACCTCGACCTCATCGCCCGGGCCACCGGCACCACCGAGAAGGCCGCGGCCGTCAAGACCGCCTTCGAGGCCAAGCTCGCCGAGGGCGCCAAGGCCCTGTCCGCCGCGGGCCTCGCCGGCAAGCCGGTCGCCTTCGCCGACGGCTACCTCGTCTCCAACCAGGTCTCCATCCGCCCCTTCACCAGCGGCTCGCTCATCGGCGCCGTCAACGAGAAGCTCGGCCTGAAGAACGCCTGGACCGTCAAGGGCGACAAGGACTACGGCCTCGGCACCACCGACGTCGAAGGCCTCACCAAGATCGGTGACGTGTACTTCGCCTACATCGGCAACGACGGCGACCAGAGCAGCAACCCCTTCGGCGGCGTCCTCGCCAAGGACAAGGTGTGGACCTCCCTGCCGTTCGTGAAGAAGGGCAACGTCCACCGCCTGCCCGACGGCATCTGGATGTTCGGCGGCCCCGACTCCATGAACAAGTACGTCGACTCCCTCGTCGCCGCCCTGACGAAGTAGCCGCAGCACCGCCCCGGGCGCGGCGCACGCGCCCGGGGCGCAGTACGGGCACAGCAGAAGAGAGAGCGCAGAAGAGAGCATGGCCGCCACCGCAACCACCCCCGCCCCCCGCCCCCCGGCGGATCCGGACCCGGACCCCGCCGCGGGGAAGTCCGCACCCGCGTCCGCCGCCCGGACGGCGGCCGCGGTGACGGCCCTGCTCCTCCTGCTCGTCGCCGTCCTCGCCGTCGTGGACCTCACCCAGGGCACCGCGGCCGTCGGCGCCTCCGAGGTCTGGAAGGCCCTCACCGGCCGCGCCGACACCGCCGACGCCTCTGTCGTCATCGCCTCCCGGCTCCCGCGGATGGCCGCCGGACTGCTCGTCGGCGTCCTCCTCGGCGCCGCGGGCGCCGCCCTCCAGGCCGTCAGCCGCAACGTCCTCGCCGCGCCCGACACCCTCGCCGTCAACGCCGGCTCCTACTTCGCCCTCGGCATCGCCACCGTCACCGGCGTCACCCTCCCGCTGTTCGCCTCCGCCGGAGTCGCCTTCGCGGGAGGCCTCGCCGCCGCGGGCATCGTCCTCGGCCTGTCCGGCCTCGGCACCGGAACGGTCCGCCTGGTCCTCGCCGGCAGCGCCCTCACCCTCGGCCTCACCGCCGTCACCGAGGGCCTGCTCCTGCTCTTCCCCCACGAGACCGAGGGCCTCTACCACTGGAACCAGGGCAGCATCGCCCAGAACGGTTTCGACGGGCTCCTCCAGACCGCCCCCGCCGGCGCCCTCGCCCTGGCCGGGCTGCTGCTCCTCGGCCGCCGGATCGACGCCCTCGCCCTCGGCGACGACGCCGCCCGCGGGCTCGGCGTACCCGTCCGCGCCACCCGCATCACGGCCGTCGTCCTCGCCGCCCTGCTCTCCGCCGCCGCCGTCACCCTCGTCGGCCCCATCGGCTTCGTCGGACTGTGCGCGCCCGCCCTGATCCGCCCGCTGGCGCGCAGGTTCCGCGGGTTCACCCGCAGCCGCGCCGCGATCCCGGCCGCCGGGCTCGCCGGTGCGGCCCTCGTCCTCGGCTCCGACGTACTCCTGCGCGCCCTCGTCCCGGCCGACCTCGCCGTCGCCGTGCCCACCGGGGTCGTCACCAGTCTCCTCGGCGCCGTCTTCCTCGTCGCCATGGCCGCCAAGGCCCGCGACACCAGCGAGGCCGGCTCCCAGGACCGGGTGCGGATCCGCAGCCGGGCCGCCTTCCTCACCGCCACGGCCGCCCTGGTCGCCGCCCTCGTCGCGGTCGCGGTCGCAGGCGTGCTGCTCGGCGACGCCAAACTCCTCCTGGGCGACGTACTGAACTGGCTCCAGGGCCGCGCCGGACGCTCCGTCACCTTCATCCTCGACACCCGCACCCCCCGGGTCCTCGCCGCCCTCCTCGCCGGCGCGGCCCTCGCCCTCGCCGGCACCCTCGTCCAAGGGGTCACCCGCAACCCGCTCGCCGAGCCCGGGGTCCTCGGCGTCTCGGGCGGCGCCGCACTGGGCGCCGTACTGCTCGTGACGACCGTCCCGGCGGCCGGCAGCTGGGACCTGGCCGGAGCCGCCTTCGCGGGCGCCGCCGTCGCCGCCGTCCTGGTCTTCGGACTCGCCGCCAGGGGCGGCTTCCGGCAGAACCGCCTCGTACTCGTCGGCTTCGGCGTCGCCACCGGCTCCGCCGCCCTGATCAGCCTCCTGATCATCCTCACCGACCCGTTCAACGCCACCAAGGCCCTCACCTGGCTGTCCGGCTCCACGTACGGACGCACCCTGCCCGACGTCCTGCCCCTCGCCGGGGTGCTCGCGGTCGGCGTCGCCGTCGCCGTCGCCGCCCGCACCTCCCTCGACCTGGTGTCCCTCGACGAGGACACCCCGCGGCTGCTCGGGATCCGGCCGGGCCGGGCCCGCCTGGGCTTCCTCGTCCTGTCCGTCCTCCTCAGCGCGAGCGCCGTCGCCGCCGCCGGCACCATCGCCTTCGTCGGCTTCGTGGCCCCGCACGCGGCCCGCGCCCTCGTGGGCCGCAGGCACAGCCGGGTCACCCCGGTCGCCGTACTCCTCGGCGCCGTCCTCGTCTGCACCGCCGACCTCGTCGGCCGCACGGTCATCGCCCCCGCCCAGCTCGGCGCGGGCCTGATGACGGCCGTGATCGGCACGCCGTACTTCCTGTACCTGCTGGTGCGCAGCCGGCGGTAGGGGTGAGGGGGTGCGGGCGGAGGCGGGCGGCCTGCCCCCAGGGGAACCGGATCACCGCCCCCGCCGTCCCAGGGGCATCCCCACGCGGATCCCCACGCGGACGAAAGGCACCTCCCATGCAGTCACCGCGCATCCCCGCCGACCGAGGCGTCCCTGCAGGCCGAGGCGCCACCGCCCGGGGCGTCACAGGCCGAGAAGGCACAGGCCGGGGGGCCGCCGGCGCCCGGGCCCGCCGGACCCGCTCCGGGCTCCTCCTGCCCGCGGCCGCCGCCGCCCTCCTGCTCGCCGTGACCGGCTGCAGCCCCGCCGGTGCCACGGTGGGCGAGGGACCCATGGGCAGCGGGCCCGCCGCCGCCCCCTTCAGCCAGGACGGCGAACGCCCCGCCCCCGGCAGGCCCGACACCGACTCCCCGCGCACCGGACCCGCCGACCCCAAGCCCGGGGTCTGGTACCCGTACGACCTCTACACCCACTGCGGGATCGGCACCCTCACCTTCGCCGGCAAGTACTGGGGGCTGCGCCAGATGCGCACCGACATGGAATCCGGGGTCGCCGGGCCGCGCGTGGAGTGGAGCGGCGACTACACCCCCGGCTACATCCAGCTGGAGGCCGAGAAGGTCGCCGTCTTCGAGACCGCCGGCCAGCCCCCGCTGACCTTCACCCCGGTCGCCGCGCCCACCATCCTCTGCAAGTAGCCGGGCCGGGCCGACGCGTCCCGCCGGTACGTGGCCGAAATGCGTACCGGCGCCCGACCCGCCCGCCCGGCTCCCGGCGCCGCCCTTGCGCGCGCACCCCGTACCCCGGACGGGTGGCCCCTGCACCGATCCGCCCCGGTCTGTACGCCCCACCCGCCGCCGGCGCCCCACCGGCCACCCTGCCGCGCGCCGTTCCCGCACGTCCGCCCCGGCAGCGCTCCGCAGGTCACAATCGTGGGGCAATGGCGCGGCCGGACCCCGGGAGCCGTCCCTCGGCGTACACACTGAATCGGGGGGCCGCCATACTGGACGGTCCGGGAGGGCGCGGCACGACAACGGGGGCGACAGCACGACATGGTGGAGTTGGCGGAAACCAGACTGATCCAGGGCCGGTACCGGCCGCTCGACCTGATCGGGCGCGGTGGCATGGGCGAGGTCTGGCGGGCGCGCGACGAGTCGCTGGGGCGGCACGTGGCCGTCAAGTGCCTCAAACCGCTCGGCCTCGACCACGACCCCAACTTCACCCGCGTCCTGCGCGAACGCTTCCGCCGCGAGGCCCGCGTCGCCGCCTCCCTCCAGCACCGCGGGGTCACCGTCGTCCACGACTTCGGCGACGACAGCGCCTCCGGCGGCTGCCTCTTCCTCGTCATGGAGCTCCTCCACGGCCGCAACCTCAGCCAACTGCTCGACGCGAACGAGCACCGGCCGCTGCCCGTCGGCGAGGTGCTCGACATCGCCGAACAGGTCGCGGCCGCCCTCGCCTACACCCACGAGCAGGGCATCGTCCACCGCGACCTCAAGCCCGCGAACATCATGCGGCTCACCGACGGCACGGTGAAGCTCTGCGACTTCGGCATCGCCCGCCTCGCCCACGACATCGGCTTCACCGCCAAACTCACCGGCGGGGGCATGGCCATGGGCACCCCGCACTACATGTCCCCGGAGCAGATCGCGGACGAGGAGGTCGACCACCGCAGCGACCTGTACTCGCTGGGCTGCGTCCTGTACGAGATCGCCACCGGCGCCCCGCCCTTCGACCTCGGCGACTCCTGGTCCGTCCTGGTCGGCCACCGCGACCAGGCGCCGGAGCCGCTGCGCACGCACCGGCCCGAACTGCCCGGGTACTTCGAGCGGGCCGTCCTCGACCTGCTGGCCAAGAAGCCGGAGGAGCGCCCGGCGGACGCCCGCGCCCTCCACCGCCGCCTGGTCCAGTCCCGCGGCAGCCGGGGGGCGGGGCAGCGCACGGGGGGCGCCGGCATCCGCCCGCCGGCGGGCAGCACGTCCGCCGGTACGGGGACGGGCACCGGTATCGGCACCAGCACGGGTTTCGCCGCCGGTATCGACTCCGGTCCCGCGACCCTGCCCGCGCCCGGTGCCCCGCTGCCCGCATGGGCCCAGGGGCTGGCCCCGGGCCCCCGCGCGGGCACCCCGCGCACCACGGCCGGTGATGCCTGGGCCCAGGCCCTCACGCTGCGCTGGACGGGGGGCGGGGGAGGGGAAGCGGGCGGGCCGCCAGCCGCCAACGGCGGCGCAGCCACCGCCCCTGCGCCCGGAGCCGTCGACAGTGCCGGTGCCGGGCCCGCCTCCGCCCCGCCCGCCGCAGACCCCCGGGTGCCCGGCCGGCGGGACCCCGCCGCCTCCGCCGGCGCGCCGGGCGACGCGCTGGCCGCCCGCCACGGCACCGCCCTCGGCCTCGGCCGGGCCGGGCGCTGGGAGGAGGCCGGGCGGATCCACCGCGAGGTCGCCGCCGCGCGCGCCGAGACCCTCGGCCCCGACCACCCCGACACCCTGGCGAGCCGCTACGAGGTCGCCTTCACCCTGAGCCGGTGCGGCCGCCCCGGCGAGGCGCTGCTGGAGTACGGCACGGTCGCGGAGGGCAGGTCCCGTTCGCTGGGCGCCGAGCACCCCGAGACCCTGGCCGCCCGTCAGGAGACCGCGTACGTGCTCGCCGAGCTCGGCAGGCACCAGGAGGCGCACGAGGTGTACGGGGAGGTGCTCGCCGTACGGGAGCGGGTCGCCGGGCCCGAGCACCCCGACACCCTGGCCTGCCGCCACAACCTCGCCGTCAACCTCTCCCGGCTGGGGCGCCTGGAGGAGTCGCACCGGACCGCCGCCGAGGTCGCGGAGGCCCGCGCGAGGGCCCTCGGGCCCGGCCACCGGGACACCCTGCTGTCCCGGTACGAGGTCGCGTACGCCCTCGGGCGCCTGGGCAGGTGGCCGGAGGCCCTGGACGCGTACCGCAGCCTCGCCGGGGCCCGCGCGGAGTCCCTCGGCCGCGACCACCCCGAGACCCTGGCCGCCCGCTACGAGGTCGGCATCAGCCTGGGCCGCCTCGGCCGCAGCGCCGAGGCACTGGACCTGTACCGGTCGCTGGTCGCGGACCGCACCCGCGCGTACGGGGCCGCCGACCCGGAGACCCTGAGGGCCCGGCACGGGCTCGGCGTGAACCTCGGCCGGCTCGCCCGCTGGGAGGAGGCGCTCGAAGAGGCCCGGCAGGTCGGTGCGCTGCGCGCCGCGGTGCTCGGCGGGCGGCACCCGGACACCCTGGCCAGCCGCCGCGAGGTGGCGGTCGCCCTGGGCTGGCTGGGGAGGTGGCCGGAGGCCCTGTCGGTGTACCGGGAGGTCGCGGTCGGGCGCGAGGCGACCCTCGGCCCGTCGCACCCGGACACCCTCGCGGCCCACGCCGACGAGGCCCACTGCCTGGACCGCCTCGGCCGCCACGAGGAGTCCGCAGCCGTCACCCGCCACATCGATTCCCTCCGCACCCACCACCACCCCCATGCCAGCCAACTGCCTCCGGCGGGGGAGGGGTAGGGGCAGGGGGCGCAGCGGGCGGCCGGGGTCTGGCCGGGCAGGGGCGGGGCGTGCTACCAACTGGGGCCATGAGTCGAGCGCTTGCGTTTTCCAGGGAACGGTACGACGTCGTGATCGTGGGGGGCGGGCACAACGGGCTGGTGGCCGCCGCCTACCTGGCGCGGGCGGGGCGGTCCGTGCTCGTGCTCGAGCGGCTCGGGCGCACCGGTGGGGCCGCCGTCTCCACGCGCCCCTTCGCGGGGGTGGACGCGCGGCTGTCGCGCTACTCGTACCTCGTCTCCCTCCTGCCCCGGAAGATCGTCACCGACCTGGGGCTGGAGTTCGCCGTCCGCAAGCGCACGGTCTCCTCGTACACCCCCGCCGTCCGCGGCGGCCGCCCCACCGGGCTGCTCGTCGGCGGCGGGGAGGACCGTACCCGCGAGTCCTTCGCCCGGCTCACCGGCGGCGCCGCCGAGTACGAGAGCTGGCGCCGCTTCTACGCCACCACCGCGCGCGCCGCCGAGCGGATCTTCCCCACCCTCACCGAACCCCTGCCCACCCGCGCAGCCCTCCGCGCGCGCGTCGACGACGAAGCGGCCTGGCGGATGCTGTTCGAGGAGCCGATCGGGCGGGCCGTGGAGGAGCGCTTCCGTGACGACCTGGTCCGCGGAGTGGTGCTCACGGACGCGCTGATCGGCACCTTCGCCGACGCGCACGACCCCTCCCTGGTCCAGAACCGCTGCTTCCTCTACCACGTCATCGGCGGCGGCACCGGGGACTGGGACGTCCCCGTCGGCGGCATGGGCGCGCTGACCACCGCCCTCGCCGGTGCGGCCCTCGCCGCGGGCGCCGAGATCGCCACCGGCCACGAGGCGCTGCGCATCGAGACCGACGGGGCCGCCGACGCGTCCGTGACCTTCCGCACGGCCGACGGCGAGGGCGGGGTCGGGGCCCGCCGGGTCCTGGTCAACGCCTCCCCGCAGGCCCTGGCCGCCCTGCTGGGGGAGCGGCCGCCGACGCCGGCCGAGGGCGCGCAGCTCAAGGTGAACATGCTGCTCACGCGGCTGCCGCGGCTCAAGGACACCTCGGTGGACCCCCGCGAGGCCTTCGCGGGCACCTTCCACATCGCGGAGGGGTACGGGGAGCTGGCCCGGGCCCACGCCCAGGCGGCGGCGGGTGAACTGCCCGCCGCCCCGCCCTCGGAGATCTACTGCCACTCCCTCACCGACCCGTCGATCCTCGGCCCGGACCTGGCCCGCCGGGGCTACCAGACGCTCACCCTCTTCGGACTCCACACCCCGGCCCGGCTGTTCGAGAAGGACAACGACGGCGTGCGCGGGCAGCTGCTCGCCGCCACCCTCGCCCAGCTCGACGCCCACCTCGCCGAGCCGCTGGCCGACTGCCTGGCCTTGGACTCCGAGGGCCGCCCCTGCATCGAGGCCAAGACCCCGCTGGACCTGGAACACGAACTGCGGCTGCCCGGCGGCCACATCTTCCACCGCGACCTGTCCTTCCCGTACGCGGAGGCCGCCGCCGGGGAGGCCGGACCCTGGGGGGTCGGCACGGCCCACGCCAACGTGCTGCTGTGCGGGGCGGGCGCGGTCCGCGGCGGCGGGGTCAGCGGCATCCCGGGCCACAACGCGGCGATGGCGGTGCTGGGGGCGTGAGGCGGGGCGGGGCCCTCAGCGGGTGAAGAGCCGCGGCAGCCGCAGGCAGGCCATGCCCACGGCAGCCGTGAGGGCGGCCGCCATCAGGAGGAGGTAGGGGAGCGGGCGGCCGGAGTGGAGGTACGCGGCTCCCAGCAGCCCGCCCGCGAACATCGCGCCGACCGAGGCCGCCCGCCGCAGCGAGGCTCCGGCGGAGCGGCCGAAGGCCGGGTCGTGGCCCAGCACCGAGCCGCCGAGGAACGCGGTCATGGCCCGGGTGACCAGCGTGGTCGGCATGTCCGGCACGCTGACCCGCATCGCGGTCACGTTGCGCAGGCCCATGGCCGCGGACAGGACGGCGACGGTGGCGAGGTGGCGGTCCGTCGGGGCGCTGCGGACCGGTTCGAGGCCCCAGGCGGTGACCGCCGCCGCGACCACGAGGGCCGCCTCGGTGGAGACGGCGATGACGAACCACCGCCGCCGGTGCTCCTCCAGCCGCCACTCCAGCCGGGCGGCGGCCACCGCCCCGGCGGTGAAGGAGGCGAGGGAGACGGCGGGGGCCACCACCGAGAGCCCGCCCTCGCCCACGGTGCCGAAGGCGAGGAAGAGGACGTTCCCGGTCTGCATGGCGGTGAACACCGGACCGAGGGCGAGCAGGCTGGCGGCCTCGGTCATCCCGGTGGCGAGGCTGAGTACGGCCATGAGCGCGGCGAGTGCGGCCACCGGCCGCGCGGGCGGCGCGGCGGCGCCCGCCGCCGCGGGGGCCCTCCCCTGCTCCCCGTCCCCGCCCCGCGTCCGGTCCTCCTGCACGGCCACCACCTCCCGAGCGGGAACGACTGGCGCCAGTGTCGCCGGATGCCGGGCGGCCCGGCCGCCGGCCCCGTTCCGGCGCGGGCTCAGTCAGCCGAACGGCTCCACCCCACCGCCTCGATCAGCCCCGCGTCCGCCGGCCGGTCCTCCGCGAAGAGGAGCCCGCGGGGTTCGGAGACCCGCAGCACGTCGGCGTAGACCCCGCGCCCCACGTACCGGCCCGTGGCCGTGTGCCGCAGCCGGATGCGGACCTCGCGCCCCGCCCAGGCCGCGAGGGGGGCCTCCAGCCGGTGCCAGATCCGCCCGGACCAGCCGCCGACGGTGCCCTGCGGCCAGTGCTCGGGGCTGCCGCCGGTGGCCCGTACCGTCGTGAAGGGCAGCGGCTGCCAGTCGGTGCCGTCCGCCGAGGCCTCGACGTGGAGGGCGCCGGCGCCGGGCACGGTGTCCCACCACAGGGCGCAGCGCAGCCGCGCCCCGGCGGTGGCGGGGGTGAGCGGGGGGAGGGTCAGGGTGCCGGAGCCGCCGGGGGTCATGCCGGAGTACCAGGCGGGGCCGCCGTGCCGGGTGCGGACGGGGACCGCGCGGGCGAAGGCGTTGCCGACGGCGACCCGCGGGGCGCTGCCGGCCCGCCAGGTGCGGACGGGGTGGACCGAGTTGCCGAGCAGGACCAGGTACGAGTCCGTGGACGGGTCCAGGGCGAGGGAGGTGCCCGTGAACCCGGTGTGCCCGGCGGACCGGGGGGTGGCCATGGCGCCCATGTACCAGTGCTGGTAGAGCTCGAAGCCGAGCCCGTGGTCGTCGCCGGGGAAGGCGGTGTTGAAGTCGGTGAAGAGCAGTTCGACGGAGGCGGGCCGCAGGATCCGCTTGCCCGCGTAGACCCCGCCGTCGAGCAGGGCGCGGGCCAGTACGGCCAGGTCCCAGGCGGTTCCGAAGACCCCGGCGTGCCCGGCGACCCCGCCCAGCGCGTACGCGTTCTCGTCGTGGACCTCCCCCCAGACCAGCCCGCGGTCGAGTCCGGACCAGGGCGGCCGCTGCACCTCGGTGGCGGCGGTCGCGCGGCGCCAGGACGGCGGCGGGTTGTAGCGGGTGCGGTGCATCCCGAGCGGGCCGGTGACCTCCTCGCGGAGCAGGACGTCCAGGGTGCGGCCGGTGATCCGCTCCAGGAGGAGCTGGAGGGCGATCAGGTTGAGGTCGGAGTACCGGTAGACCGTCCCCGGCGGGTCCTGCGGGCGTACGGACCACAGCAGGCGCAACTGCCCCTCGCGCGTGGACTCCTGGTAGAAGGGCGCCCAGGAGCGCAGGCCGGAGGTGTGGGTGAGCAGCTGGCGGACCGTCACCCGCTCCTTGCCGCCGCCGGTGAACTCGGTCAGGTAGCGGTGTACGGGCGCCTCCAGCGCGAGGCGGCCGCGCTCCATCTGCTGGACGGCGAGGACGGAGGTGAAGAGCTTGGTGAGGGAGGCGAGGTCGAAGACGGTGTCCTCGGCCATCGCGATCCGTTCGGCGGCGGGCAGTTCGCGGGCCCGGTCGGTGCGCCCGTCGTACTCCGCGTACCGGACGGCGTCGCCCACGGCCCGGTGCAGGGCGACCGTGCGGCCCCGCCCGGCGAGGACCACCGCCCCGGCGTAGTACGGGTAGTGGGGGGAGGGGCCGAGGAAGCGGGCCGCCTCGGCGGCCACCGCCTCCAGCTGCCGGTCGATCAGACCGGCCTGCCGCGGGGATCCGTAGCGCAGCCGCAGCCCCTGGAGGGCGCGCCGCTCGGCGGGGTTGCCCGCCCAGCCGGCCGCGCCCGCCGCGCCGGGGAGGGCGTGCAGGACGAGCACGCCGCCGAGTGCGAGCAGCCGGGCCCCGAGCCGGCGGCGGCTCGGTCCGGGTGGCGGCTGGGCGGGTCCCGGGGGCGCGGATGCGGTGGCGGGGGCGGCCGCGGTGGGAGCGGAAGCGGCGGTACGCCCGTTCGCGCCGGAGCCCCGTACCGGTGCCGGTGCCCGCGGTGAGGGCGGGGCCGGTACGAACGCCGCCCGTGTCGCCCCCGTTCCGGGCACCCGCCCGGCCTCCGCCCCAGCAGCCCCCGTCGTCCCGTCTGCCCCCGTGTACCCGTCCATTTCCGGACCTCCCGTTCCGACCCCGCGCACGCTACCGACTATCTGCCCGCGCACCCGGCACTCCCCGCCCGTCCCGGCACCCAAAGAATCTGACACTGCATCAGAAAATCTCTTCCCTCGGCCGCCGCCCTGCGGCATCCTGCCGCCCATGGAGACGGAGCTGAGCAAGAAACTCGGGGTCGAACACGCCATCTTCGGCTTCACGCCCTTCCCGGCCGTCGCCGCGGCCATCACCCGGGCCGGGGGCTTCGGCGTGCTCGGCGCGGTCCGCTACACCGCACCCGACGAGCTCGCGCGCGACCTCGACTGGATGCAGGAGCACACCGGCGGCAAGCCGTACGGACTGGACGTGGTCATGCCGGCCAAGAAGGCCGTCGACGGGATCGGCGAGGCCGAGATCGAGGCCATGATCCCCGCGTCCCACCGGGAGTTCGTCCGCGAGACCCTCGCCAAGCACGGGGTGCCCGAACTCCCCGAGGGGGAGGCCTCGGGCTGGCGGATCACCGGCTGGATGGAGCAGGTCGCCCGCAACCAGCTCGACGTGGCCTTCGACTACCCCGTCAAGCTCCTTGCGAACGCCCTCGGCTCCCCGCCCGCCGACGTGATCGCCCGCGCGCACGACCACGGCGTACTCGTCGCCGCCCTGGCCGGCAGCGCCAAGCACGCCCGCCGGCACGCCGAGGCCGGCATCGACGTCGTCGTGGCGCAGGGCTACGAGGCCGGGGGCCACACCGGGGACATCGCCTCCATGGTGCTCGTACCCGAGGTGGTCGAGGCCGTGTCCCCGCTGCCCGTCCTCGCCGCCGGCGGCATCGGCAGCGGGGAACAGGTCGCCGCGGGGCTGGCCCTGGGCGCCCAGGGGGTCTGGCTCGGCTCCCTCTGGCTCACCGCCACCGAGGCCGACCTCCACTCCAGGGCCCTCACCCGGAAGCTGCTCGCCGCCGGCTCCGGGGACACCGTCCGCTCCCGCGCGCTCACCGGCAAGCCGGCCCGGCAACTGCGCACCGAGTGGACGGACGCCTGGGACGACCCCAGCGGCCCCGGGCCGCTGCCGATGCCCCTGCAGGGCCTGCTCGTCGCCGAGGCGGTCTCCCGGATCCAGAAGTACGAGGTCGGGCCGCTGCTGGGCACGCCCGTGGGCCAGATCGTCGGCCGGATGAACTCCGAGCGCAGCGTCCAGGCCATCGTCGACGACCTCACCCGCGGGTTCGAGAAGGCCGTCGACCGCATCAACCGCATCGCCGGCCGCGACTGAGGAGGCAACGCCGATGAGCAGCGAGAAGAGCGAGAGCACAGGGACCGGCGCGAGCGGCGGGGACGGCGGGGCCGGAGGGACCGGCTCAGGTGCAGCGGCCACCCCCGCCCAGGCCGCGCCCGCGCCCGCCGCCCCCGGCCGGGACGCACCCCCCAACGGCTTCTGGGCCCAGGCCGCCGCCGACCCCGGCCGGACCGTGCTCACCGCCCCCGACGGCACCGGCTGGACCGCCGGGCGGCTGCACGCCGACGTCAACCGGCTCGTACACGGGCTGCGCGCGGCCGGGCTGGAGCGCGGGGACGCCTTCGCCGTGGTCCTGCCCAACGGCGTCGAGTTCCTCACCGCGTACCTCGCCGCCTCCCAGGCGGGCTTCTACCTCGTCCCCGTCAACCACCACCTCGTCGGCCCCGAGATCGCCTGGATCGTCGCGGACTCCGGGGCCAGGGTGCTCATCGCCCACGAGCGCTTCGCCGCCGCGGCCACCGCGGCCGCGGACGAGGCGGGACTGCCCGCCAGCCACCGGTACGCCGTCCCCGAGGGCGCCGACCGCCCGGACTTCGGCGGCTTCCGCCCGTACGCCGAACTGCTCGACGGGCAGCCCGACACCGTCCCGGCGGAGCGCACCCTCGGCTGGGTCATGAACTACACCTCCGGGACCACCGGCCGCCCCCGCGGCATCCGCCGCCCCCTGCCGGGCAGGCTCCCCGAGGAGACCTACCTCGGCGGCTTCCTCGGCATCTTCGGCATCCGCCCCTTCGACGGGAACGTGCACCTGGTCTGCTCGCCGCTCTACCACACGGCGGTGCTCCAGTTCGCGGCCGCGGCCCTGCACATCGGCCACCCGCTCGTCCTGATGGACAAGTGGACCCCGCAGGAGATGCTGCGCCTCATCGACGCCCACCGCTGCACCCACACCCATATGGTCCCCACCCAGTTCCACCGGCTGCTCGCCCTCCCCGAGGCCGTCCGGTCGGCGTACGACGTCTCCTCGATGAAGCACGCCATCCACGGGGCCGCGCCCTGCCCCGAGCACGTCAAGCGGGCGATGATCGACTGGTGGGGGAGCTGCGTGGAGGAGTACTACGCGGCCAGCGAGGGCGGCGGGGCCTTCGCCACCGCCGAGGACTGGCTGAAGAAGCCCGGGACGGTCGGCCGGGCCTGGCCGATCAGCGAGCTCGCCGTCTTCGACGACGAGGGCGCCCGGCTGCCCGCCGGCGAGGTCGGCACCGTCTACATGAAGATGAGCACCGGCGGCTTCAGCTACCACAAGGACGAGGACAAGACCCGCTCGAACCGCATCGGGGACTTCTTCACCGTCGGCGACCTGGGCCTGCTCGACGAGGAGGGCTACCTCTTCCTCCGCGACCGCAAGATAGACATGATCATCTCGGGCGGGGTGAACATCTACCCCGCCGAGATCGAGTCCGCGCTGCTCTCCCACCCCGCCGTGGCCGACGCCGCCGCCTTCGGCATCCCCCACGCCGACTGGGGCGAGCAGGTGAAGGCCGTCATCGAACCGGCCGAGGGGTTCACGCCCGGGGACGCGCTCGCCGCCGAGATCCTGGTGCACTGCGAGCGGCAGCTCGCCGGGTACAAGCGGCCCAGGTCCGTGGACTTCGTCGAGGCCATGCCGCGCGACCCCAACGGCAAGCTGTACAAGCGGCGGCTGCGCGATCCGTACTGGGAGGGCCACGACCGCCCGATGTGACGAAGCGTACGGTTTGACCGGCGGACGGATGTGACGAAGCGTGCGGTTTTTGTGACAGAGCGCCTGCTATGGCAGCGTAGCGGTCATGAGTACGACAACGCGGACATCCCCCCTGACCGACTGGACGGTCCTCGTCCCCGTGGCCGCGCTCGTCGCGCTGGCCCTGACCTGGGGACGGGACCTGCCGGGCTTCGCCGTGGGGCTCGTCGCACTCTGCCTCGCCGGTGCGGTGCTCGCGGCCGTGCACCACGCCGAGGTGGTGGCCCACCGGGTCGGCGAGCCCTTCGGCTCCCTGGTGCTCGCGGTCGCCGTCACCGTCATCGAAGTCGCCCTGATCGTCACCCTGATGGCCGACGGCGGGGACAAGACCTCCACACTGGCGCGGGACACGGTCTTCGCCGCCGTCATGATCACCTGCAACGGTATCGTCGGCCTGTCCCTGCTGGTGGGCGCCCTGCGCAACCGGGTGGCCGTCTTCAACGCCGAGGGTTCCGGCACGGCCCTGGCCACCGTCGCCACCCTGGCGACCCTCAGCCTCGTGCTGCCGACCTTCACCACCAGCAAGCCCGGCCCGGAGTTCTCCACCGCGCAGCTGGCCTTCGCCGCCGTGGCCTCGCTCGCCCTGTACGGGCTGTTCGTCGCGGTGCAGACGGTCCGCCACCGCGACTACTTCCTGCCCGTCGCCACCCCCACCGAGTCCGAGGACGAGCACGCCGACCCGCCCACCGCCCGCGCCGCCTGGATCAGCCTCGGGCTGCTGATGGCCGCCCTCGTCGCCGTGGTCGGCAACGCCAAGGCCGTATCGCCCACCATCGAGTCCGCGGTGGCGGACGCCGGGCTCCCGCACGCCGTGGTCGGTGTGATCATCGCCCTGCTCGTGCTGCTGCCCGAGACCCTCGCCGCGGTCCGCGCCGCCCGCCGCAACCGGGTGCAGACCAGCCTCAACCTGGCGTACGGCTCCTCGATCGCCAGCATCGGCCTGACCATCCCCGCCATCGCGCTGGCCTCGATCTGGCTCTCCGGCCCGCTCACCCTGGGCCTCGACCCCACGCACATGGTGCTGCTCGCCCTCACGGTGGTGGTCGGCGCCCTGACCGTGGTCCCGGGCCGGGCCACCCTGCTCCAGGGCGGGGTGCACCTGGTCATCCTGGCGGCGTACCTGTTCCTGGCGGTCAGCCCCTGAGCCCCGGCCGCGGTCCCGGCCCCCTCCCCGGGCCCGGGCCGCGGCCCCCGGCGGCGAGCACCCCCGCCTCCCGCAGCCGGCGCAGGGTCAGGTGCTCGTGCGCCATCCGGCCGACCAGTGCCCCGCCGTAGACCACGAACCCCACCCCGACCAGCCAGGACTGCGCCACCAGCAGGGTGCCGAAGGGCCCGTAGGTGACGGCGTTCGAGGCGATCAGCGGGGAGAACACCAGCTGGGAGAAGACCCGCAGCCCCAGCAGGCCGAGGCTGGTGGCCACCGCCCCGGGCAGCAGGGCCCGCCACCGCACCCGGCCCCCGAGCAGCATCCGCTGCGAGGCCCAGAAGAACAGGCCGGTGCTCGCCAGGTCGGCGGCCCCGCCCAGCACCGAGGCCCAGAAGCCGGGGGAGGGGACCGATACGGCGACCAGCACGCCGAGGTAGAAGATCAGCAGCGCCAGCCAGACCACGTGCCGCCACATCGTGTGCCAGCGGGCGGTCGGCAGGTCCCACACCTTCTCGTACCCGGTCTGCACCACGGAGCCGAAGGTCAGCCCGAACACGCACAGCGCGGCCAGACCGAAGGCCGTGGTCCGCTCCAGGGCCTGCCCCGGCATCCCGAACAGCAGCTCCACCTGCCGCCGCGAATCCGCCGACACCCCGAGCGCCTGCCCCAGCCAGCGTCCGAACCCCTCCCCGCTGGCCGGTGCGGCGGCCGCCACCACGATCAGCAGCGGCACCAGCGTCAGGAACCCGAGCGCCGCGAACCCCATCGCCCGGTGCATCAGCTCGATCTCGCGCCCGCGGCTCCAGGCCAGCCCGGCGGGCGAGGCCTGGACCCGGTCGTGCAGCCGGCGGATCCGATGCGGGTGGGGCTGGGGGTGCGTCACAAGGACCGACTACCCCAAACCGCTGCAAACCAGGACAATGTCCGTCCGAAAGGGTGGCCTGCGGGCGGGCCGTGCCCCGGCGGGCCGCGGGCTGCCGGCTACGGGCCCGCGTCCCCGCTCTGCTCCCGCAGGTCCACGATGCGGCGGATCTTGCCCACCGAGCGCTCCAGGCTGTCCGGGTCCACGATCTCCACCGCCGCCGTGACGCCCGCGGACTCCTTGACCGCGCGCGCCACCGCGGCGGCCGCCGCCTCGCGGTCGGCGGGGGAGGCATCGCGCCGGGCCTCGGCGCGGACGGTGAGGGCGTCGAGGCGGCCCCGACGGGTCAGGCGGAGCTGGAAGTGCGGGGCGACGGCCGGGGTGCGCAGCAGGATCTCCTCGACCTGGGTGGGGAAGAGGTTCACCCCGCGCAGGATGATCATGTCGTCGCAGCGGCCGGTGACCTTCTCCATCCGGCGGAAGGCGGGCCGGGCCGTGCCGGGCAGCAACCGGGTCAGGTCGCGGGTGCGGTAGCGGACCACGGGCATCGCCTCCTTGGTGAGGGAGGTGAAGACCAGCTCGCCCGTCTCCCCGTCCGGCAGCACCTCGCCGGTGACCGGGTCCACCACCTCCGGCAGGAAGTGGTCCTCCCAGAGGTGCAGGCCGTCCTTCACGCTGGCGAATTCCTGGGCCACGCCGGGGCCCATCACCTCCGAGAGCCCGTAGATGTCCACGGCGTCGATGCCGAGCCGCTCCTCGATCTCCCGGCGCATCTCCTCCGTCCACGGCTCGGCGCCGAAGATCCCGGTGCGCAGCGAGGTCCGGCGGGGGTCGACGCCCTGGCGCTCCATCTCGTCCAGGAGGGTCAGCATGTACGAGGGGGTCACCATGATGACCTCGGGTTCGAAGTCCAGGATCAGCCGGACCTGGCGCTCGGTCATCCCGCCGGAGGCCGGGACGACCGTGCAGCCGAGCCGCTCGGCCCCGTAGTGGGCCCCGAGGCCCCCGGTGAACAGCCCGTAGCCGTACGCCACGTGCACCGTGTCGCCGGGCCGGGCGCCCGCCGCACGCAGGGAGCGGGCCACCACTTCGGCCCAGGTGTCCAGGTCGCGCGCGGTGTAGCCGACCACGGTGGGGCGGCCGGTGGTGCCGCTGGAGGCGTGGATCCGGCGGACCTCGGAGCGGGGTACGGCGAACATCCCGAAGGGGTACGTGTCGCGGAGGTCGGCCTTGGTCGTGAACGGGAAGCGGGCCAGGTCGGCCAGGGTGCGGCAGTCCTCGGGGCGTACCCCGGCCTCGTCGAAGGCGGCCCGGTGGAAGGGCACGCGCTCGTACGCGTACCGCAGGGTGTCCCGCAGCCGCTCCAGTTGCAGCGCCTCCAGCGCCCCGCGGTCCAGCCGCTCCGCCGCGTCCAGCAGATCCGTCACCCGTGCCTCCCCTGACCCGACCGATCGTTCGGTATCCGTAGGCAACCAAAGGGCGGGCGGCCGGGTCAAGATCCGTGCGCGGGTTCTCAGCCCCGGCCGTCGGCCTCCGTCGCCACGGCCTTCGCCCAGCGGTAGTCGGCCTTGCCGCTCGGGGAGCGCTGGATCTCCGGGGCGATGACGAGCTGGCGGGGGATCTTGTAGCCGGCCAGGCGGGTGCGGCAGTGGGCCTGGATCTGGTCGAGGGTGGGGGCCGCGGCCCCGGCGCGGACCTCCACCACGGCCGCCACGTGGCTGCCCCACTTCGGGTCGGGGACCCCGGCGACCAGGGCGTCGTAGACGTCCGGGTGGGACTTGAGGGCCTGCTCGACCTCCTCCGGGTACACCTTCTCGCCGCCCGTGTTGATGCACTGGGAACCGCGGCCGAGGACCGTCACGATGCCGTCCCCGTCGACGGTGGCCATGTCCCCCAGCAGGACCCAGCGCTCCCCGCCGCGCTGGAAGAAGGTCTCCGCCGTCTTCTGCGGGTCGTTGTAGTAGCCGAGCGGTACGTGCCCCCGCTGCGCGAGCCGGCCCGGGACGCCGGGCGGGACCGGCTCGTGCGTCACCGGGTCCACCACCAGCGTGCGCTCGTTGACCTCCAGCCGGAAGCCCTTCTCCGGGCCGGAGTCGGCGGTGGCCTTGCCGTTGGAACCCGACTCGGAGGAGCCGAAGTTGTTGAGCAGCAGGACGTTCGGCACCAGCTCCTGGAACTGCGCGCGGACCGTGTCCGACATGATCGCCCCGGAGGAGGAGACGCTGAACAGGGAGGACATGTCGGTGCCCTTGAGCGGTCCGCGCAGGGCGTCGACGAGGGGGCGGAGCATCGCGTCCCCGACCAGCGAGACGCTGGAGACCTTCTCCTTCTCGATGGTCCGCAGCACCTCCTCGGGCACGTACTTGCGGTGGATCACGATCCGCTGCCCGTAGTTGAAGGCCACGAAGGAGGTCAGTGTCGACGTGCCGTGCATCAGCGGGGGAGTGGGGAAGAAGGTCAGCCCGCCGCCGCGCGCCGCCACCCGCTCGGCCAGCTCCTCCGGCCGCTTGACCGGCTCGCCCGTCGGCTCCCCGCCGAACAGGCCCGCGAAGAACAGGTCCTCCTGGCGCCACATCACGCCCTTCGGCATCCCGGTGGTGCCGCCCGTGTAGATGATGAACTGGTCGTCGGGCGAGCGCGGGGCGAAGCCGCGCTCCGGGGAGCCGGCTGCCTCGGCGTCCGTGAACGCGACCGGGGCGGTGGCCGGTTCGGGCGCGCCCTCGGGGGCCCGGCCCACCCGCAGCAGGTGGCGCAGCTTCGGCGTACCGGGCAGCACGGCGGCGACCCGGGCGGTGAACTCCCCGTCGAAGACCAGGGCGGCCAGGTCGGCGTCCCGGTAGAGGTACGCCAACTCCTCCTCCACGTAGCGATAGTTCACATTGACGGGGACGAGCCGGGCCTTCAGGCAGGCCAGTACGGTCTGGAGGTACTCGACCCCGTTGTAGAGGTGCAGGCCCAGGTGTTCGCCGGGCCGCAGTCCGCGGTCGACCAGGTGGTGGGCGATCCGGTTGGCGGCCTCGTCGAGCTGCGCGTACGTCAGCCGGCGCTCCGCGCCCGTACCGGGGTGGTCCACGAAGACGAGGGCCTCGCGGTCGGGGACCACGTCGACGACCGACTCGAACAGGTCGGCAAGGTTGTACTCCACCGTTCCTCCTGACCCCGGGATCCGATGGCGGTCATTAGAGCGCCAGCCACGGCAATGGGGAAGGGTGCCCGCGAAGAAAACTGACTGACTGTCAGAAAGCTATTGAACTGCAACCGCCCCTACTGCAACCTGTTCTAGGTCTTGAGACGGGAGGACGGCAATGGGTGGGACCGAACACCTCACCGTGGAGCGCCAGGGCGCCACGCTGGTGCTCACGATGAACAGGCCCGAGGCGAAGAACGCGCTCTCGCTGCCGCTGCTGGTGGGCCTGTACGACGGCTGGCTCGAAGCCGACGCCGACGACACCGTCCGCTCGGTGGTGCTCACCGGCGCGGGCGGCGACTTCTGCGCCGGCATGGACCTCAAGGCCCTCGCGGGCCGGGGCATGGCCGGCGACCACTACCGGGACCGGCTCAAGGCCGATCCCGACCTGCACTGGAAGGCCATGCTCCGCCACCACCGCCCCCGCAAGCCGGTGATCGCCGCGGTCGAGGGCTACTGCGTCGCCGGGGGCACCGAGATCCTCCAGGGCACCGACATCCGCGTCGCCGCCGAGGGCGCCACCTTCGGGCTCTTCGAGGTCAAGCGCGGCCTCTTCCCCATCGGCGGCTCCACCGTCCGCCTCCCGCGCCAGATCCCGCGCACCCACGCGCTGGAGATGCTGCTCACCGGCCGCCCGTACAGCGCCGCGGAGGCCGCCCGCATCGGGCTCGTCGGCCGGGTCGTCCCCGACGGCACCGCCCTCGACGCGGCCCTCGCCGTCGCCGAGCAGGTCAACGCCTGCGGACCGCTCGCCGTCGAGGCCGTCAAGGCCTCCGTCTACGAGGCCGCGGAACTCACCGAGACCGAGGGGCTGGCCGCCGAACTCACCCGCGGCTGGCCGGTCTTCGACACGGAGGACGCCAGGGAAGGCGCCCGGGCCTTCGCCGAGAAGCGGCCGCCCGTCTACCGCCGCGCCTGACCTGCCGGGTCCGGGACCGCATCCCCCGGCCCCGCCCGGCCCCGCCCGGACCCGTACACCGGACCCGTACACCCGGCCCGTACCCCCGGACCCGTACGCCCGACCCCGCAGATTACGGAGAGCCGCCCATGACAGCCGCCCCCGCCCCCGGGGTGCTGAGCGCACCCCTCGTCGTCGAGTTCCCCTTCACCCGCTCGCTCGGCCCCGTCCAGAGCGCCTTCCTGACCGGGCTGCGCGAGCGGACCGTCCTCGGGGTCACCACCTCCGACGGGCGGGTGATGGTCCCGCCCGCCGAGTACGACCCCGTCACCGCCGGGGAGCTGCGCGAACTGGTCGAGGTCGCCCCCACCGGCACCGTCACCACCTGGGCCTGGAACCCGGCCCCCCGCCCCCAGCAGCCCCTCGGCACCCCCTTCGCCTGGGTGCTCGTCCGCCTCGACGGCGCCGACACCGCCCTCCTGCACGTCCTCGACGCCCCCGGCCCCGACGCCGTCCGCACCGGCATGCGGGTCCGCATCCGCTGGGCCGCCGAACGCACCGGGGCCATCACCGACATCGCCTGCTTCGAACCGTACGAGGACCCCCGGGGCGCACCCGGCCCGGCCGCCCCCCGCCGCCACGACGGGGTCTTCCCCGAGCCCGTGTCCGGCATCGTCGCCGAGGCCCGCCTCGACTACACGTACAGCCCCGGCCGCGCCCAGACCGCGTACATCGCCGCCCTCGGCGAGCGCCGGACCGTCGGCGAGCGCTGCCCCGAGTGCCGCAAGGTGTACGTGCCCCCGCGCGGCGCCTGCCCCACCTGCGGGGTCGCCACCACCGACCGCATCGAGGTCGGACCCGCGGGCACCGTGACGACCTTCTGCATCGTCAACATCAAGGCGAAGAACCTCGACATCGAAGTCCCCTACGTCTACGCCCACATCGCCCTCGACGGCGCCGGCCTCGCCCTCCACGGCCGGATCGGCGGCATCCCCTACGACCAGGTCCGCATGGGCCTGCGCGTCGAACCCGTGTGGAGCGAGGGCGGCGGCTACCCCGACCACTACCGCCCCACCGGAGAGCCGGACGCCGACTACGACACCTACAAGGAGCTCCTGTGACCGCCCCCCGGTCCGACCGCGAGGTCGCGGTGGTCGCTTTCGCCCAGAGCGACCACCGGCGCCGCACCGACGAGCTCAGCGAAGTCGAGATGGTCATGCCGGTCCTCCACCGCGTGCTGGAGCAGACCGGGCTCAAGGCCGGCGAGATCGGCTTCACCTGCTCCGGCTCCAGCGACTACCTCGCCGGCCGCGCCTTCTCCTTCACCATGACCCTCGACGGGGTCGGCGCCTGGCCCCCCATCTCCGAGTCCCACGTGGAGATGGACGGCGCCTGGGCCCTGTACGAGGCCTGGGTCAAACTCCGCACCGGCGAGGCCGACACCGCCCTCGTCTACTCGTACGGCAAATCCTCCCCGGGCCCGCTGCGCGACGTCCTCACCCGCCAGCTCGACCCCTACTACCTCGCCCCCCTGTGGCCCGACTCGGTGGCCCTCGCCGCCCTCCAGGCCCGGGCCCTGATCGACGCGGGCGACACCGACGAGGAGGCCCTCGCGGCCGTCGCCGCCCGCAGCCGCGCCGACGCCGCCGCCAACCCCCACGCCCAGCTGCGCGGCGCCGTCCCCCAGGGCGGCTACCAGGTCGCCCCGCTGCGCACCGGCGACTGCCCGCCCATCGGGGACGGCGCCGCCGCCGTGGTCCTCGCCGCCGGGGACGCCGCCCGCCGGCTGTGCGCCCGCCCGGCCTGGATCACCGGCATCGACCACCGCATCGAGGCCCACGGACCCGGCCTGCGCGACCTCACCGACTCCCCGTCGGCCCGCACCGCGGCCGAGCGCGCCGGGCTCTTCGACCGGCCCGTGGACACCGCCGAACTGCACGCCCCGTTCACCTCCCAGGAAGTCGTCCTGCGCAAGGCCCTCGGGCTCGGCGCGGACGTCCGCGTCAACCCCTCCGGCGGGGCCCTCGCCGCCAACCCGATGATGGCCGCCGGCCTCATCCGGATCGGCGAGGCCGCCGCCCGCATCCACCGCGGCGAGTCCGACCGCGCCCTCGCCCACGCCACCTCCGGCCCCTGCCTCCAGCAGAACCTGGTCGCCGTCCTGGAAGGGGACCCGGCATGAGCAGCACCGCCAGGGAACCGGTCGCCGTCGTCGGCATCGGCCAGACCAAGCACGTGGCCGCCCGGCACGACGTGTCCATCGCCGGACTCGTACGGGAGGCCGCCCGGCGGGCCCTCGACGACGCCGGGCTCGACTGGGCGGACGTCGACGCCGTGGTCATCGGCAAGGCCCCCGACTTCTTCGAGGGGGTGATGATGCCGGAGCTGTACCTCGCCGATGCCCTGGGCGCCGTCGGCAAACCGATGCTGCGGGTGCACACCGCCGGCTCCGTCGGCGGCTCCACCGCCCTGGTGGCCGCCAACCTCGTCGCCGCCCGCGTCCACCGCACCGTCCTCACCCTGGCCTTCGAGAAGCAGTCGGAGTCCAACGCCATGTGGGGCCTGTCCCTGCCCGTCCCCTTCCAGCAGCCCCTGCTCGCCGGGGCCGGCGGGTTCTTCGCCCCGCACGTACGGGCGTACATGCGGCGCACCGGGGCCCCGGACGGGGTCGGTGCCCTCGTCGCGTACAAGGACCGGCGCAACGCCCTGAAGAACCCGTACGCCCACCTCCACGAGCACGACATCACCCTGGAGAAGGTCCAGGCCTCGCCCATGCTCTGGGACCCCATCCGCTACTCCGAGACCTGCCCGTCCTCCGACGGCGCCTGCGCCATGGTCCTCACCGACCGGGCCGGGGCCGCCCGCGCCCCGCACCCCCCGGCCTGGGTGCACGGCGGGGCGATGCGCAGCGAGCCCACGCTCTTCGCGGGCAAGGACTTCGTCTCCCCGCAGGCCGGCAAGGACTGCGCGGCCGACGTCTACCGGCAGGCCGGCATCACCGACCCGCGCCGGGAGATCGACGCCGTCGAGATGTACGTGCCCTTCTCCTGGTACGAGCCCATGTGGCTGGAGAACCTCGGCTTCGCCGAGGAGGGCGAGGGCTGGAAGCTCACCGAGGCCGGGGTCACCGCACTCGACGGGGACCTGCCCGTGAACCCCTCCGGCGGGGTGCTGTCCACCAACCCCATCGGGGCCTCCGGCATGATCCGTTTCGCCGAGGCCGCGCTCCAGGTGCGGGGGCGGGCGGGGGAGCACCAGGTCCCGGGGGCCCGGCGGGCCGTGGGGCACGCGTACGGCGGCGGCGCGCAGTTCTTCGCCATGTGGCTGGTCGGCTCGGAGCCCCCGCCGCGCTGAGGCCCCGCCCTGGGGCCCCGCCCTGCCGGGCCCCGCCTGCCGCGCCGGGGCCCCTCCCGGGCCGGGGACCGCCCCCGGCAATAGAGTGCGGCCATGAGCGGCGAACGGGACCTGGCGGTCCTCCTCGGCAGCATGAGCCCGCAGCTGAACCCGGGTGAGTACGTGTTCACGACGGTGCCCGGGGCTCCCCCCGAAGGGGTGAACCCCGTGGCCACCGTCGTGGAGGCCGAGGGGACCACCCTCGTGCTGCCCCGGCACGAGGCCGACGCGGCCGGGCTCGACTACGCGTACGTGGCCGGGTGGATCACCCTGCGCGTCCACTCGGCACTCGACGCCGTCGGCCTCACCGCAGCCTTCGCCCGCGAACTGGCCGCAGCCGGGCTGAGCTGCAACGTCGTGGCCGGGTACCACCACGACCACCTCTTCGTCCCCGCCGACCGGGCCGCCGGGGCCGTCGCCGTGCTGGAAGCCCTTGCCGCCCGCTCCGCGACCGAATCAGAAAGATCCGATCAGTAGACGACAGAACCCTCCGCCCGCGCACGCGCGGGCGTACGCTGATGGCCCCGAACCGCCCTGGGGGGTACCAGCCATGACGGAACGCCAGCTGCGTATCCGGCGCACCATCTTCGAACGCGACGCCGAACTCGCCGCGGTGGACGAGGCGCTGGCCGAGCTCACCGGCCCCGAGCCCGGATCCGCCACCGGCGGCGGCCTGCTCGCCTTCGCAGGTCCCGCCGGACTCGGCAAGACCACGCTCCTCAACGAGATCAGCCGCCGGGCCCACGCCCGCGGCTGCACCGTGATGAGCGCCCGGGGCGGCGAGATGCAGACGAGCGTGCCCTTCTACGTGGCCCGCCAGCTCATCCAGCCGCAGCTCGCCCGGATCCCCTCGCCCGAGGTCCGCGAGAGCCTCGGCAGCTGGTACTCGATCATCGGCCCCGCCCTCGGACTGACCGCCGCCGAGGCGGTGCCCCCGGACCCGCAGGGCCTGCGCGACGGCCTCGACTGGGTCCTCACCCACCTCGTGGTCCAGCGCGCCCCGGTGGTCCTGCTCCTGGACGACGCCCACTGGACCGACTCCGAGTCCCTGGGCTGGCTCTCCGCCTTCGCCTCGCGCACGGCCCACCTCCCGCTGCTCCTCGTCGTCGCCTACCGGCCCGACGAACTGCCCGACCACGCCGAGTCCTTCCGCTTCCTCCCCGGCCGGGCGGGCCAGCGGCCCATCACCCTCGACCCGCTCACCCCCGACGCGGTCGGCCGGCTGGTCCGCGAGACCGTCGGCGAACAGGCCGACGACGCCTTCTGCCGCGAGTGCTGGGCCGTCACCGCGGGCAACCCCTTCCACGCCGTCGAGCTCTCCGAGAAGGTCCGCGACCGCGGACTGACCCCCGACGAGACCGGCGCCGCCTCCCTGCGCGACCTCGCCGCCGCCCAGCGCGGCAGCGGATTCGTCGCCCGCCTCGAACGGCTCGGCCCCTCCACCGTCCGCTTCGCCTGGGCCTGCGCCGTCCTCGGCACCGCCGTGCCCCAGGAACTCGCCGCCCGGGTCGCGGCCGTGGGAGCGGAGGAGGCCGCCGACGCCACCGAGCGGCTCCGCGACGCCCGCATCCTCTCCAGCACCGTCTCACCCGGGGCAACCTGGAGTTCGAGCACCCCCTGATCGCCACCGCCGTCTACCGGGCCATCCCCGACGCCCTGCGCGTCGGCATGCACGGCGAGGCCGCCATGGCCGTGGTCGACGCGGGCCTCGGCGCCTCCGACGCCGCCCGGCACCTGCTGGAGACCCACCCCGAGGGCGACGACCGCGTGGTCCGCCTGCTGCGCGCGTCCGCCGCCGAGCACATGCGCACCGGAGCCCCCGCGGCCGCCCGGCGCCAGCTCGCCCGCGCCCTCCAGGAGCCGCCCGCCTACGAGGACCGCGCCGACGTCCTCTACGAACTGGGCTGCGCCTCCCTGCTCACCGAACCGGCCGCCACCGCCAACCACTTCCGCGCCGCACTGGAGGAGTCCGCAGAGGGCACCTCCCTGCGCCAGGGCATCGCCATCCGGCTCGCCCAGGCCCTCGCGCACAGCAACCGCCACGGCGAGGCCTCCGCCGTACTCGGCGAAGAGATCGTCAAGGCCCCGGACGCCCGCGCCAAACTGCGGCTGCAGGCGGAGCAGTTCATGTGGGACGCCTTCCGCTCCGACGAACCCGACTCGCCCGCCCGCTCCCGGCGGCTGGCCCGGCTCGCCGACCGCCTCGCCGGCCGCGACCTCACCGAGCGGTACATCATCGGCCTGCGCGCCTGGGACGCCACCCTGCGCGGCGAGCCCGCCGAGACCGTCCTGCACCACTCCCGGCGCGCCCTCGGCGAGGAGCTGAGCTGGGCCGACCCCGACCGCGGTTTCGAACTGCCCCTGGTCGTCGCCCTCACGTACATGTACGCCGACCGCCCCGGCCGCGCCGAGGAGCTCTTCGCCGCCGGAACGGCCGAGCTGGAGCGGCTCGGCTGGCGCGGCGCCCACCTGTCCTTCGCCTACAGCCTGCTCGGCTACATCCGCTTCCGGCGCGGCCGCCTCATCGAGGCCGAGGACTACGCCCGCTCCGGCCTGCGGCTCGCCGAGCGCGTCGGCCGCCGCACCCCCGTGCACTGGTACGCCGTCACCATCCTCATCCAGGTCCTGCTCGCCCGCGGCCGCACCGCCGACGCCTGGCAGCTCGCCCGCGAGCACGAGTTCGGCGAGCCCTACCCCGAGGCCATGGTCTTCCCCGACCCGCAGACCGTGTACGCCGAGCTGCTCCTCGCCCGCGGGGACCGCAAGGCGGCCGTCGCGGAGCTGGAGGCCGTGGGCCGGCGGCTGACCCCGCGCGGCATCCAGAACCCGTCCTGGTGCCCCTGGCAGCTCCACCTCGCCCGCGCCCTCGCCAAGGACGACCCCGAGCGGGCGCGCGCCCTGGCCGAGGACGCCATCCGCCGCGCCCGCGCCTTCGGCACCGCCTCCGCCGTCGGCCAGGCCCTGCGGATGGCCGCCGACGTCACCGGCACCGGCCTCGAGGAGGCCGTGGAGACCCTCTCCGCCTCACCCGCCGGATACGAGCTCGCCTGCGCGCAGGTTGCCCTGGGTATCGACCTGCGCAGGCCCTCCGTCCTCCACGAGGGCCTGGAGTCCGCTGTGGCCTGCGGCGCCGACGGGCTGGCCGCCACCGCCCGCGAGGCCCTGTCCGGGGTCGGCTCCCGGCCGCGCCCGTCGCTGGCCGGAGGCGCCGAGCTGACCGCCCGCGAGGAGCAGGCCGCCCGGCTCACCGCCGCCGGCGAACCCCTCTCCAAGGTCGCAGCGGCCCTGTCCACCAGCGAGGCGGAGGTGTCCCGGCTGCTCTCCTCGGGCTACCGCAAGCTCGGCACGGACCTCGCCGGACTCAGGGAAGCCCTGTCCTGACCGGGTGGGCCGGGCCCCTTCCCCACCCGAGGGCCGGGGAGGGGGTCCGGCCACGTACCATGGCGGCATGTCCTTCCTCCGCCGCCGCAGCGCCGCCACCCCCGCGGGCCCGGACTTCGACGTCCTGGCCATGGACCCGGGGGACTGGCCGGGGAACCTCGGGGCCGGGCTGCTCCCCGCCCCCGACGGCAGCTGCCAGGGTGTCTTCCTGCGCTACGACCTCTTCGGCGGCCGCGGCCCCGCCATGATCATCGGTAACCTCCCCGAGGGCTCGCCCGCCCGGGAGCTCGCCGACAAGGAGGTCCCCTTCGAGGTGGCCCAGCTGCTCGCCGCACTGGAGAACGACGAGGAGGTCGAGGTCACCGGCGTCGAGGACTGCCCCGTCATGCAGGGCGACAACCTCCTCATCGTCCGGAAGGTCAAGCTCTCCGAGACCCGGATCTCCTGCGTCCAGTTCGACCGCAGCGACAACGTCCTCGTGACCATCGCCAGCTGGGACCGGCCGATCACCGACGACCTGTACGCGCTGCTCAAGCCGCTCCCGGCGGAACTCTTCCAGCAGGGCTGACCGGACGGCCGCCGGGCCGCACGGCCCGGCGGAGCCCCGCGCGGCTCAGGCCCCCGCGATATCGTTCGCGGCGATGTAGCCGAACGTCATCGCGGGCCCGATCGTGGACCCCGCGCCCGCATAGCTGTGCCCCATCACGGCCGCGCTCGCGTTGCCCGCCGCGTACAGTCCCCGGATCACCGAGCCGTCCTCGCGCAGCGCCCGCGCCCGCTCGTCCGTGACGATCCCGCCCTTCGTCCCCAGGTCCCCGGGGACGATCCGGAAGGCGTAGAACGGCGGCGCCCACACCGGGGCCAGGCAGGAGTTCGGGCCGACCGCCGGATCCGTGTAGTAGTGGTCGTACGCCGTCGCCCCGCGCTGGAAGTCCGGGTCGGTACCCGACCACGCCTGGGCGTTGAACCGGCCCAGCGTGGCCCGCAGGGCCGCCGCCGGCACCCCGATCTGGCCCGCCAGCCCGTCCCAGCTCCAGGACGTGCGCACGGCCCCGGCCTCGTACCAGGCGTCCGGGAAGGCCAGGGTCGGCAGCACGTCCTTGAAGAGGTACTTGTTCCGGTAGTTCTGGTCCACGATCAGCCAGGCGGGGATGTGCGAACCCGGCCGGCCCCGGTCCTTCTCGTACATCACGTGCACGACGTCGCTGTACGGAGCGGCCTCGTTGACGAACCGCGCCCCCGCCGCATTGACGATCAGCCCGCCCGGCAGGGTCCGCTCCGCGAGGCAGAAGTACGGCTCGCCCGGCAGCGGGATCGACGGCCCCCACCACGCGTCCTCCATCAGCGCCAGCGCCGCCCCCGCCCGCCGGCCCGCCCGGATCCCGTCCCCGGTGTTCTCCTTCGCCCCCACCGACCACTGCGTGCCGATCGGCTGCTGCTGGTACTCGGCCCGCATCTGCGCGTTGTGCTCGAACCCGCCCGAGCCCACCACCACGCCCCGCCGTGCCCGCACCACCGACCGGACGCCGCCCCGCTCGACCACCACCCCCGTGACCGCCCCGCCCTCCTGCACCAGGTCCACCAGCGGGGTGTCCAGCCAGACCGGCACGCCCGCCCGCATCAGCCCCGCCCGCAGCCCCGCCGCCAGGGCCTGCCCCATCGTGAGGGGCTTCTCCCCGCACAGCGCGGCCTTCGTGCCGCGGGCCAGGCACTCCGTGGAGACGGCCAGCCCCCTGGCGTTGACCGCGGCCAGCGTCAGCCACTTGTAGTCCTGGCTGAACACCACCATCCCGGCGGGCACCGGCATGTACGCCGGGTTCAGCCGGGCCAGTTCGGCCCCGAGCACGTTCCCGTCCAGCTGGTTCGGCTCGATCGACCGGCCGCCCGGCAGCCCGCCCGGCAGGTTCGGGTAGTAGTCGCTGTACCCGGGCATGAAGCGGAACTTCAGCGGGCTGTGCGCCATCACGAAGTCCAGCATCCGCGGCCCGTGCGCGAGGAAGGCCTCGCGGCGGGCGGCCGGCACCTCGGGCCCGACCACGGCCGCCAGGTACGCGGCGGCCTTCGCCGGGGTGTCCGGGACCCCCGCGGCCAGGATCACGCTGTTGTTCGGCAGCCAGATCCCGGCCCCCGAACGGGCCGCCGACCCGCCGAAGGTCGGGGCCTTCTCGACCACCACACAGCTCAGCCCGCGCGCCGCGGCGGTCAGGGCTGCCGTCATCCCGGCGGCGCCGGAACCGACCACGACCACGTCGAACTCGCCGAGCACGGGCCCCTCCTGGGCCCGGGCCGCCGACAGCGGGAGCCCGGCCGCCAGGGCGCCGGCGCCGGCCCCGGCGAGCACGGTCCGGCGGGAGGGGAGGGACGGTGAAGCGCTTGCGGACATGGGCGGGCTCCATCGGGAGGGGAGGCGGGCGGGCCGGCGCGTCGGCGGAGCACCAGACACCTGATGTCCCGTCAGAAGGTGTTCCGGGGATCATGTGATGTCAAGGCGCACGCGGGGTGCGGGCCCCGCACACGAAGAATCCCGCGGTGCGGACAAGGGGGTGTCCGCACCGCGGGATTGCACTGCTCCCGGGCCGCCGGGAGTGCTCTGGGGGGAGGGGTGGAGCTCCTGCCGGGAGGCGGTGCCCGGACGGGTACGCATGGGTTGTCGGCTGCCCACGGGCCGTCAGGACACCTCCGCCCCCGCGGCTACCGCGTGCCCACCGCCGCCCGTACCGCCCGCCGCGCCATGCCGCAGTCGTCGTGCAGCCTGCGCAGCAGCAGCCGCTGCTCCTCGCCCGAGCTCATCGGGGAGCCGGGGACCCCGGCACCCGGCAGCACCGGGGCCGCCGCGTTCATGGAGCGCTGCACCGCCAGCTCGTACGTCCGGATCTCCCGGGTCAGCACGAGCATCAGGTTCAGCAGGAAGGCGTCCCGCGACACCGGTCCGGCGGCCTGGGCCAGCTGGCTGATCTGGCGGCGGGCGGCCGGGGCGTCCCCGAGCACCGTCCACAGGGTCGCAAGGTCGTACCCGGGCAGGTACCAGCCCGTGTGCTCCCAGTCGAGCAGCACCGGGCCCGCCGGGGACAGCAGCAGGTTCGACAGCAGGGCGTCACCGTGGTTGAACTGCCACTGCCCGCCCGCCTGCGCCACCCCGTGCAGCAGCTTCTGCAGGTCGCCCAGGTCCCGGTCGGTCAGCAGGCCGAGCTCGTGGTACCGGGCGATCCGCGAGGCGTAGTCCAGGGGCCGCCCGAACAGCTCGGCCGGCGGCCGCCACTGGTTCACGCGGCACACGGCCCCGAGCGCGGCCCTGACGTCGGGGCGCGGCGGCGCCTCCACGGGGTGGCGCTGCAGGGCTGCCACCCGTCCGGCCATCCGCTCCACCACCAGCGTGCAGTTCTCGGGGTCCGCGGCGATGAGACGCGGGACCCGGACCGGCGGCCGGTGCCGGACGAACGCCCGGTACGCAGCTATTTCGTGCCGGTAGCGCTCGGCCCAGGCCGGCGAGTGGTCCAGTAAAACCTTGGCGACGGCGGTCGTCCGCCCGGTGGTGCCCACCAGGAGTACGGACCGTCCGCTGCGCCGGAGCACCTGGACCGGTGCGAACTCCGGACAGATCCGGTGCACCGACGCCAGGGCGGTGCGCAGCTGCGCCCCCTGGGGCCCGGACAGGTCGAGTCTTCCGCTGAGCGGCTGGGAGCCGGCGGCCGCCAGCCTCCTGGCCCGTACGGTCCCCGGAGCCGGGGCCGGGCCGCGCCCGGGTTCGAGATAGGGGCCGCCACCGCCGGCCTGGAAGGTGCGGTAGGGCCGGACGGGCGCGGACACGGAGGACGATGCTGCGTACATGGCGGATACGGATCCCTTCGTGCGCCGACGAGTTGCGTACGCCTTCCCGTCCCGGACCGGTCGGAGCGGATGCCGCTGCGGTCTGCCGTTCGGAGCCGAAGGCTTCCGAGTGGCTTCCGGGCGACTTCCGCACGGGGTGCGAACGGAACGGACACCCTGGGGAGTGCAGTTCCTTCGCAGTCCCGCACGGTCCGTTTCCTGCGCGGCGACCGGGTCGGGGAGGCGCATTCCTACCTGACACCCGCGGGTGGGTGGCGGACCACATGGCCCCCCCTGGCGAAGCCTGGCGAATAGTCGCTCGGCATCTGACGGCGGGTTACTGTCAACACAGCCGAGAACCTGGGGGCTTGACGTGAGCAGAGGACCCAACACCCGCCTGAACGACCTGTTCGGCCTGGCCGGCTGGTCCAAGGGCGAACTCGCGAGGCTGGTCAACCGGCAGGCGGCGGCCATGGGCCACCACCAGCTGGCCACCGACACCTCGCGGGTGCGGCGCTGGATCGACATGGGGGAGACCCCGCGCGAACCGGTTCCGACGGTGCTGGCGGCGCTGTTCACCGAGCGGCTCGGCCGTGTCGTGACCATCGAGGACCTCGGGTTCGTACGGCAACGGCGCGCCGCCAGAAGCAAGTCGCAGGGGGCGAAGGAGAACCCCGACGGTCTGCCCTGGGCGCCGGAACGCACGGCTGCGGTCCTCACCGAATTCACGGGAATGGACCTCATGCTCAACCGACGCGGACTGATGGGCGCGGGAGCCGCGCTCACCGCCGGCTCGGCGCTCAGCGGCGCCATGCACGACTGGCTGCACGCCGACCCGGCCCTCACGTTGGACGCCCCCCGCTACGACAACCCCCTGCACGCCGACCCCATGGGCTACGACCGCTACGAGGCCGCCCCGATCGGGGGAGAGGAGATCGACGCCCTGGAGCGGTCCGTCGAGGTGTTCCGCGCCTGGGACGCCTCCCGCGGCGGCGGACTCCAGCGCAAGGCGGTCGTGGGCCAGTTGAACGAGGTGGGCGGGATGCTCGCCTACCACCACCCCGACCACCTCCAGCGCCGGCTGTGGGGCGTGGCCGCCAACCTGGCCGTCCTGGCCGGCTGGATGTCCCACGACGTGGGCCTGGAGCCCACGGCCCAGAAGTACTTCGTCATCGCCGCCCACGCGGCCCGGGAGGGCGGCGACCGCCCCCGCGCCGGGGAGGCCCTGTCCCGGGCGGCCCGGCAGATGGTGCACCTGGGCCGGCCGCACGAGGCCCTGGACCTCATGGAGCTCGCCAAGTCCGGCTCCGGGGAGGAGACCCTGCCGCGGACCCGCGCCATGCTGCACACCATCGAGGCCTGGGCGCAGGCCGCGATGGGCCGCGGGCAGGCCATGCGGCGCACCCTCGGCGAGGCCGAGGACCTGTTCGTCTCCGACAAGACCGATGTGCCGCCGCCGAGTTGGATGCAGCACTTCGACGAGGCGGACATGCACGGGATGCAGGCGCTGGCCTTCCGCACCCTGGCGGACCACGACTCCTCGGCGGCGGTGATCGCCCAGCGGCACGCCAAGGAGGCGCTGCGGCTGCGGGCTTCGGGCCACCAGCGCTCACAGATCTTCGACTTCATCTCGATGGCCTCGGCCTGCTTCATCGCCGACGACCCCGAGCAGGCGGACCGGTACGCGCGGCTCGCCCTGGTGTCCATCGGCGAGACCTCCTCGCACCGGACCTGGGACCGGCTGCGGGAGATGTACCGGCTCACGGGCCAGTACGCGGGCTACGCGAAGATCGAGGACCTCCGCGAGGAGATCAGGACGGCGCTGCCGAAGAGCCCTGCGCGCAAGGGGCGGACCACGGAGATCTGAGGGTCCGCGCCGGGGGCCGGAGGGCTCCCGTCGGACACCGGGGTCCCACACGGGGGACCCGGGGGATCAGCCGCCCACCCGGGCGACGAGCACGCACGCGTCGTCCGCCCGTCCGGGTGCGTCGAACTCCTCCAGCACGGTACGGACACAGTCCTGGGCGGAACGCGCCGCGGTGAACCGGGATGCGAGGGCCAGCAGCCTCGCAGCCCCGTCGGTGTGCCCGTACCCGCCCCTGCGGGGCTCCAGCCCGTCGGTGTGCAGGACGAGTACGTCGCCCGCCTCCAGGGCCACTTCGGCCTGCCCGTACCCGGCTCCCGAGGTGGCTCCCAGCAGGACGCCCTCCGGGGACTGCAGGGCGCGCCCCGCGCCCCCGCGGAACAGCAGCGGGGCGGGGTGGCCGGCCTGCGCCCAGGACAGGGTGCGGGTGGCGGGGTCGAAGCGGCAGCAGACGGCGCTGCCGAGGGCGGGCTGGGCGGAGGTCTCCAGCAGCTGGTTGAGCCAGCCCATCAGGGGGCCCGGCTCGATGCCGGCCATGGCCATGCCGCGCAGCGCGCCGAGCATCATCGCCATGCCGGAGGTGGCGGTGACCCCGTGTCCGGCGAGGTCGCCGACGGTCAGCATCGAGCTGCCGTCGGGCAGTTCGAGGGCGTCGTACCAGTCGCCGCCGACGAGGGAGCCGACGGTGGCCGGGAGGTAGTGGGCGGCGAGGTCGAGGGCGCCCGTACTGCCGTACGGGAAGCGGAGGGCGCCGCGCCAGGGCGGCAGGACCGCCTCCTGGAGCTCGACCGCGAGCCGGTGCTCGGTCTGGGCGATCTGGTGGTGGCGCTGGAGGGAGTCGCGGGTGTCGTGCACGGCCCGCTGGCTGCGGCGCAGTTCGCTGACGTCGCGCAGGACCGCCCACATGGTGGCCGTGCACCCGTCCTCGTCGAGCACCGGCTCGCCCCGCATGTGGAGGGAGCGGACCCGGCCGTCCGCGCGGAGGATCCGGAACTCCCCGTCGATGGGCTTCCCGTCCACGAGGCAGTCCGTGACCATGGCCGTCATCAGCGGCTGGTCTTCGGGCACCAGGGTGGAGCCGAGCTCGTCGAGGGACAGCGGTCCGGCCTGCGGGGCGCGGTCGAAGATCTGGTACAGCTCCTCGGACCAGCTGACCTCGTCGGTGAGGAGGTTCCACTCGGCGGTGCCGAGCCGGCCGGGGGCCGGGAGGGCCGGGGCCGCAGCGCCGGGGTCCGGTCCGGCGGAGGGGGCCGGGACCGCGTCGAGGAGTCCGCGGGCGGCGGCCGCGGCGGGGGGCAGGCCCTCCCTGAGCTGGCCGAGCTGCTCGCCGAGGTCGTCGAGGTGGTGGACGGCCAGGTCGCACAGGGCGCGCTGCCAGCGGCCGTGGGCGTCGTGGTCGTCGGCGACGGTGTCCCGGCGGACCGCGTCCACCTCGCCGCGCAGCCTCCGCGTCTGGGTGATGAGCGCGTCCACGGGTCCGGGCCCGGGCGGCTGCGCGGGGCGGTCCGCGAAGAGGTGGGGCGGCATGGGGAACTCCGATACAGGCGCGGCGCGGCCGGACATACGGAAGGCCGGCTACGACTCTTGCACAGCGTCCGGAGGCCTGTAAGGGCTTTGGCAACATCCGTTGCACGGATGCTTCCGGCATATGTCAAAGGCCTCCCGGGCCCGCTGTCCTGTGCGAACAGTTCCGGTCAGCGGGCCCGGGAGGGGAGGGACTGCCGGGCCGCGCGGGGGAGCGCCCCGGCGCGGCCCGGGGGAGTCAGGACACGGTCAGGGGCACCGGGTGGATCTCGTCGGCGGGGTGCCCGGCCCGCTCGTGGATCCGCTGCACGGCCTCCGCGGACGGGGCCTCGGACAGGCAGTACACGACGCCCGAGGCCGGGTCGGCCCAAGCCCGTTCGAAGTGCACCTTCTCGTCCTTCTCGATCGCGAGGTCGGCCCGGTGGGCCGCCATGAGCTGCTCCGACGTGATGCCCTTCATGCCGGTGTGGACGTCCATGAACTTGGCCATGTCCGCACACCTCCTTCGGTCGGGGGTCCTCCCCCCATCGTGCCCCGCCCCGGGGGGTGTGGCCAGCGGCCGGAAATCGCCTGTGCGGTGCCTGCCGGGTGCGGGGCCGGGTACGGGGTCCCCGTACCCGGGAGGGAAGGGCCCGTGCGGCCAACTGCCGCCCCGGGCCGCCGGTCCGCGGATCCCGCGGCTTCCGTCCCCGGCGACCGGTCGCTACTCTACGTGCCGGTAACGACCGGGGCGGGCCCGGCGCCGGGCACAGGGCGGGGCTGGGGCATGACAGGGCAGGGCGCGGGCGGCACCCGCGGCACGGACCGGCGCGGCTTCCTCACCGGGCTGCTCGCCGCCCCCACGCTGGCCGTCGCCACCCGGATCGGCGCCGACGCGCTCGCACCGCAGACCGCCCATGCGGTCGTCCCCTCGCTGCCCGCCCCCGCGGACCTCGTCGACCTCGGCGACCTGTTCATCATCGCCGGGGCGCCCACCGCCCACCTGCTCGTCCTGACCGTCGAAACCGACGGCTCCGTGCACTTCCGGCTGCCGCGCGCCGAGGTCGGCCAGGGCCTGACCACCGCCGTGGCCATGCTCGTCGCCGAGGAGCTCGACGTCCCGCTGGCCACCGTGCGCATCGCGCTGGAGGACGCCCGGCCCGAGCTGCTGTTCAACCAGCTCACCGGCAGCTCCAACGCCATCCGCTCGCTCTACGGCCCGGTCCGGCAGACCGCGGCCGCCGCCCGCGCCCGCCTCGTCGCCGCCGCGGCCCGCTCCTGGTCCCTTCCCGCCGCCTCGCTGACCACCCGCGACGGGGCCGTCCACGCCCCGGACGGGCGCTCCGCCGGGTACGGGAGCCTCGCCGAGGCCGCCGCCGACCCGGGGCTCGCCGTCCTCGGCGCCGGCCCCAAGCCCCCCTCCCGGCACACCCTCGTCGGCACCCCCCAGAACCGCATTGACGCCCGCGCCATGGTCACCGGCCGCCAGGAGTACACCCTCGACCTCGACGTGCCGGGCGCCAAGCCCTGCGTCCTGCGCCGCCCGCCCAGCGTCGGCGGCACCGTGCGCGCCGTGGCCAACGCTCCCGAGGTGCGGGCCATGCCCGGGGTGCTGCACGTGGTCACCGTCCCCACCGGGGTCGCCGTCGTCGCCGAGACCTTCGGACAGGCCCTGGACGCCCGCGCGGCCCTGCGCGTGGACTGGGGGCCCGGTCCCGCCGACGCCCTCTCCGACGCGCAGATCCGCGCCAGGCTCAAGGCCGCCGTCCCGCCCCTGCTGGTGCCCCCGCTGCTCACCCTGCACCTCGACGCGGAGTTCGACTTCGCGTTCGTCAGCCACGCCCCGCTGGAGACCAACTCGGCCGTCGCCGACGTGCGTCCGGACCGCGCCGAGATCTGGTCCGGTCTCAAATCGCCCATCGTGGCCCAGCAGACCATCGCCGCCGCGCTCGGACTGCCCCAGGACAAGGTCACCGTCCACGTGGTGCAGGCGGGCGGCTCCTTCGGGCGCAGGCTGTTCTTCGACGCCGCCCTGGAGGCCGCCCTCGTCTCGAAGGCCTGCGGCCGTCCCGTCCGGCTCATGTGGACCCGCACCGACGACATGCGCCACGGCCGGATGCGCCCCGCCAGCCACCACCGGATGCGGGCCACCTTCGCCCTCGGCGAGGTGCTCAGCTTCGAACACCGCGTCGCGGCCGCCGAGACGGACTTCCGGCACGGCCTCGGCGAGATCCTCACGGCCACCGCCGCCAGCCTGCCCGCCGGGATCGGCAACGCCACCTTCGCGCAGACCCTCTTCCTCACCACCGTGAAGTCCCCGTACCACTTCGGACTGACCACCCAGCTCCTCAACGAGGTGCCGACCGGCATCCCCACCGGCTCCTGGCGCTCGGTGTACTCCGCCAACACCCGCGGGGCGGAGGAGGTGTTCGTCGACGAGCTCGCCCGCCGGCTCGGCCGGGACCCGGTCCAGTTCCGGCGCACCTTCCTGAAGAACGCCGCCCAGCGGGCCGTCCTCGACAAGGTGGCCGCCGAGGGGGAGTGGGGCCGCGAACTGCCGCCCGGCTGCGCCCAGGGGGTCGGCTTCCACGAGGAGTACGAGTCCCGTACCGCCGTCCTGGTCGAGATCGACACCCGGGACCCGGAGCACGTGCGCGTCACCAAGGCCGTCATCGCCGCCGACGTGGGCCGCGCCGTCAACCCCCGCGGACTGGAGGCCCAGCTCCTCGGCGGGCTCACCGACGCCATCGCGACCACCCTGCGGGCCGGCCTGCACATCGACAAGGGGCTCCCGCTGGAGGGCAGTTACAGCCAGTTCCACTACGCCCGCCAGCGCGACACCCCCCGGGACGTGCGCATCTTCGTGATGCCGGCGACCGGGGAGCCCGGCGGGGCCGGCGAGCTCGGCGTACCCGCCGCGGTCGGGGCCATCGCCAACGCGTACGCCCGCGCCACCGGTACGAAGCCGCGCAGCTTCCCCCTCGACTTCGACGTCGACTTCACCCCCTTCCCCCGCTAGCCAGGAGCCCCGCCGTGCCCTCGCACACCTTCACCGTCAACGGGCGCAGCGTCACCGTCGACGCCCCCGACGACCTCCCCCTGCTGTGGGTACTGCGCGACCTGCTCGGCATCCGCGGCCCCAAGTACGGCTGCGGCATCGACGTCTGCAAGGCCTGTACCAGCCACCTCGACGGGGCCGAGGTGCGGCCCTGCGTGGTGCCCGTGGCCCAGGCCGCGGGCCGGGAGGTGACCACGATCGAGGGACTCGCGGGCGGCGCCGACGGGGACGACCTGCACCCCGTGCAGGAGGCCTGGCTCGAACAGGACGTGGCCCAGTGCGGCTACTGCCAGCCCGGCCAGATCATGGCCGCCGTCGCCCTCCTCAAGCGGACCTCCGAGCCCACCGACGAGGACCTCGACGCCATCGCCAACATCTGCCGCTGCGGTACGTACTTCAGGATCCGCGAGGCGATCCGCAGCGCGGCCGCCCGGATGCGGTAGGCCGCTCCTTCCAGGTGCGGCCGGGACCCGGCGGGCCCGGTGCTCCCCCGTAGCTGTGTACGGCACCGGGACCGGCCGGCCCTGCTGCCGGATCCCCCGCGGACCCCGGGGTTCACCCCCGTCGTACTGCGCTCCCCGCCGGGGTCCGCCCGGCACGGACCAAACTAGGCGGGTGCGGCCCGCCCGGCAGGGTTCGCCCTGCACAGTGGCCGGACGAGACCGGTTTCACAGCGCACACCCACCACCGGGTGGTTGAATCCCGGAAGTTGACCGGGCGCCGACCGGAGTCGACCGGACCCGACCGGAGCCGACCGGGGGCGGGTCCCGCTTCCGCTGCCGCCCCGCACCGAAGGGGGGCCGGCCGTGCCGGACCGTTCCGAGGACATCCTCAAGGCCCACCGGCTCGCCCTCACCGGCGGATCCCCGGCCCTGCTGCGCTGGCTCGCCGCGCGCAGCGGCGGCTGGGTGGGCCTGGTCTCCGCGGCCGGCGCCGTACTGCCGCCCGCCCCCGCCGCCCCGGACCCGCAGACCGCCGCGCAGCTGGCCGGGGCCGCTGCCGAGGCCGGGGCGCGCGGGGTGCGCTCCGCCGTGCTCGACGGGCCGGGCCGCACCGTCCTGCTCTTCGTGCTCGACGAGCCCGCCGGCGCCCCCGGCACCGGGCGCGCCCTCGCCGCCGCCGTCCCGCGCCCCTGCCCGCCGGAGCTGCCCGGCCTGCTCGCCGACGCCGCCGTGCCGCTCGCCCTGACCCTGCGCGCGGAGGAGGCCGGGGAGCGCGACCGGCGGGCCGCCCTGGCCGATTCCCGGGCCCGCGAAGCCGTGCTGCACCTGCTGATGAACGGCAGGCTCTCCCCGGCCCGGCAGGTCGCCGAGGCCCTGACCCCCGCCCTCCCCGATCCGATGCGGATGTACGTCGTCGAAGCCCCGGCCGGGCGCCGCGCGGCCCTGGCGCGGCTGTGCGCCGAACTGACCGGCGGGGGCGCCTGGAGCGTGCCCTGCCCCGTCTACGTGCGCCACCTCATCGTGCTCGTACCCGGCGGGCCCGGCGGCCCGGGCGGCGCGGGACCGGGCCGGGACCCGCTCGCCGAGGCGCTGGCGGGCGAGGCCCCCGACTGCGTCGTAGGGGTCAGCGGGGAGCTGCACCTGTCGCAGGCGCCCGCCGCCTACGGCCAGGCCTTCCACGCCCTGGCGGTGGCCCGCGGCCGCCCGGAGCGGCACGCGCGCTTCGGCGCCGGGCCCGAACTGGCCCTCGCCGCCCACGAGGCGGGCGCCGGCTGGGCCGCGGGATTCCTCGCCCCGCTGCACGCGTACGCCCCGCGGCGCCCGCAGGACCCGGGGGCCCGGGAGCTGCGGGCCACCGCCCACGCCTGGCTGAACTTCACCTCGCACGCCACCCGGCTCCTGAAGATCCACCGCAACACCCTCGCGACCCGGCTGCGGCTGGTGGAGTCGGTGCTCGGGGTGGACCTGCGCAGCCTCGCCGACCAGTCGGCGCTCTCGCTCGCCCTGCGGCTGACCCCGGGCGGCGAACCCGGCGGTACGGACTTCCCCCTCGGCCCGGACCTCCCGCCCGCCCCCGACCTCCACCGCGGCCCGGACGTCCCGGCAGGCGCGAAGCCCCCGGCAGGCCCGGACCCCGCGATCGGCCGCGACCCCGCGATCGGCACGGCCCCCGCGGCAGGCCCGGCCCCCGCGGCAGGCGCGGGCGCCCCCGAGCCCCCTGCCGGTGCCGCCCGCCCCGCCGCGGGCGCACCCGCGACCGCGCACGCCGGGCTGGACGCCCTGCTCACCCGGCCCGCCCTGGCCGACTGGGCCCGGGCCCAGCTGCGGCCGCTGGCCGGGGAGCAGGCGCCGTCCGGGGCCCGGGAGACCCTGCGCACCTGGCTGGCCCACGACGCGCAGCTCGTGCCGACCGCGGCCGCCCTGGGGATCTCCGTACCCGGCGCCCGCAAGCGGCTGGCCCGGCTGGAGCTGCTGCTGGAGCGCTCGCTGCTCGCCTCGCCGAGCGCCCGGCACGACCTCTGGATCGCCCACCGGGCCGAGCAGCTCGCGGGCACCTGACCCGTTCCTCCCGCCGCTGCCGGGCCCGCGCCCCCGTGTGTCACAGCGGGCCGCGGGGGCGGAATGCGCCGATCATGCCCGAATGAGGCGAATCCATCCGAAGCGCGTCCTGGTCGGCGAGCCGCTCGACACCGCACGGCTGGGCGAGACCCTGCTGCCCAAGCGGCTCGCCCTGCCGATCTTCTGCAGCGACCCGCTCTCCTCCGTCGCCTACGCCACCGAGGAGATCCTGCTGATCCTCGCCCTCGGCGGGGTCGCCCTGCTCCACCTCACCTGGTACGCCGCGGCCGCCATCGTCTTCCTGCTGGTCGTGGTGATCGCCTCCTACCGGCAGACCTGCCACGCCTACCCCGGCGGCGGCGGGGCGTACGTCGTCAGCGCCGAGAACCTCGGGCCGACCGCGGCCCTCACCGCGGCCAGCGCCCTCCTCGTGGACTACGTCCTGACGGTCGCGGTGTCCGTGGTCTCCGGGGTCTCCGCCATCACCTCGGCCGTACCCGCCCTGCACGACCACAAGGTGGGCCTGTCGGTGGGCTTCGTGGTGCTGCTGACCGTGATGAACCTGCGCGGAGTCCGCGAATCGGGCCGGGTCTTCGCCATCCCCACGTACGGGTTCGTCCTCGTCATCTACGCCATGTTCTGCTTCGCGGCCTACCGGGCGGCCACCGGCGAGAGCGTCCGCGCCGAGTCCGCCGACCTGCCGATCACCGAGGCCGGCACCTACACCGGGCTCGCCCTGGTCCTGCTCGCGCTGCGGGCCTTCGCCTCCGGGTGCACCGCCCTGACCGGCGTGGAGGCCATCAGCAACGGGGTCCCGGCCTTCCGCAAGCCCAAGAGCCGCAACGCCGCCACCACCCTCGCCCTGATGGGCCTGCTGTCGGTCACCATGTTCGCCGGGATCACCGTCCTCGCGATGGCCTACGAGGTGCACGTGGCGGAGGACCCCGTCCAGCTCGGCCTCGCGCCCGGCACCCCGACCTCCACCGCGCTCGCCCAGATCGGCCGGGCCGCCTTCGGCGACCTGCACGTGCTCTTCTACCTGCTCCAGGCCGTCACCGCCGGGGTCCTGGTCCTCGCCGCGAACACCGCCTTCAACGGCTTCCCGATGCTCGCGTCCATCCTCGCCCGCGACAAGTACGCGCCCCGGCAGCTCTACAACCGCGGCGACCGGCTGGTCTACTCGAACGGCGTCGTGCTGCTCGCCCTCGCCGCGATCGGCCTGATCGTCGCCTTCGACGCCGAACTGACCCGCCTCATCCAGCTCTACATCATCGGGGTGTTCGTCTCCTTCACCCTCTCGCAGGCCGGCATGGTCCGGCACTGGAGCCGCGAACTCGCCGCCCCCGCCACCCCGGCCGCCGAACGCCCCCGCATCCACCGGCGGCGGCTCATCAACGCCGTCGGCGCCGCCATGACCTCCGTGGTGCTCGTCATCGTCCTCGTCACCAAGTTCACGCACGGCGCCTGGCTGGTCGTCATCGCCATGCCGCTGCTCTTCCTCGGCATGAAGGGCGTCCGCCGGCACTACGACGAGGTGGCCCGCGAGGTCGCCCTCGCACCGGGCGCCACCGCCCGGATGCCCGCCCGCCACCACGTGGTCGTGCTCGTCGCCTCCGTCCACGCCCCCACCCTGAAGGCCCTCGGCTTCGCCAAGGCCCTGCGGCCCGACACCCTCACCGCGCTGACGGTCGCCGCCGACGAGGACGCCGGCCCGCTGCTGGCCCAGTGGGAGGCGTACGACCTCGGGGTCCCGCTGAAGATCCTGCACTCGCCGTACCGCGAGGTGGTCCGCCCCGTCCTCGCGTACGTCCAGGAGCGGACCGCCGAGGACCCCGCCGCGATGGTGTCGGTGGTCATCCCGGAGTACATCGTCGGCCATTGGTGGGAGCAGCCCCTGCACAACCAGAACGCGCTGCGCCTCAAGGCGCGGCTGCTCTTCACCCCGGGCGTGACCGTCATCGACGTGCCGTACCGGCTCGCCTCGGCCCGGAAGTAGGGCTCCGTGGCACCGGCTGGTTCCGGACACCGCGCACCCCGCCGCCCGGCGGGGCGGCCCCGCGGCGGGGTTAGGATCACGGCGTGATGACGGGTGGGTCACGTTCCGGTACCCGGGGCGGCCGTGCGACGGCCGCCCTGCGCCTGCTGGCCGTGGCCGGACTCGTCCTCCTCGGGCTGCTGCTCACCCATGCGGCCGCACCGGACGCGGCGGCCGCCCATGCGGGCGCGCCCGCCGCGTCCGCCGCAGCCCCGGACCACGGCTGCGCCGGATCCGGCGACCCGGACGGCGGACACGGCCACCACGGCCGGCACGGCGCCGCCCACGGAGCCGAGTCCTGCGTCCTCGCCCAGCCCCCGGCCGGCCCCCACCTCGGGGTGCCCGCCCTCTCCGTGCTCGGCTCGGAGTGCCGCGACGACAGCGCCCCCGCCGCGGCCCCGTGCGCCCACGTGCCCGCGGCCACCCGGGGGTTCGTCGTCCCGATAGCGCACGCGGCCCAGTCGGCCGTGGTGCGCCAGTAGGAGCCCCGGGCCCCGGGCCCGGGTCCGCACCGCCGGAACCCGCCCCCGCGCACCGCGCCCCCGCCGCCGTACGGCCCCCCAGGCCCCGTACGGCCGCCCCCGCGCACCCGGAACGCCGCCCCGCCGCACCCGCGGCGGCCGGCCCCCGCCCGCCGCCCCGCCCCGGCGGCGGGCCGCCCCGCGCGCCCGCCCGGGCCCGTCCCTCTCGACGCCTGCGCACCCGTCCGCACCGAACCGAGAGCGAGACCGTGAACACTCCCACGGAGACCAACCCGCCCACCCCGGCCGCTGCGCCCCCCGCGGCGCCCCGCCGCCCGGCCCCCGCCCCCGGCGGCGCCACCCTGGCCGGGCTGGTCGGCAACACCCCCGTCCTGCGGGTCTCCCAGCCCTTCACCGGGCCCGACCGCGGCTTCTGGGCCAAACTCGAGGGCTTCAACCCCGGCGGCATCAAGGACCGGCCCGGCCTCCACATGGTCGAACGCGCCCGCACCCGCGGCGAACTGCAGCCCGGCCGCACCATCGTCGAATCGACCAGCGGCACCCTCGGCCTGGGCCTCGCCCTCGCCGGCATGGTCCACGGGCACCCCGTCACCCTCGTCACCGACCCCGGGCTCGAACCCTCCATGGTCCGCCTCCTGACCGCCCACGGCGCCCGCATCGACACCGTCGCCGAACCCCACCCCGAAGGGGGCTGGCAGCAGGCCCGCCGCGACCGGGTCGCCGCCCTCCTCGCCGCCGAACCCGGCTCCTGGTGCCCCGACCAGTACGGCAACCCCGACAACGTCGCCGCGTACGCGCCCCTCGCCCTCGAACTGGCCTCGCAGCTCGGCCACATCGACGTCCTGGTGTGCAGCGTCGGCACCGGCGGCCACTCCGCCGGGATCTCCCGCGTCCTCGGGCGGATCCAGCCCGGACTGGAGCTGGTCGGCGTGGACACCGTCGGCTCCACGATCTTCGGGCAGCCCGCCCGCCCCCGCCTGATGCGCGGACTCGGCTCCAGCATCCACCCGCGCAACGTGGCCTACCCCAGCTTCTCCGAGGTGCACTGGGTCGCCCCCGCCGAGGCCGTCTGGGCCTGCCGGCGGCTGGCCGCCTCCCACTACGCCACCGGCGGCTGGAGCGTCGGCGCCGTCGCCCTGGTCGCGGGCTGGCTCGCCCGCACCCGCCCGCGCGGCACCCGCATCGCCGCGGTCTTCCCCGACGGGCCCCAGCGCTACCTGGAGACCGTCTACGACGACGCGTACTGCACCCGGCACGGACTCCTCGGCGGCGAACCCGCCCAGGGGCCCGAGGAACTCGCCCACCCCGGCGAACGCGAGGTCACCCGCTGGACCCGCTGCGCCCGCGTCCTCGACCCCGTCGCCGGGCACGAGACCGCCGCCGGGGACCGGCCCGCCGACGGGGGGACCCGGTGAGCTCCCGCTCGCTGCTCGCGCAGACCCGCTCCTACGACCGCAGCGTCCGGCTGCTGCTGGTCAACCAGTTCAGCATCAACCTGGGCTTCTACATGCTGATGCCCTACCTCGCCCAGCACCTGTCCGGCGGGCTCGGACTGGCCGGCTGGATCGTCGGACTCGTCCTCGGCGTACGGAACTTCAGCCAGCAGGGCATGTTCCTGATCGGCGGCACCCTGGCCGACCGGCTCGGCTACAAACCCCTCATCGTGGCCGGACTGCTGCTGCGCACCGCGGGGTTCGCCACCCTCGGGCTCGTGGACTCGGTGCCCGCCCTGATCGCCGCCTCCGCCGCCACCGGCTTCGCCGGGGCGCTGTTCAACCCCGCCGTGCGCGCCTACCTCGCCGCGGAGGCGGGGGAGCGCCGCATCGAGGCCTTCGCCCTGTTCCACGTGTACTACCAGGCCGGCATCCTGGCGGGCCCGCTCGTCGGGATGCTGCTGGCGGGGGCCGGGTTCCGGCTCGTGTGCCTGGTGGCCGCCGCGGTGTTCGCGGTCCTGGGCGCCGTACAGGTCAGGGCCCTGCCCGCGCGCCGCGGGGAGGCCGGTGCGCAGGCGGGCGGCGGTGCCCGGGAGGGGGTGCTCGCCCAGTGGCGGGGCATCCTCGCCAACCGGAGGTTCCTGCTCTTCGCCGCCGCGATGAGCGGTTCGTACGTCCTGGGCTTCCAGGTCTACCTCGCCCTGCCCCTGGAGGTCCGCCGGGTGGCCGGCACCGGCACCGCCGCCACCGTCGCGACCGCCCTGCTCTTCGTCGTCTCCGGGCTCGGGACCGTACTGCTCCAGACCCGGGTGACGGCCTGGTGCCGGGCGCGGCTGCAGCCCGGCCGGGCCCTCGCGGCCGGACTGGCCTGCATGGCGGCGGCCTTCCTGCCGCTGCTGGCCGCGGCCGCCGTGCCGGTGCCGGGGGCGGGACCGGCGCGCTGGGCGCTCGCGGCGGGGCCGCCCGCGCTCGCCGCGCTGCTGCTGGCACTGGGCACCATGGCCGCGTACCCCTTCGAGATGGACGCGATCGTCCGCCACTGCGGGGAGCGGCTGGTGGCCACGCACTACGGGCTCTACAACACCGTCGTGGGGGTGGGCGTCACCGTCGGGAACCTGGCCGTGGGCGCGGCCCTCGGCGCGGCGGGCGGCAGCGCCCCGGCCGCCGTCTGGGCGGGCCTGGCCGCCTGCGGGCTGGCCTGCGCGGCCGCGGTACGGGCGGGGATGCCGCAGCGCCGCCCCGCGGCCCGGCCCGCGGCGGACGCGGCGCGCGGGGCACCGGAGGCGGCGGGCTGAGGGGAGGGGGCGGCCGGGCCCGGGGGACGCGATCGGCTGACGGGGAGGGCCGCCGGGGTCCGGGCCGGTGTCCGGGCCTGTCGCGGGGGCCGCAACCCCGGGCCCGGTGGCCGGGCCCGGCCGGCCCGGTCCTCAGGCCCCGCGGGCGGCGGTGATGAACGCCTCGATGAGGGCGGGGTCCTTCACCCCGCGGGAGCTCTCCACCCCGCTGGAGACGTCCACGCCCCACGGGGCGACGGTGCGGACCGCCTCGGCCACGTTGCCGGGGTGGAGCCCGCCCGCCAGCAGCCAGCGGCCTTCGGGGGCGGGGAAGTCCCCGGACCCCCAGTTCCACGGCCTGCCCGAGCCGGGGTCGGGGGAGTCCAGCAGGAGCAGGTCCTCGCCGAGCTCCCCGCAGCGCAGCCGCCCGCCCGTGGCGGCCGTGGCACGCAGCAGGGTGCGGCCGGGCAGGCGGAGCCCGGCGTAGTACTCGGGCCCCTCGTCCCCGTGCAGCTGCACGGCCCGCATCCCGCTCTCCTCGGTGAGGGCCCGCACCTCGGCCAGGGGCTGGCCGCGGAAGACGCCGACGGTCAGCACGTCCGCGGGGACGCGGGCGGCCAGCCGGCGGGCGGTGGCCGCGTCGACCAGCCGGGGACTGGCGGCGAAGACGAACCCGACGGCGGCGGCCCCGGCTCCGACGGCGGCGTCCACGTCCCGCTCGGTCCGCAGCCCGCAGATCTTGATGAACAGGTCACTCATGGGCCCCAGTCAACCACCCGCCCCGCCGGGCCGGCCGCCCGCCGGGAGCGGAACAGCTTCCGCTTGCGGCCGCCGAGCATCAGATGATCTTAGGGTCAGCTCTACGCGAGTCCCCTGGTCCGGAGGGGGAAGAGGGACTTACATGGCTTACGGCACTCCGTGTCGCCCGGTGCCACCGGCACCGCCGCTCCGACTCGTTCGCACACCGGAGGAGCACCGATGGCCGCTGAACCCGCACCGAAGGACGCCGCCCCCACCCTCATCGGTTCCGTGCAGCGGGCGTTGCGCCTCGTCGAGACCCTGCACGCGCAGGGGCCCGTCACCGCCAAGCGCCTGGCCCGCCTCACCGGGATCCCGCTCCCGACCACGTACCACCTGCTGCGCACCCTGACGCACGAGGGCTATGTCCTGCGCGACCAGGGGGCGTTCCGCCTCGCGGAGGGCCTCCCCCTCGCGTCCTGACCGCGGATGCCCCTGCGACGCGGCCCAACGGGCCCGTGCGGCCGGGGTGTCGGGGCGCGCCCCGCGCCGGATCCCGGGAACTGGCCGCCGGCCGCCCTCAGTCACGCGGCACCCGACCGGAACCCGCCTCCGGCCCCGCCTCCGCCCAGCGCATCCCGAGGTCGTCGAGCGCGGAGACCCGCTCCGCGCTCAGGCGGTGCGCGCGGCTGCGGGCGTTGGCGATCCACGCGCCCAGCCCGTACGTCGTCCCGCCCACCTCCTCCACGTGTCCGCGCGGCACCCGCAGGTGCCCCTCGCGCCGCCGGAACTGCCGGGCCGCCGCCAGATTGGCCGCCCACTTCTCGGCATGGCCCACCCGGGTCCGCGGCTGCTCCGCCGCAGCCGCCGGGACCACCCCGAGCGTGTGCTCCAGCAGCCAGCGCTGCGCCAGCTCGAGCCGGTCCCAGCCGGCGGCCTGGGCCCGGACCCAGGCCCCCAGGTCCTCGCCCTGCACCACGGCCTCGCCCGGCCGGTGCGGCAGCCGCCCGCTGGCCTCGAACTCGATCCGCGCCAGCCGGAACCGCCGCTGCCAGGAGATCGGCCAGTCCGGGCACCAGGCCGGGTCCAGCTCCTCCAGCGCCTCCCGCCGCTCCTCCGGCAGGGCCCCGGGGGCGCCCGGCCCGCGCCGGGCCGCCGCCCGGTTGTTCTTCAGCCAGATGCCGACGGGGTAGCCCCGCCAGGCGGCCTCGACCGGGGCGAGCAGGTGCCCGTGCTCCGCCGCCCAGCCGCGGGCCGCGGCCAGCCCCTCCTCGAAGGCCACGTCGAAGTGCGACCACACCATCCCGAGGGCGTCCAGCTGCGCGGTCCGCTGCGCCGACAGCCGCCCCCGCTTGTGGGCCCGGCGGGCGTCGGCGATCCACTGGCCCAGCGGGAACCCGGCCAGCGGCTCCGGCCAGGCCTCCCGCGGGGTCCCCGCCCGGTAGCCGAAGGGCACCTTCAGGTCGCCCTCCAGCCGTGCGTACACCTGCGCGGCGGCGATGCCCCGCTGCCAGTGCATGTTCTCGGGATTCAGGATGCGCAGGCTGATGAAGGCCGCCAGCACCGCCGGGTCCCGCGGCGTGGAGAATTTCAGCAGCTGCCGGGCCGGTGCGCTCAGCCCCGGCGCCGCCGCGCTGCGGCCACGGCCCGCCTGCTGGTACGCGCCGGGGGACTGGGGCTGCGCCAGCGCCTCCACCACGCGGGCGTCGTGCGCCCGCAGGGCCTCCAGCAGCCGGGCCAGGTCCCCGTACGCCCGGGAGCCCAGCATCGCGTCCGGCTCCTCGCCGGGCCCCAGCAGCACCGGGACCACCAGCGAGGCCACCTTGCCCTCGCCCGGCCGGATCCGCAGCGCCCGCCCGACCGCCTGCACCAGATCGGGCATGGAACCGCGCAGGTCCGCCCAGAACACCGAGTCGCAGGAGCGGGTGTCCACCCCCTCGCCGAGCACCCGCACCGAGCTGAGGAAGCCGTGCTCCGCCCGCGCGAACTCCTCCAGCACCTCCCGGCGGTGCGGCGGCCGGTGCTCCCCGCACAGCCAGTCGGCCCAGACCCCGCGCGGGAAGCCCGCCCGGTCGGCCTCGTGCAGCTGCCGGGCCACGGCGGGCAGCCCCGCCGCGAAGGCCTCGGCCTCCTTCGTCAGGTGGTGGAAGACCAGTGTGCGGCGCAGGCCCTCCTGGGCCGCCGCCTTCAGGGCCGCCGTCTGCAGCGCGGCCAGCCGCGCCCCGCGCACGGCGTCCGAGCGGGCGTCCGCGCCCAGCAGCAGCGCCGCCTGGAACCCGGCGTCGGTCACGTCCACGCACACGACCTGGTACGGGGCGACGATGCCGCGGTCGATGGCCTCCGACAGGGTCAGCTGGTGGCAGACCGCCCCGAACGGGCCCTCCGGGTCGTCCTCCATCGAGGCCACGAGCTCCGCCCCGTCCCCCTCCCGGACCGCGGCCGCGCCCGCCGGCCCGGCGCCGCCCGGCTCGCCCTCGTCCGGGCCCTGCCACAGCCGCGGGGTCGCGGTCATGTACAGCCGCCGGGCCGCCGGGATGCGGGCGTTGTCGTGGACGACCGCCCACGGCTTGCCGATCCGCCCCGAGGTGCGGTGCGCCTCGTCCACCACGACCAGGTCCCAGGCCCCCAGCCCCGCCCGGTGCGCCCGCTCCACGGTGCCCAGGCCCAGGGAGGCGTACGTGGCGAAGACCGTGGTGCTCCCGCGCCCGCGGCACCACGCCGCCAGCTGCTCGCCCGAGGTGGTGTTCGGGAACCCGGCCTCGGCCTCCCGCAGGGAGGAGACGCCCAGCACGGTTCCGTGCCGCCCGGCCTCCCGCCAGGCCGCGGCGGACTGCACCAGCAGGTCCAGGGAGGGGACGAGGACCAGCACCCGGCGGGCCCGCAGCTCCTCGGCAGCCCGGGCCGCCACGAAGGTCTTCCCGGAGCCCGTCGCCATGATCACCTGGGTCCGCAGCCCGCGGCCCGCGGCGCCGGAGCGGGCGCCCGGCGGCGGCTGGAGCGCGCGCAGCACGGCGTCCACGGCCTCCCGCTGGTGCGGCCGCAACTCCGTCCTCGCCATGTCGCTCCGCCTTCTCCCTGCCGGTCCCGGGCTCCTTCCGCCGCCCATTCTGGTACACGTGCGGCCGATCGGGCCGGGAACGCGGCAAGGCGGGCCCCGCTGGCCGGGCCTGCCCGGCCCGGGGCGGCGGCTCAGCCCCCTCCGGCAGCGGGCCCGGGGCGCCTGGTCAGCGGCTCCCCGGAGTGCGCGTCGAGCAGGACCCGGGTGCCGAGCGGCCGCTCCAGCACCACCTGCACCCGCTGGGAGAGCAGCTGCGCGGTGCAGGCGCCGGGCCGGTCCCCGCCCTTGATCCGCCCGCGCAGCACCACCGTCCCGGCCCCCTCCAGCACGTCCACGGCAGCCCCGTCGTCGCAGGCCCCGTGCCCCGCGACCACGGTCAGGGTCCGGCCGTCCGCCGCGACGGACTCGAAGGACATCAGCGGCATCAGGTCGTCCGAGGGGACCTCCGGACCCGGCACCCCGGCCGTCGGCAGGGGGGTGGGCGGAGCGGCGAGGTGGACGAGCGGACGGGCGTACCCGCGCAGGGTGAAGAACCAGGCGGGGACCTCGGCCGGGCCGCGGCTGGTCGCCACGGACGCGGTGCCGGAGCGGACCGCGGTGACGGTCAGGGAGCGCGGCCCGTCGGCAGTGCCGCCCGCGTCGAGCTGCGCGTACGCCTGCGCCGCGGACAGCGGGGCGACGCTGAGCGAACTGCCGTCCGTCCAGCGGACCCTGCCGGGCGCGGCCGCCTTCGGCAGGGTGAGCGCGGTGGCGAAGTCCTTGCGGTGGAAGGCCTCCTTGTCCCCGGTGCTGTGGAAGGCTCCCTCCGGCAGCCGGACCTGCTCCTCCAGCGGGAAGTAGCCGGTGCGCCAGGCCCGGGCCGCCGCCGAGCCCTCCCAGGCCGCGGCCACCTCCCGCATCCGCCGCCCCTCCGGCCCCTTCGGCACCTGCCGCTGCGGCGGCTCCGACGCGGCGGGCGTCCCCGCAGGGCCCCCGCCCCCGCCGCCGCCCGGTTCCCCGCAGCCCGTCGCCGCCGCGGCCAGCAGCACCGCCGCGGCCAGCGCCCTGCGGCCCGCCCTCCCCGTCTCCCGCTCCATGTCCTGACCGTCCTCCCGCGCTCCTGCGGTCCCGGATGCCGGACCGTCCGCCGGTTGGACCCCCGGCCGGGCGGTTCGGTTCCCGGGCGGTCCGGCTCCCCGGCCGGTACGCGCCTCAGCCTGCCGCGCCCGGGGCCTGCGGGGGCCGCAGCAGCGGGGGGTCGGCCGGGTCCGGGATCCGGTCCGACCAGCCGCCCGGCACGGCCCGCCCCTGCTGGGCGCGGAAGCGCACCGGCGCCGTACCCACCCGGCGCGCGAACAGCCGCGAGAAGTACGCCGGGTCCTCGTAGCCCACCCGGCGGGCCACCGCCGCCACCGGCAGCTCGGTCGCCGCCAGCAGCTCCTTCGCCCGCCCCAGCCGGATCCCCAGCAGGAAGTCCTTCGGGCTGCACCCCGCGCCCCGGCGCACCGCCGCCCGCAGCTCCGCCGGGCTCATCCCGTGCCGCGCCGCGTGCCCGGCCACCGACAGCGGCAGGAAGGCGTCGCGCGCCAGCGCCTCCAGCACCGGGTGCCCGTCCGGGGCGGTGTCCGCACGGGCCCGGCGCAGCACCACCAGCAGTTCGTGCACGGCCGCGGCCGTCTCCACCTCCAGCAGCGGGTTCCCGCGGTGCGCGGCCCGCGCGATCCGCGCCACCACGGCCCGCGCCCCCTCCGCCTCCCCGAGCGGTACGACCGGCCGCTGCGGATCGATGTACCCGAGCTCGGTGTACGTGTCGGCGGCGGGCCCGGTGAAGTCCACGAAGCACTCGTCCCAGCCGGTCGCCGGATCCGCCCCGTACTCGTGCTCCGTCCCGGGCACCAGCCAGATCAGCGCGGGGGCGGCGACGGGCGCCCGCCGCCCGTCCGGGGTCCGGAACCAGCCGCCGCCCGCCGAGACCACCACCGCCACGTGGTGGTCCAGCGTCCGCGGCCCGACCGGCGGCAGCACCCCGTACTGGAGGCCCACCCCCAGGCAGACCAGCCCCAGCCGGCGGTGCACCGGGCCGGGCGAGAAGTAGCGCATCCACGTGTGGTACATCCGCCCGCCCTCCCGGTGTCCAAGGACAGCCGATCTTTGTCCATGGACCCGCGGGCCGCCAGGGGGCGAGGGTGGCCGGTGTGAGCGACTTCCGCGTGGGCGAGGACCACTTCGAACGGGACGGCGGGCCGGTACGGCTGCTGTCCGGGGCACTGCACTACTTCCGCGTGCACGAGGAGCACTGGCCGCACCGGCTGGCCGTGCTGCGGGCGATGGGGCTCGACTGCGTGGAGACGTACGTCCCGTGGAACCTCCACCAGCCGCACCCGGACACCCTGCACGACGTGGGGGCCGTCGGCCGCTTCCTGGCGGCCGTGCAGGAGGCCGGGATGCGGGCCCTCGTGCGGCCCGGCCCGTACATCTGCGCCGAATGGGACAACGGCGGGCTGCCGTACTGGGTGACCGGCCCGCTCGGCCGCCGGGTGCGCACCCGCGACCCCCGCTTCCTGCGCCTGGTCGGGGAGTGGTTCGACGTCCTGCTCCCGCAGATCGTGCCGTACCAGAGCGGCGGGCCCGGCGACGGGCCCGTCCTGATGGTGCAGGTGGAGAACGAGTACGGGTCCTACGGCTCCGACACGCAGTACCTGCACCGGCTGGCGGAGCTGCTGCGCGCCGGCGGGGTGACCGTACCCCTGTTCACCTCGGACGGACCCGAGGACCACATGCTCACCGGCGGCTCCCTGCCCGGGGTCCTGGCCACCGTCAACTTCGGCTCCCGGGCCGGGGAGGCCTTCGCGGCCCTGCGCCGGCACCGGCCCCGCGGCCCGCTCGTGTGCATGGAGTTCTGGTGCGGCTGGTTCGACCACTGGGGGGCCGAGCACACCGGGCGGGACGCTGCCGGGGCCGCCGCGACCCTGCGCGAGATCCTGGAGGCCGGCGCCTCCGTCAACCTGTACATGGCCCACGGCGGCACCAGCTTCGGCGGCTGGGCGGGGGCCAACCGGGGCGGGGCGCTGCACGAGGGGCCGCTGCTGGCCGGGACCACCTCCTACGACTACGACGCCCCCGTGGACGAACGCGGCCGCCCCACGGCCAAGTTCCACGCCTTCCGCGAGGTGCTGGCCCGGTACGCTTCCGGTCCCCTGCCCGAACTTCCCCCACATCCGCCCGAGTTGGAGGCACCGGTGGCGGCGGACCTGTCCGGATGGACCCCGCTCGACGCCGTACTCGAAGGACTCGGCGGACCCGAGACGGTCTCCGGCGACCCGCCGACCTTCGAGGAACTGGGCGTGGACCGCGGGCTGGTGCGCTACCGGGTGTCCGTGCCCGGCCCCCGGCAGCCCTACCCGCTGACCGTGGGCGGGCTGCGCGACCGCGCGGTCGTGTACGTGGACGGAGTGCGGGCCGGGATCCTGACCGAGGAGGACGCCGTGCTGCCCGAACCGGTCGCCGGACCGGCCGAGGTGGAGCTGTGGGCCGAATCCCTGGGCCGGGTCAACTACGGGCCCCGGCTCGGCGAGCCGAAGGGCCTCACCGGCGGGATCCGGCACGAGCGCCAGTACCTGCACGGGGTGCGCGCCCGCCCCCTGCGCCTGGACTCCTTCGACGGCCCCGCCGGGGCGGCCCGCGTCGCCGCCCTGCCCTCCGGTCCGCCGCCCGCGGACGGCCCGCCGGGGCTGTACCGGGGCACGGCCCGGGTCTCGGGCGCGGGGGACGCCACCGTCGAACTCCCGGGCTGGACCAGGGGGTTCGTGTGGGTGAACGGATTCTGCCTGGGCCGGTACTGGTCCGCCGGACCCCAGCAGGGCCTCTACCTCCCCGGCCCGGTGCTGCGCGAGGGGGCCAACGAGGTCTGGGTCCTCGAACTCGAGGGCGCCCCCGCGCCCCCCGCGGTCCGGCTGTCGTAGGCGGACCCGCGGGAGCCGCTCGCGCGCCCGGGCAGAGCCGCCGGGGCCTTGCGGGGGCCGCCGGGGGCCGTTGGGGGTCCTGCCTGGGCCGCCCGGGTCCTGCCGGGGCCGTCCGGCTCCCGGCCGGTCATGGACGTCTGGACGCCGGGGCCGGCCGCGCCCCGCCGTCTGCGCCGTCCCCGCCACCCCGTTGTCTCCGCCGCCCTGCCGCCTCCGCCGCACCTGCCTCCGCCGGGCCCCCGGCTGCGCCGCACCGGCCTGCGCCGGGCCCCCGGCCGGACCGCCCCCGCCCCCGCGTCCAGAAGTCCATGACCGGCCGCGGTTTTGTCCATGGGCCCGCCCGCGCCCGCCGGGCCAAGCTGGCTCGCCGGCGACACCACCGCACGCCCCGCACGTCCAACACCCCCGCACCCCCCGCCACAGCCGACGACTCCCGGGAGTACCCATGCGCACCCCCCGCCGTGCCGCGACGGCGGCGGCCGTTCTGACGGCCCCGCTGCTGGTCTGCCTCCCCGCGGCCTCCTCCGCCTCCCCGGCGCCCGCGCCAGCCGCCGGGGCCGGCGCGGCCGCCTTCCCCGCCCCGGCCTCCCTCCGCCCCGCATCCGCCGACTCGCCCGTCACCATCGCCTCCGCGGACCTGTCCGTCCGCGTGGACGCCGGCTTCCCCCGGGTGATCGGGTACACCCAGCGCGCCACCGGCGCGGTCCTCGACGGGAACGAGGACGTGCTGACCCGCATCCTGGTCAACGGCACCGCGTACACGCCCGAGGTGTCCTCCGCCGTCGCCGCCGACCGCGTCGACTACGCCCTGTCGTTCTCCGGGGTGGTCCTGCGGGCCCGGCTCTCGGTCAGCGGCTCCGTGCTGGAGTTCCGCGTCACCGCCGTCGAGGACACCCCGGCCCTGCGGGTGCGGACCCTGTCCGTCCCCGGGCACAACCTGGTCAGCGTCCGCAGCACCACCGCCGGGGCGGCCCTGGCCACCGCGCGGATGCACACCGCCACCACCGGCACGGGGGACACCTTCACGCAGGTGACCGGCAGCACCCCCGTGGACCCCGCCGCGACCAGCGTCATGTACGGACTGCTGTCCGCGGGCCGGCTGGCCGCCGCCGTGGACTCCAACTCGTACGAGGACCGGCCCGCCGGCGGCACCGCCCGCGAGAACGGCCGCATCGCCAAACAGGTGGTGGACAAGGGCGGTTACCGCCGCGCCGGACTGTGGAGCGGCGGCTGGGTCCACCGCGCCGAGGGCGCCGCGGACTCCGACACCGAACCCCTCCCGTACGCCCGCGTCGCCGTCACCGGGGACCGCAACGGCGACTCCGCCGCGGACTGGCAGGACGCCGCCGTCGCCTACCGCGACATCTGGACCCCGCCCACCGGCTGGCAGGACACCGCCGACCGCGTGGTCCAGCGCATCCCCTTCAACTTCGCCTCCCAGGCCACCCACCCCTTCGCCCAGACCCTCGACGAGACCAAGCGGGTCTTCCACGCCACCGACGGCCTCGGGCAGTTCGTCCTCCTCAAGGGCTACGCCTCCGAGGGCCACGACTCGGCCCACATGGACTACAAGGACATCGGCGCCAAACTCGGCGGCGCCGCCGCCCTGCGCACCCTGACCGGCTCCGGCCACGCCTACAACGCCGACTTCGGCGTGCACGTCAACGCCACCGAGGAGTACCCCGTCTCGGCCACCTTCGACCCCGCCCGGCACACCGGCGGGAAGGGCTGGGACTGGCTCGACCAGTCGTACTACGTGGACACCCGCAGGGACGGCCAGTCCGGCGACCGGCTGCGCAGGCTCCAGGACCTCAAGGCGGCCGCCCCCGGGCTCGACTTCCTGTACGTGGACGTCTGGTACGGCGACGGTTACGTCTCCCGCAGGCTCACCCGGGAGATCACCGGACTGGGCCTCCAGGTGGCCACCGAGTTCCCCGACTCCCTCACCGACCAGTCCCTGTGGCACCACTGGGCGGCGGACGTGGACTACGGCGGCAGCGACCACAAGGGCGTCAACTCCACCATCGCCCGGTTCATCGCCAACCACGCCAAGGACGACTGGATCGCCCGCCACCCCCTGCTCGGCGGCGCCGAGCTGGCCGCCTACGAGGGCTGGCAGGGGAAGAAGGACTTCACGGCCTTCCTGAAGACCACCTTCGGGGTCAACCTCCCGGCCAAGTTCCTCCAGCGCTCCCCGGTCGTGAAGTGGACGGCCGACACCGTCACCCTCGCCGACGGCACCGCCGTCACGAAGGCGGGCAACTCCCGCCGCATCACCAGCGGCGGCCGCACCGTCCTCGACGGCGGCGCCTACCTGCTGCCCCGGGACGGCAGGCTCTACCACTGGAACGCCGCGGGCGGCAGGACCGCGTGGACCCTCCCGCCCGGCTGGACGGCCCCCAAGCTCTACCGCCTCACCGACACCGGCCGCGTCCCCCTCCCCGACCCCGCCACGGCCGGCGGCACCGTCACCCTCGACGCCGCCGCCGGCACCGCGTACGTGCTCTACGACGGCGCCGCTCCCGCGGCCGCCGACCCCCGCTGGGGCGAGGGCACCCCGCTGAAGGACCCCGGCTTCTACGCCGGGAACCTCGCCGCCTGGACCGTCACCGGAGCCGGGGCCGCAGTGCTCCGCAATGCCCAGGGCCAGCAGGAGCTGACGGCCGCCGCGGGCACCGCGCCCCGGGTCGCGCAGACCATGACCGGCCTGGCCCCCGGCACGTACGCGGCCTCGGTGTGGGTCGCCACCCCCGCCGGGCGCCGCGCCGCCCTGACCGTCACCCCGGCAGGCGGCGCCCCCGCCACCGTCTACGCCGACTCCTCCCCGCTGGTCAACACCCTGGGCGGCAGCGAGAAGAACGGCACCAGGATGCAGCGGATGAAGGTGCACTTCGAGATCCCCGCGGGTGGTTCGGCCGCCACCCTCGAACTGTCCGCCGCCGCGGCCGGGGGCACCGTGTACTTCGACGAGGTGCAGGTCGTGCCCGCCGTCCGCACCCCCGCGGGCGGGCACTGGTTCGCCGAGGACTTCGAGAGCCCCGAGGCGGGCTGGGGGCCCTTCGTCCCGGGCGGCGCGGGCGGCGCCGCCACCGACCCCCGCACCCACGTCGCCCAGCGCAACGCCCCGTACACGCAGGCGGGTTGGAACGGCAAGCTCGTGGACGACGTCATCGGCGGCGGGAACTCGCTGAAGTCCCACGAGGAGCGGCCGGGCCTGGTCTACCGGACCCTCCCGCAGACCCTGCGCTTCACCCCGGGCCGCACCTACCGGGTGCAGTTCCGCTACGAGGCCGCCTTCGGCGACGACTACCGCTTCGTCACCGGCTCGGGCAGCGCCGAGACCGCCACCGCCCTCGGCCAGGCCCGTACGCCCACCTCCTTCACCGCGACCTTCACCGCCGGGGCCGACGCCTGGATCGGGATCCGCAAGGCCACGCCCGAGGGCTCGCACGACGAGGCCGACCTGATCCTGGACGACCTGGCCGTCGACGACCTGGGCGGCGGGGGCGGGGGCGAGGAACTCGTCCCGCAGTCGGCCGTGTCGGTGGCCTCCGTGGACAGCCAGGAGACCGCGAACGAGGACGGCCGGGCCTCCAACGTGCTCGACGGGGACCCGGCGACCATCTGGCACACCCGCTGGTCCACCGCCACGGACCCGCTGCCGCACCAGATCACCCTGGACCTGGGGGCCGCGTACCAGGTCTCCCGGCTGCTGTACCTGCCCCGCCAGAACCAGCGCAACGGGCGGATCGCCGCCTACGAGGTGTACACCTCGGCGGACGGGACGACCTGGGGCCCGGCCGCGGCGACCGGGACCTTCCCCGACACCGCGGCGCAGCAGGAGGTCGCCCTGACCCCGCGCACGGCCCGGTTCGTCCGCCTCCGGGCGCTCGGTGAGGCCGGGGGCAACCCCTGGACCTCGGCGGCCGAGCTGAACGTGGCGCACCGCCCCTGACCCGGGCCCGCCGCCGCGCAACCGGTACGGCCGCAATCCCGTCTCATCGGACGTACGTACGGATCCGGCGGGTCCGGGGAGCGGAAGGGCGGGGCATGGGAACCGAGGCGGCGGAGCCGGCCGGGGGAGCGGAAGCGGACGGCCGGGCGGGCCCGGCCGCGGGCACCGGTACGGGCAGCACGGGCAAGGCGGCGGCCGGGGGCCGGCGGCGTACGGCGGTCGCGGCGGCCGTCGCCGGCGCCGCCGTGCTCGCCGCGGCGGCCGCGGGCCTCCTGCTGCTCCCCGGGACCCCCGGCTCCGGCGACGAGGGCAGCGGACGCCTGGGGGCCGGCGGGGCCGGGGAGGGCCGGGAGTCCCGGGCCCCGTCCGAGGCCCCCGCGGGCCGCCCGTTCACGCTCGTCGCGACCGGCGACATCATCCCGTACCCGTCGATCATCGCGCGGGCCTCGCAGGACGCGCAGGAGGGGCCGGGCGGCGGGAGCCACGACTTCCGGCGGATCCTCGCGGGGGTGGCCCCGGTGGTCGGGGCCGCGGACCTGGCGCTGTGCCACCACGAGATACCGTACGGGCCGCCCGGCGGGCCCTACACCGGCTATCCGCTCTTCAAGGCCCCGCAGCAGCTCGCCGCCGCCCTCAAGGAGACCGGCTACGAGGGCTGTTCGACGGCCTCGAACCACACCCTCGACGCCGGGTACGAGGGCGTGGTCCGCACCCTCGACGGGCTGGACGCGGCCGGACTGCGGCACGTCGGCTCCGCCCGCAGCGCCGCCGAGGCGAAGGCCCCGGCCTGGTACGCGGCGGGCGGCGCGAAGGTGGCCCAGCTGTCGTACACCTACGGCACGAACGGCATCCCGCTCCCCGAGGGCAAACCGTGGGCGGTCAACCTGACCGACCCGGCCCGGATCATCGCCGACGCCCGCGCCGCGCGGAAGGCGGGGGCGCAGGTCGTCGTGCTCAGCATCCACTGGGGCACCGAGTGGCAGACCGCGCCCGACGCGGAGCAGCGCGCCCTGGCCCGCACCCTGACCGCCGCCCGCACCGGCGGGCTCCCGGACATCGACCTCGTCCTCGGCACGCACAACCACGTCCCGCAGCCCTACGAGAAGATCGGCGGCACCTGGGTCGTGTACGGGATGGGCGACCAGGTCGCCAGCTTCGTCCCGGCCGACAAGCGGCGGGGCAACGAGTCCTCGATCCCGCGGTTCACCTTCGCACCCTCCCCGGAGCACCCCGGGCGCTGGACGGTCGCCAAGGCCGAATTCCTCACCCAGTACTCGGACATGGGCCCGCCGTTCCGGGTGGTGTGCGCCTCCTGCCCGGCCCCGGCGGGCAAGCGGGAGGAGTACGCGGCCGTCGACCGCCGGGTCGCGGAGGCGGTCCTCTCGCGGGGCGCGGCCGCCCAGGGGCTGACCCGCGCCACGCGGTGAGCCGTCCTGCCGGCGTTGTCGGCGGCCGTGCCTACGCTGCCGCCATGAGCGATGACAGCAGACGGCCGCTGGCCGTGTTCGACCTCGACGGGACCCTGGCCGACACCGCGCACCGGCAGCACTTCCTGGAGGGGAGGCCCCGGGACTGGGCCGGGTTCTTCGGGGCGGCCCCGCAGGACCCCCCGCTGGAGCGCGGGGTGCGGATGGCCGTGGACAGCGGGGCCGAGTGCGAGGTCGTGTACCTGACCGGGCGTCCGGAGCGATGCCGGGCCGACACCCTGGCCTGGCTGGAGGCGCACGGGCTGCCGCAGGGCCGGGTGTGGATGCGCGCCAACCACGACCGCAGGCCCGCCCGGGTCACCAAGCTGGAGGTGCTGGGGCGCATCGCGCGCGGGCGCGAGGTGCGGATGCTGGTGGACGACGACGAGCTGGTCTGCGCGGCGGCGCGGGCGGCCGGGTACCGGGTGGTGCGCGCCGACTGGGCGGCGGCCTCGGCGGAGCTGAAGGACGCGCAGGAGCGCGAGGGGCGCACCTGAGGCGACCGCGGCCGGGGGCCGCACCCCGGGGCTCCGGCCTGCGGAGTCCCCGGGCGCGGCGCCGGCGGCCGGGTCAGTCCTCCGCGTCGAGGCGGAAGCCCACCTTCAGGCCGACCTGGTAGTGCGCGATCCGCCCGTCCTCGATGTGCCCGCGGACCTGCGTGACCTCGAACCAGTCGAGGTTGCGCAGGGTCTGCGCGGCCCGCTCGATGCCGTTGCGGACGGCCTGGTCGGTGCTCTCGGTCGAGGTGCCCACGATCTCGGTCACGCGGTAGGTGTGGTTCGACATGCGACGCTCCAGGGTCGGCGGTGCAGGGCGTGTTCCCTTGCCCGGGGGGCTGGAGTCCACGGTGCCGCACCCTCCCCGGGTCCGCGCGGTGTCGGGGGTGCGACGGGCCGGGCGATCCGCCACATGGGTGAGTTGCGCCACGATCGCAGCGGTTGGCCCCAATTGCCCTGTGTTGGGAGGGGGCCGGGTGGGGTTTCTGTGAAGAAAGTCTGCGCATCCCCCCTTGACCGGGGCATTGGTCCATGCCAATTTCAAGCCATCTGCGATCTACCCCGAAGGTGACATTCGTGAAGAAGCGCTTCTTTGGCGTGCCCGCGGCCATCCTGGCCGCAACGGCCCTGACGGCCTGCGGCCAGCTTCCCGGCTCGGACGGCGGGAGCACGAAGGTCACCGTGTGGCTGATGAAGGGCAGCGCCTCGGACCAGTTCCTCGCCCGCTTCTCGGAGACCTTCGAGCGCGAACACGAGGACATCGACCTGGACATCCGGATCCAGGAGTGGACCGGCATCGTGGACAAGGTCAACGGGGTGCTCGACGGCAAGGAGTCCGCCGACGTCGTCGAGGTGGGCAACACCCAGGTCGCCCAGTACGCCGAGCGGGGCGGGCTCAGCGAGCTGACCCTGGAGGCGCTGCGCGACTGGGGCGGCCGCGACTGGCTGAAGGGCCTCGCCGAGCCCGGCAGCATCAACGGGGCCCAGTACGGCATCCCCTGGTACGCCGCCAACCGCGTGGTGATCTACAACAAGGACCACTTCAAGGAAGCCGGCATAGCCGAGGCCCCCCGCAGCCGCGACGAGTGGATCGAGGCGACCAAGAGCCTCGACAAGAACGGCAAGCAGGGCATCTACCTGGCCGGACAGAACTGGTACGTGCTGGCCGGATTCATCTGGGACGAGGGCGGCGACCTCGCCGTCGAGGGCGCCGGCCAGTGGAACGGCGCGCTCGACTCCCCGCAGGCCCTCAAGGGCATGAAGTTCTACCAGGAGCTCCAGGCCCTCGGCGACGGCCCCAAGGACGCCGACGAGGAGAACCCGCCGCAGGCCGAGGTGTTCGCCCGCGGGGACGTGGCCCAGATCATCGCCCCGCCCGGGCAGGTCGCCGCCATCGAGCAGGCCAACCCCGAACTCCGCGGCAAGCTGGGCTTCTTCCCCATCCCGGGCAAGACGGCCGCCAAGCCGGGCGCGGTGTTCACCGGCGGCTCCGACCTGATCATCCCGGAGGGCACGGCCAACCGTAAGGCCGCCCTCGCCGTGGTCAGCGCGCTCGTCAGCGAGAAGTGGCAGACCGAGCTCGCCCGCGCGATGAGCTACGTGCCCAACAAGACCACCCTCGCGCACGTGGTCTCCGGCAACGAGGGCGCCGCCACCATGGCCGAGGGCGCCGCCCAGGGCCGCGCCACCCCCAAGTCCGCCCGCTGGGCGGAGGTCGAGGCGAACAACCCGATCAAGCCGTACATGACGGCCGTACTCACCGGGACCGACCCGCAGAAGGCCGCCAAGGAGGCCTCCGCGGTGATCACGAAGGTGCTCAGCGCGGACCGCTGACCCGGACCGTCGACCCGGACCGTCGCACCGCACCTGCGGCCCGTACGGCAGCCCCGGCTGCCGTACGGGCCGCAGGCGCGCGCGGGCGCGCAGGGGTGCGTACGGGGCCCGAACCGGGCATTCAGCATCCCCACATCCCCGGGCCCCCGGCCCGACACGTCGAATCCAGCCGGCAGCGGGAGAAGTGGGGTGCCGGGCCGCACCGCAGCGGCCCCGGCGCCCACGCGTCCGGAACTGGAGCCGCCATGAGCATCGCGCCCCCGACCCCCGCACCCGTCCCCGCCGCCCTGCGCCCCGCCGCCGTCGCCCCCGCACCGGCCGCCTCCCCCGCGCCCGCATCCGCACCCGTCCCCGCCGCCCGCTACACCGTCCGGCTCGCCCGGAACGAGGAGGAGGTGCGCGCCGCCCAGCGGCTGCGCCACCGGGTCTTCGCCGGGGAGCTCGGCGCCCGCCTCGACGGGCCCGAGCCCGGTCTCGACTCCGACGCCTTCGACGCGTACTGCGACCACCTCCTCGTCCTCGACGAGGAGCGCGCCGAGGTCGTCGGCACCTACCGGCTGCTGCCGCCCGAGCGGGCGGCCGTCGCCGGACGGCTCTACTCTGAGGGCGAGTTCGACCTCGCCGCCCTCGCCCCGATCCGCTCCGACCTGGTCGAACTGGGCCGCTCCTGCGTCCACTCCGACCACCGCAACGGCGCCGTGATCGCCCTCATCTGGGCCGGGCTGGCCCGCTACATGGAGCGCAGCGGCCACGAGTGGCTCGCCGGCTGCTGCTCCGTACCGCTCGCCGACGGCGGGGCCCTGGCCGCCGCCACCCGGGAGACCGTCCTCGCCCGCCACCTCGCCCCGGCCGGGTACCGGGTCACCCCGCACCGCCCCTGGCAGCCGCCCGCGGGCGCCGCCACCGGACCCCGGAGCGCCGCCGAACTCCCCCCGCTGCTGCGCGGCTACCTGCGGCTCGGCGCCTGGGTCTGCGGAGAGCCCGCGCACGACGTGGAGTTCGGCGTCGCCGACCTGTACGTCCTGCTCTCGCTGCGCCGGGCCAACCCCCGCTACCTGCGCCACTTCCTCGCCCTCGCCCCGGCCGCATGAGCACCTGGCTGCCCGCCGCGCCCTGCACCCCCGGGGCCTGTGCGGTCCACGAGGGGGCGGCCGCGGGCGCGCCCCGGGCCGTGCTGCGGCTGGCCGCCCTGGCCGTGGCTGCCCTCGCGGGTGCGGCCTGCTTCCCACTGGTCCGGCTGCTCCCGCCGGGCCCCCGCTCGGCCGTCGTCCGCACCTGGTGCAGGCTGCTCGTACGCTCCCTCGGCGTCCGGACCGAGGTCCACGGGCAGGCGGGCCCGCCCGGCGGCCGGCTCGTGGTGGCCCGGCACATCTCCTGGCTGGACGTGCCGCTGGTGGCGGCCGCCCTGCCGAGCCGGATGCTCGCCAAGAGCGAGGTCCGCCGCTGGCCGGTGCTCGGCGCGCTCGCCGCCCTGGCCGGCACCCTGTTCATCGAACGGGACCGGATCCGGGCCCTGCCCGCGACCGTGGCCGCCCTCGCCGCGGCCCTGCGCGCCGGGTCGCGGGTGACCGTGTACCCGGAGGGCAGCACCTGGTGCGGCCGGGCGCACGGCCGGTTCCGCCCCGCGGCCTTCCAGGCGGCCCTGGACGCGGGGGTGCCCGTACAGCCGGTGCACATCGGCTACCGCCTGCCGGACGGCACTCTCGCCGCGGCCCCCGCCTTCGTCGGCGACGACCCGCTCGCGGCCTCGCTGTGGCGGATCGCGCGGGCCCGCGGGATCACCGCCGAGGTCCGCCTGCTGCCCCGCATCCCGCCGGGCCGCCACCCGGACCGCCGGTCCCTGGCCCGGGCAGCCCAGCTGGCGGCCACCGGCGGCGGTCCGGCGGGATCCGGGGCGCGGACCGGCACGGAGACCGGCGCCGGGACCGGCCCGGCAACCGTTCCGCGGACCGGTCAGGAAGCCGTCGCCAGGGAGAGCGCGAAGCGCCCCGCCCGGTCCGTCCACCACTCGGCGAGCTCCAGCCCGGCCGCCGCCAGTTCCGCCCGCACCCCCTCCTGACGGAACTTCGCCGACACCTCCGTACGGATCTCCTCGCCCGCCGCGAACGGCACCACCAGGTCCAGCGCGCGGATCTTCACGTTCGCCTCCTGGCGCGCCCGCAGCCGCATCTCGATCCACTCCTCCTCGCGGTTCCACACGGCCACGTGGTCGAAGGCGTACGCCCCGAAGTCCGCGTCGAGCTCCCGGTCGATCACCGACAGCACGTTGAGGTTGAACCGGGCCGTCACCCCCTGCGCATCGTCGTACGCGGCCACGAGCACCTCCTCGTCCTTGACCAGGTCGGTGCCCAGCAGCAGGGCGTCCCCGGGCGAGAGCATCCCGCGGACCGCCGCCAGGAAGGCGGCCCGCTCCGCGGGCAGCAGGTTCCCGATGGTCCCGCCGAGGAAGACCACCAGCCGCGGACCGGGGGAGTCCGGCAGCACCAGCGGCCGGGTGAAGTCGGCGACCACCGCGTGGACGCGCAGCGCGGGGTGCGCCTCCAGGAGGGTCTCCGCAGCCCCCTCCAGCGCGCTCTCGCTGACGTCCACCGGCACGTACAGGTCCAGCGCGGGCAGGGCGTCGATCAGGTGCCGGGTCTTCTCCGAGGAGCCGGATCCCAGCTCGACCAGGGTCCGCGCCCCGCTCGCGGCGGCTATCTCACCGGCCCGTTCGAGCAGGATCTCCCGCTCGGCCCGGGTCGGGTAGTACTCGGGCAGCCGGGTGATCTCCTCGAACAGCTCGCTGCCGGCGGCGTCGTAGAACCACTTCGGCGGCAGCTCCTTCGGGTGCCGGGTCAGTCCGTGCAGCACGTCGGCGCGCAGCGCGGATTCGGCGGAGGTCCCGTCGAGGGTGCGGGTCAGCTGGAAACGGCTCACGGGGTGGGCTCCTTGAGCGGGGTGAGGGTCACGGCGGTACGGGTGGCGGTCAGCAGGGTGCGGTCGGGGACCCCGGTCCAGCGGACGTCCTCGTCGTAGGGCTCGGAGGCGACCACGACCCGGCCGGCCTCCGGATCGGACAGGTACCAGAGGGTGTCGCCCCAGGCGGTCGCGGCGAGCGTCTTCCCATCGGTCAGCAGCAGGTTCAGCCGGGACCCCGGCGCCGCACCGGCCAGCTCCCGCACCGGCTCGGCCAGGGCGGTCCCGGGATCGTCCCCGGCCCGCAGCCGGCGCAGCACCAGGGCCCACACCAGCGCCGAATCGGTACGGGCCGCCAGCCGCAGCAGCTCGGCCGGGGACAGCTGCGCCGCCGCCCCGGCCACCGCGTCCGGCCAGCCCCGCACGGCCCCGTTGTGGCTGAACAGCCACCGGTCCTCGGCGAAGGGCGCGGCGGCGGCCTCCCCGTCGGCCCCCGGCTCGGTCGCGTCGCGCACGGCGGCCAGCAGGGCCCCGCTGCGCACCACGCGCACCAGGTCGGCGAAGGACGGGTCGCCCCAGACGGGCACGGCCCGGCGGTAGCGGCCCGGCACCGGATCGCCCGGCGCGTACCAGCCCACGCCGAACCCGTCGGCGTTCACCGTGCCGTACCGCTGGTGGCGCGGCGCCCACGACTGCCGCAGCAGGCCGTGCGCGGGCTCCGTCAGCAGCCGGGACATCGGCACGGACGGCCCCAGATAGGCGAGGTGACGGCACATTAGGCATCCCTCGCGGTCCGGAAGCCGGAGAAGATCTGCCGGCGCACGGGCAGGTCCCAGTTGCGGAAGGTGCCCCGGCAGGCCACCGGGTCCACCGCGAAGGAGCCGCCGCGCAGCACCTTGTGCTCCGGCCCGAAGAACACCTCCGAGTACTCCTTGTACGGGAAGGCCCGGAAGCCGGGGTACGGCTCGAAGTCGCTGGCCGTCCACTCCCACACGTCGCCGATCAACTGCCGCACCCCCAGCGGGGAGGCGCCGCGGGCGTAGCTGCCCGCCGGGGCGGGGCGCAGGTGCCGCTGGCCCAGGTTGGCGTGGTCCGGGGTCGGGTCCGCGTCACCCCAGGGGTAGCGCAGGGAGCGCCCGGACGCCGGGTCGTGGCGGGCGGCCTTCTCCCACTCGGCCTCCGTGGGCAGCCGCCGGCCGCTCCAGCGGGCGAAGGCGTCGGCCTCGTACCAGCTCACGTGCAGTACGGGCTCGGCGGGCGGCACCGCCTCCGTGACGCCGAACCGGCGCCGCACCCACTCCCCGGCCTCGCGGCGCCAGAACAGCGGCGCCGCGATGCCCGTGCGCCGCACCTGCTCCCAGCCCTCCGGGGCCCACAGGCGCGGGTCCCGGTAGCCGCCCTGGGCCATGAACTCCAGGTACGCGGCATTGGTCACCGGCACGGTGTCGATCCAGAACGGGGCCAGGTCCCTTACGTGCGCGGGCCGTTCGTTGTCCAGCGACCAGGGCTCGGTGGAGGTACCCATGGTGAACGGGCCTCCGGGCACGAGGACTTCGGCCGCCTGCACCGGCGGTCCGGGCGGGGGGTCGGGAGTCGGGGCGGTGAGCACCGGGGCACCCGTACGCAGCTGATGGGTGATCAGCATCGTCTCGTCGTGCTGCTGTTCGTGCTGCGCGATCATCCCGAAGGCGTAGCCGTCGGCCAGCAGGCCGCCGCCCTCGTCCGCCGGGCCGAACGGGACGCGCTCCAGCAGGTCGAAGACCCGGCCGCGGACCTCGGCGGCGTAGCGGCGGGCCTCGCCGGGCGCCAGGAGCGGCAGTGACGGCCGCTCGGCGCGCGGGTGCTCGAAGGCGTCGTACAGCGGGTCGATCTCGGGGTGCATGGGCTCACGGCCGCCCACCCGGCGCAGCAGCCAGAGCTCCTCCATGTTCCCGATGTGGGCGAGGTCCCACACCAGCGGGGACATCAGGGGGGAGTGCTGGGCCGTCAGCTCGGGGTCCGGGACGCAGTCGGTCAGCGCCGCCGTGCGGGCGCGCGCGGCGGTCAGGGCGGCCAGCGCCCGCTCCCGCAGGCCCGGGGCCGGCCCCGGGGGGCCGGGGGCCGGCTCCTGCGGCGCGGCGGGCTGCCGCAGCGGCTCCGGGGCCGGTGCGCCGCTCATGCCCCGGCCTCCGTCCCGGCAGCCGTGCGGCGCGCCCCGTAGCGCTCGTCGTAGCGGTCGTCCGCCGGACAGCGGCCCCGCAGGGTGTAGCGGTCCGCGAAGGCCGCGACCGTGGCGGTCAGCCGCGGGGAGGCGCCGAGCCGGGGCAGGGCCCCGGCGGCGGCGCGGAAGCACACCTCGGCGGCGGCCCGCAGCACCGGGTCGGCGAGCCCCTGCCGGGCCGCGGTCAGCCACAGGGAGTTGCGCGGGGCGGGCCCCCTGCCCGCCCGGCCGTTCAGGTCCTCGGCCGTGCGGTACGCGATCTCCGAGGCCTCCGGGTCGTCGAACAGGGCCGCCGTCACCGCCACCGGCACCATCCACCCGTCCGCCCCCGGCTGCGCGTCGATCATGCGCAGTTCGAGGTGGCCGCGGGGGCGCACCGGCGGGAAGAGGGTGGTGAGGTGGTAGTCGAGGTCCTCGCGGGTGGGCCGGCCCGGCGCCCCGGTGCGCACCCACTCCCGGAACGTCAGCCCGCGGGGCACCTCCCACGGCCGCCCCTCCGGGGTGCGGATGCACATCACGTCGGTGTCGAGCACGTGCCGCGTCCAGGCCTCCCGCGGCTCGTCCGCCAGCGGCGGGGCGAGCGTGCGGTGGCCGTCGAGGTCGGCCCACACCCCCTGGCGGGCGGACCGCCAGCCCGCGTAGGGGCCGGAGAAGGAGGGGGAGTTGGCGAAGGCCGCGACCAGCACCGGGCCGAGCAGGTGGGCCAGCCGCCAGCGCCGCGCGTACCCGTGCGTGCCGGGCTGCTCGTACCCGGCGTCGAGGCAGACCTGCACGGAGGCCGAGGAGCACATCATCCAGCGCCCGGCGGCCCCGGTGCGGTCGAAGAAGGCCTCCATGGCCTGGTAGCGGGGGTGCTGGAGGAAGCGGCGGGGACCGCCCTGCCGGGGGTCGCACCCGAGCCCGTGGAGGGCGAGGCCGCGGGTCCGCAGGGCGGCCCGGACGGCGGTGAGGTCGGAGTCGAGCCCCTCGACGCACTCGGTGACGGAGGCGGCGGGCTGCGAGCTGAGTTCGAGCTGCCCACCGGGTTCGACGGTGAGCCGGGACTGCAGGGAGAGCCGCTCCACCGCGGCGTGCGCGGCTTCCAGGCGGTCGGGCGGTACGGGCTGCGCGGGATCTTCCGTGTCGTAGACGAGCCATTCGAGTTCCGCTCCGGTGGACCGCGGCGGGCCTGTCTTGAAACAGATGCCGTGGATGAGCGCCTCGACCTCCGGCTCGGTGACTGCGAGGGCGTGGCTGCCGAGCAACTCCTGTGGCATGGCCGGATCCTCCGTGTCGACGCCGTGACCGCACCACTGAACCGGTGCGCAGGACCCCCGGCAAGATCCCTTTTCGCCAAGGATCGTCCGGCGAAGGGCGTTTCGGGGCGCAGGAACGAATCTCGGCCTTCGGCTGCTCCATGGTTTCGAAGCCGGGGCGCGGACGGCGCACCGCCCGCACCGGCCGCGGCGGACGCCCCGGCCTGCCCCCAGCATAAAACCGGACACTCCAGACACAACCGGTGGAGCGCGCCCGCCGCCCGCAGCGCGCCCCGGGGCGGCCGCACCGTGCCCGCCCGTACCGTGCTCGGAAACGCCCGTACGGCGTCGAGGAGCGCCCGTACGCCGTTCAGGACCAGCCGTACCGCTCCCGCAGCCGCCCCGCGACCAGGTCGAAGCGGCGCCGGTCCAGCGCGCAGGCCTCCCGGCGCATCCCCGCCTCGTGCACCCGCAGCACCCGGTCGAGGTCCACCCAGGAGTCCCGGCCCGCCGCGTCCCACGGCCCCGCGCCCAGCGGCACCCACTCGCGGTCGCGGTCGTGCCGCTTGCTGGACAGCTGCACCGCCAGCACGGTCCCGGCGGGCTCCCGGGCCACGACGAGGACCGGCCGGTCCTTGCCCCGCCCGTCGTTCTCCTCGTACGGGACGAAGGTCCACACGATCTCGCCCGGATCCGGGTCCCCGTCGGGGTCGGGCGCGTACGTCATGTGCACGGGGCCGATCGAGAACGGCTCGACCTCGGTGGTGGCGGCGGCGCCCAGGCGCCCCGGCTCGTCCAGTGAACTCGTCATTGCGCCACGCTACGCCGTCCTGGCGGGCCGTCGGCCGCACCGGCGCCCGGCTGCGCTGCGGGCAGCCGGGCGCCGGGCCGAATCCGGCGGTGGTACGGGCGGGCCGGCACGTTGACCGGCGGGCGGACCCGGCGCAGCCCCCGGGGGCGGGACGGGCTCAGACCCAGCCCTCCAGGGAGGCCATGAACCCGTCGAAGTCGTCCCGGTGCACCGTGTGCCCGGCCCCCGGCACCGTCCGCACCTCGAAACCGCGCTCCGCCAGCAGCGCCGCCGACTCCCCGGAGATCAGGAAGCTCGGATCGGCCAGCTGCACCAGCGACGGCACCGCCGGCCGCTGCGGCAGCAGGTCCGCACCGGCCAGGGCGGCCAGTCCGAGCGCCGAGGCCTCGTCCCAGACGGCGAGGGTCTGGAGCTCCACCGCCACGTCGGCCTCCTCCCAGCGCGGGTTCAGCGCGGCCACCTGCTCCCGTCCCGCCTGCTTGAAGCCGGCGAACAGCCCGGGGTCGACCTCCTCGCCCAGACCGCCGAAGTGCCAGGCCGGGTCCGAGTACACGGCCCGCGCCGGCCGCAGCCGCTCGACGGCGAGCGACAGGGCCAGCCCGCCGAGCGAGTGCCCGAGGGCCAGCTCCGCGCCCTCCGGCAGGGTCTCCGCCAGGTCGTCCGCGAAGTGCCCGGGGGTGTACTCCCCGCGCCCGCTGGCCCCGTGGCCGCGCAGGTCGACGGCGATCACGCGGTAGCCGAGCGCGGCCAGCGCCGGACCCACCCGCCGCCAGGTGCGGTGGTCGGACATGATGCCGTGGACGAGGAGGGCGGTGCGGTCGCCCTCTCCCCAGGTGCGGGTGTGCAGCTGCACTGCGGTGTGCCTTCCTGTGGTCCGCCGGGGCGCGGGACGCGCACGGGCGGGGTGGACCGGTCGGTTGGATGGTCGAGGGTCGTGGTCGTGGTGGTGGTGGTCATGGTGGTGGTGGTCGGGCGGGGCCGGTTCCTGCGCCCCGGCCTCACCGCACCGAGCGGATCGGCTTGACCGCGAGCGCGCCCGCGATCGACAGCACCGCCGCGAAGAGGAACAGCGCGGTGTAGCCGCCGCCGGCCGAGACGATCAGCGAGGCGATGAAGGGTGCCACGATCTGGGGCCCCGCATTGGCGATGTTGAGCACGCCCATATCGCGTGCGGCGTCCTGCGCGGCGGGCAGCACCATCGTCACCAGGGCCGTGTCCACGGCCATGTAGCAGCCGAAGCCCAGGCCGTTGACCACGGCGAAGGCCAGCATCGCGGTCCAGCTCGTGGACAGGGCCGGGATCAGCAGGCCCCCGGCCGACAGCAGCGCGGAGGCGCCGACGAACAGTTTGCGCCGGTCGTGGCGGTCGGAGAGCCAGCCGCCGAGGACCGTCGAGACCACCATCGCGATACTGCCCAGCGGCGCGAGCACCGCCACGGCCTGCTCCGGCTCCATCCCCTCGGGCAGCCGGGTGTGGTCCTGGAGGATGTACAGCTGGTAGCCCATGACGGCGAAGTAGCCGAGGACCAGCAGGGCGCGGCCGATGAACGCCCAGCGGAAGTCGTGCGAGCGCAGCGCGCCCGCGAAGGCCGCCAGCTACCGGCGCAGCGGCACGGGCGGGCGCGCGGGCAGCCGCTGCTCGCGGGTGCAGGCGGTGAAGAGCACGGCCCCGGTGGTGACGACCGCGCCGAAGACGAGGTAGCCGGTGCGGTACTGCTCCGAGTACGCCGCACCCAGCAGGGCGCCGAGCACGGAGCCGAAGGGGAGTCCCAGGCCGACGGCCGCGGAGGCGCGGCCGCGGGCGGAGACCGGCACCCGGTCGGGGACCACGGAGGTCAGGGCGGCCTGGTAGACGTTCATGACGGCCTGGCCCGCGCACCAGGCGATGGTGACGGTCAGCAGGGTGTCGGCGTACCCGAGCAGCAGCATCGCGGGTACGGCGAGCAGGCCGCCGCCCATGATCCAGGGGTTGCGCCGCCCGGAGCGGTCGGACAGGGCCCCGGCGACGGGGTTGAAGACGGTGGCGAAGACTGCGGAGACCCCTGCGACCAGGCCGAAATTGGACACCTTCGCGGCGGGGTCGATCTGTTCGACGTGCAGGGCGAGCAGGACGCCCGCGACGCCCGTGTACAGGGCGTACATCGCGGTGTTGGCGACCAGGAGCAGCGGGAGCAGCCCGCGCGCGGGGGCGCCGGGCTGGGGCGGGGAGGCGGCGGCCTCGGCGGTGCCGGCGCCGGGGGAGGAAGGGGCCACGGTGCCCTCCAGGGCAGGGGTCCGGGAGAAAGGGGGAGGCGGGGGCAAGGGGAAGGGGAGGAGGGAGGTCAGGGAGGGGCCGGAAGAAGGGGTGGTTACACGTGTCACTTACGCGTGTAACCACTGTCTAGCACCCGTTTCAGGCCAACCGCTAGACCCCGGTGCCCCCGGTTCTGGAAAGATGCGACGGCAATGTCCCAGTCACCCGAGCCGCAGGCCGCCGACCCGGCCGCCCCCGCCCCCGCGGCGGCCCCCGTACCGACCAGCGCGGACGTGGCCCGCCTGGCCGGGGTCTCCCGCGCCACCGTCTCGTACGTGCTCAACAACGCCGCGTCCGTCCGGATCAGCGAGCCCACCCGGCGCCGGGTCCGCGAGGCGGCCGAGGAGCTGGGGTACGTCCCGCACGCCGCCGCGCGCAGCCTGCGCGCCGGGCACACCCGGATCGTGCTGCTGCCCGCCCCGCACATCCCGGTGGGCCCGCTCTACAGCCGCTTCCTCAACGAGCTCCAGTGGGCCCTGCGCCGCCTCGACTACACCGTGGTCCAGTACGGCAGCCTGGGCCTGAGCGGGGACCAGGCCTCGCGCGCCTGGGCGGAGCTGCGCCCCGTCGCCGTGGTCTCCCTGGGGGAGACCGCCCTGTCCGCGCGCAACGTCGAGACCCTCAAGCGGGCCGGCGCCCGCGCCGTGATCACCCTCGGCCCCGACCGGGTGCCGGGGGCCCACTCCCTGGTCCTCGACCAGCGCGAGGTGGGGGTCCGCGCCGCCGCCCACCTGCTGGAGCGCGGCTACCGCCGGATCGGGGTGGTGGTGCCCGAGGAGCCGGGCTTCGAGATGTTCTCCGCGCCGCGGCTGGCAGGCGTGCGCGGCGAGGCGGAGCCCGCCGGGGCCCGGGTCGAGGCCCTCCCGCTCGCGTACGAGGAGGAGTCCGCGGCCCGCCTGGCCGCCCGCTGGCCCGCACTCGGGCTCGACTCCGTCTTCGCGTACAACGACGAGTACGCGATGCTCCTGATGCGCGCCCTCCAGGACGCCGGCGTCGGGGTCCCGCGCGACACGGCCGTCATGGGGGCCGACGACCTGCTGCTCGGCCGCCTGCTGCGGCCCCGGCTGAGCACCGTGCAGATCGAGATGCCCACGGGCGGACGCCTGGCCGCCCTGGTGGACCGCGCGGTCCGCGAACCCGCCCGGTCCGCCGTACACCTCGACCTGATGAGCGCCCGGCCGGTCGGGCGCGACTCGACCTGACGGCTGCCGGGGCGGGCTGCGCCCCGGCCCGGCGGCTGGCCGCCCAGGCTGGCCACCCCGTCGCCCGCCCCGGGGTGCATCCCGTACTGCCCCCCGCCTCCGTCCGGGCTTCTCTCGCCCCGGCCCCGCCCTGCCCGGCCCGCGGCCGTCCCGCCGCCCCCGTGACCGAGGGCGCGGGAGCGCGCAAAAGCGACGACCGAATGTCCGGTCGGGCGTTGACACGGTGTGCCGGACGGGCGGAGACTGCGGGCGCGCCCACCGGCGGCGGCCCACCGGCCGCCGCCCGGCAGGACGCGTCCGGCCGCCCGACCCGCACGGATCCGCCGATCCGCCCAGGAGACCCCGATGAGCATCCGCGACGTGTACATCGTCGACGCCGTCCGCACCCCCATCGGCAAGTTCGCAGGCGCGTACGCCGGGGTCAGGCCCGACGACCTGGCCGCGCACGTGGTCCGCTCCCTGGTCGACCGCAGCCCGGAGCTGGACCCGGCCCGCATCGACGACGTGGTCTTCGGCGACGCCAACGGCGCCGGCGAGGACAACCGCGACGTGGCCCGCATGGCCGTGCTGCTGGCCGGACTGCCCGTCAGCGTCCCGGGCGTGACGGTCAACCGGCTCTGCGGCTCCGGCATGGAGGCCGTCGTACAGGCCTACCGCGCCATCGCCCTCGGGGACGCCTCCGTGGCCGTCGCGGGCGGGGTCGAGTCGATGACCCGGGCCCCCTGGGTGGTGCAGAAGCCCGAGCGCGCCTACCCCGCGACCCACCAGCAGATGTGGTCCACCGCCCTCGGCTGGCGCATGACCAACCCCGCCATGCCCGAGGAGTGGACCGTCACCCTCGGCGAGGGCGCCGAACTGATCGCGGACAAGCACGGGATCACCCGCGAGGCGCAGGACGCCTTCGCCCTCGACAGCCACCGCAAGGCCGCCGCCGCCTGGTCCGCGGGGCTGTACGACGGCGAGGTCGTCCCCCTCCCCGGCGTGGACCTCGTACGCGACGAGTCCATCCGTGAGTCCTCCACCCCCGAGGCCCTGGCCCGTCTCAAGCCGGTCTTCCGGCCCGACGGCACGGTCACCGCGGCCAACGCCTCCCCGCTCAACGACGGGGCCGCCGCCCTGCTGCTCACCGACGAGGCCGGCCTGGCCGCCACCGGCCGCGAACCCCTCGCCCGGATCCGCGCCTCGGCCGTCACCGGCATCGAGCCGCAGCTCTTCGGGCTGGGCCCGGTCGAGGCCGTGCAGCGCGCCCTCGCCAGGGCCGGCCGCGGCTTCGCGGACCTGACCACCTTCGAGCTGAACGAGGCCTTCGCCGCCCAGGCCCTCGGCTGCCTGGCCCACTGGCCCGAGCTGGACCCGGCCCGGGTCAACCCGCGCGGCGGGGCCATCGCCCTCGGCCACCCGCTGGGCGCCTCCGGGGCCCGGCTCGCGGGCTCGGTGGCCCACCAGCTCGCCGCCGCCGGCTCGGGCACCGGCCTCGCCGCCCTGTGCATCGGGGTCGGCCAGGGGATCGCCCTGGTCCTGGAGCGCTGACGGAGGGCGGGGCGCCGCTGCGCCGCCCCGCCCGCTGTCCCGTGCGCTCCCCGCCCCCTCCTGCCCCCACCCGCCGCGGACGATCGTTTCAGGTCATCAACTGCCCGATAAGTGGAGGGATTTCGGCCCCGCCCGCTGAATAGCATGGCGCGCGTGCCCGGGCCCCCGCCCGGCCCGTGTGGAACCCGATCCGGAGGCTGCGCCATGCCCCTGCTCGACCCCGCCGCCTGGCAGGACGGCGCCCCGCTCACCGGCGGCCCGGCCCCCGTCACCGAACCCGCCACCGGCGCGGTCCTCGCCGAGATCCGGCTCGCCGCGCCCGCCGACGTGGCCGGGGCCGCCGCCCGCGCCGAGACCGCCCAGCGCGCCTGGGCCCGTACCCCGCACACCGCCCGCGCCGCCGTGCTGCGCCAGGCCGGGGACCTGTTCACCGCCCACGCCGAGGAGCTGAGCACCTGGCTGGTGCGGGAGTCCGGCTCGATACCCGGCAAGGCCGCCTTCGAACTGCACACGGCCGCCCAGGAGTGCTACGAGGCCGCGGCCCTCGCCTCCCGCCCGGCCGGCCAGGTGCTCCCCAGCGAGGCCCCCCGGCTCTCGTACACCCGCCGGGTCCCCGCGGGGACCGTCGCCGTCATCGCCCCCTTCAACGCGCCGCTCATCCTCGCCATCCGCTCCGCCGCCCCGGCCCTCGCCCTCGGCAACGCCGTCCTGCTGAAGCCCGACGCGCGCACGGCGGTCTGCGGCGGGCTGGCCCTCGCCGCGGTGTTCGAGGAGGCCGGGCTGCCCGCGGGCCTCCTGCACGTGCTGCCCGGCGGGCCCGCCACCGGACGGGCCCTGGTGTCCGAACCCCGCGTCCGCGTGGTCTCGTTCACCGGCTCCACCGCCACCGGCCGCGCCGTCGGCGAGGCCGCCGGGCGCGCCCTCAAGCGGGCCCACCTCGAACTGGGCGGCAACTCCGCCCTGATCGTGCTGCGCGACGCCGACGTGGCCGCCGCCGTCGGCCAGGCCGCCTGGGGCTCCTTCTTCCACCAGGGCCAGATCTGCATGACCGCCGGCCGCCACCTGGTCCACGAGTCCCTCTACGACGAGTACGTCGAGCGGCTCGCCGCCCGCGCGGACTCCCTCGCCGTGGGGGACCCGTACCGCGAGCAGGTGCACCTCGGTCCGCTCATCGACGCCGCACAGCGCGACCGGGTGCACTCCCTGGTCGGCGCCAGCACGGCGGCGGGCGCCAAACTCGTCGCCGGCGGCAGCCACCAGGGCCTGTGCTACCGGCCCACGGTCCTCGCCGCCGCCACCGACGACACCCCCGCGTACGCGCAGGAGGTCTTCGGGCCCGTCGCGCCCGTCCGCTCCTTCCGCACCGAGGACGAGGCGGCCGAACTCGCCGCCGCCGGCCCCTACGGGCTCTCGCTCGGCATCGTCACCCGCGACACCGCCCGCGGGCTCGACCTCGCCGACCGGATCCCGACCGGCATCGCGCACATCAACGACCAGACGGTCAACGACGAGGCCGTCGCCCCCTTCGGCGGTACGGGCGCCTCGGGGACCGGCGCCCGCTTCGGCGGGGAGGCCAACCTCGACGCCTTCACGGAGCTGCGCTGGACCACGGTGCGGCGCGAGCCGGCGGGGTACCCCTTCTGAGACGGGTACGGGGGCCCGTACCCGCGGCCCGCGCGGGGGCTCGTACGGTGGGCCCCGCGGAATACCGCGGGGCCGGCCGAGGTTGTCCGAGTCGGCTGAGCCCGCACACGACGAAAGAGGGACGACGCAACATGGCCACCGTAGAACTGACCAAGGACAACTTCGACGACACGGTCAGCTCGAACTCCTTCGTACTGATCGACTTCTGGGCGTCCTGGTGCGGTCCGTGCCGGCAGTTCGCCCCGGTCTTCGAGAAGGCCTCCGAGGCGCATCCGGACCTCGTCTTCGCGAAGGTGGACACCGAGGCCCAGCAGGAGCTCGCCGCCGCCTTCGAGATCCGCTCCATCCCCACCCTCATGATCATCCGTGACCAGGTGGCCGTGTTCGCCCAGCCCGGCGCCCTCCCCGAGGCCCTCCTCGAGGACGTGATCGGCCAGGCCCGCGCCCTGGACATGGACGAGGTCCGCGCCAAGATCGCCGAGGCCCAGGGCGACGCGGCGCAGTCCTGACCCCGGCCCGGGTGCCCGTACGGGCGGCGGCGCGGCCGTCCGGCGCCATGATGCGGCCGGGAGGCCCCACGGCCCCGACAGGTGGCCCCAGGGCCCCGACGGGCGTGCACGCCGCGCCCGCGCCCGCGAGACTGTCCCCATGACCCGAGCCGTGGAGTACGACGTCGTGGTGCTCGGCGGGGGACCGGCGGGCGAGAACGTCGCCGACCGGACCCGCGCCGCCGGACTGAGCACCGCCCTGGTGGAGAGCGAGCTCGTCGGTGGCGAGTGCTCGTACTGGGCCTGCGTGCCCAGCAAGGCCCTGCTGCGCCCCGCCCAGGCCCGCGCCGACACCCGCAGGGTGCCCGGCCTGGCCGCGGCGGCCGCCGCCCCGCCCGACCCCGCCGCCGTCCTCGCCCACCGGGACTGGTGGACCGGGCACTGGCAGGACGAGGGCCAGGAGGACTGGATCAAGTCCGTCGGCGCCCACCTCTACCGCGGCCACGGACGGCTCTACGGCGAGCGGAAGATCGCCGTCACCAGCCCCGAGGGCGAGCACCACGTCCTGGCCGCCCGGCACGCCGTGGTCGTCGCCACCGGCAGCCGCGCCGTCGTGCCCGACCTGCCCGGCGCGGCCGGCGCCCACGCCTGGACCAGCCGCGAGGCCACCTCCGCCCAGCACGTGCCCCCGCGGCTGCTCGTCGTCGGCGGCTCGGTCGTCGCCACCGAGATGGCCACCGCCTGGCAGGCCCTCGGCTCCCGCGTCACCCTGCTGGCCCGCGGCCCCGGCCTGCTGCCCCGGATGGAGCCCTTCGCCGGGGAGCTCGTCGCCGAGGGGCTGCGCGCGGCCGGCGCCGAGGTCCGCACCGGCACCTCCGTCGAGGCACTGGTCCGCGAGGGCGGCACCGGACCGGTCACCGCCGTCCTGCCCGGCGGCGAACTGCTCGAAGCCGACGAGCTGCTCTTCGCCACCGGCCGGGCCCCGCGCACCGACGACATCGGCATGGAGACCGTCGGCCTCGAACCGGGCGGCTGGCTCGACGTGGACGACAGCTGCCGGGTCCGCGGCAGCGACTGGCTGTACGCCGTCGGGGACGTCAACCACCGGGCCCTGATGACCCACCAGGGCAAGTACCAGGCGCGTATCGCGGGCGCCGCCATCGCCGCCCGGGCGGCGGGCACCGACCCGGCCGCGGCCGACCCCGCCCCCTGGAGCCCGTACGCCGCCACCGCCGACACCGCCGGCGCCCCGCAGGTGGTCTTCACCGACCCCGAGGCGGCCTCCGTGGGCCTCACCCTGGCCGCCGCCGAACGCACCGGCCGCCGCGTCCGCGCCGTGGACCACGACCTCGGCGCGGTCACCGGCGCGGGCCTGTACGCCCACGAGTACCGCGGCCGCGCCCGCATGGTCGTCGACCTCGACCGCGAAACCGTCCTCGGCGCCACCTTCGTCGGCCCGGGCGTCGCCGAACTCCTCCACTCCGCCACGATCGCCGTCACCGCGGAGGTCCCCCTCGACCGCCTCTGGCACGCCGTCCCCGCCTTCCCCACCATCAGCGAGGTATGGCTCCGGCTGCTGGAGTCCTACCGGGGGTGAGGCGCCCGGGTCAGGGTGCCTCGTCCAGGACGGACAGGACGTTGCCCGCCGGGTCCTTGAACCAGGCGATCGAGGGCATGCTCCCGTCGCCGCCGCCCACGATGCCGCGCTCGTCGGTCTCGAAGCCCTCGTAGCGTTCGAAGACCACGCCGCGGGCGGTGAGTTCGTCGACGGCGCGGACGAGGTCGGGGACGGGGAAGTTGAGGACCGTGAAGGTGGCGGGCTCGTGGTCGTCCTTGGGGTAGAGGAGGACGGTGGATCCGCCCGCGAGGCGGAGGAAGAGCATCCCGTTCTCCTCCGAGACGTCCAGGCCCAGGGTGGTGCCGTAGAACTCCCGGGCCCGGCCGAGGTCGTCGACCGAGTATCCGCTGAAGGCCTTGCTTTCCTCGAACATGGCGTGTCCCTTTCGTTTCGTCCGCTCAACCGCGGGGTGGTGGGGGAGGGTCCGGGAGGAGGTGGCGGGTGAACCAGTCCCGGGCCAGGGCGGCGGCCTGCGCGAGGGCGCCCGGCTCCTCGAAGAGGTGGCCGGCGCCGGGGACCACGGCCAGGCGGCTCTCGCAGTGCCGCAGCTCCGCGCGGGCGCGGCGGTTGAGGTCCAGGACCGCGCCGTCCCGGCCGCCGACGATCAGGAGGGTCGGCGTCCGGACCCGGCCGAGGTCCGGCCCCGCCAGGTCGGGGCGCCCGCCGCGCGCGACCACGGCGAGGGCGCCCGGGTCCGGGGCCGCCGCGGCCCGCAGTGCCGCGGCGGCCCCGGTGCTCGCCCCGAACCAGCCCGCCGGCAGGCCGGTGCGGTCGTGGAGCCAGGCGGTGGCGCGGGCGAGGCGGGCCGCCAGGGCGGCCACGTCGAAGACCGCGGCCCGGTCTGCCGCTTCCGCCTCCGCCTCCGCTTCGGTGAGCAGGTCGAACAGGAGGGTGCCCAGCCCGGACCGGTTCAGCTCGGCGGCCACCCGGCGGTTGCGGGGGCTGTGCCGGCTGCTCCCCGAGCCGTGGGCGAAGACCACCACGGCCCGCGCCCCGTCCGGCAGCGCGAGGTCACCGGGCAGGAGCAGGGCGTGCGGGGGCTTCCCGACGGGTACGCCGACAGGTACGCCGGCGGGCACCCGTACGTTCGTACCCCCGGCCCCGGCCCCGTCACCGGCCGCGCGTGCCAGCAGGGACAGGACCTCCGCGTCCGGGGTCTGGGAGAAGTCGCGGTACCACTCGCCCACCGTCCGGAAGGACGCCGGGGCGGACAGGCACACCACCTCGTCCGCGGGGCCGTGCAGCCGGGCCACGGCCTCCGGCGGGGCCACCGGTACGGCCAGGACGACCCGGGCCGCGCCCTGGGCCCGTACCAGCTCGCAGGCCGCCGCGGCGGTCGAGCCGGTGGCGATGCCGTCGTCGACGAGGACGACCGTACGGCCGGCCAGCGGCACCCGCGGCCGGCCCGCGCGCAAGCGCTGCGCCTGGTCCGCGAGGGCCTCCAGCGCGGCCCGCTCCACCTCCGCGATCCGCTCGGGCGCGGTCCGGCTGATCCGGACGACCTCCTCGTTGAGGATCCGCACCCCGCCCTCGCCGACCGCCCCGAAGCCCAGCTCGGGGCGGGCCGGCACGCCCAGCTTGCGGACCACGGCCACGTCGAGCGGGGCGCCCAGCGCACGGGCGACCTCGAAGGCCACCGGCACCCCGCCCCGCGGCAGCCCGAGCACCACCGGGTGCTCCGCGGCCAGGGGCAGCAGGGCGCGGGCCAGCCGCTGCCCGGCGTCCGCGCGGTCGGTGAAGATCAGCGCGTCCAAGCCGTTCACCACCATCCGGAGGGGCGGGAGGGGCGGGAGGGGGCCAGGGGTGCGGGTGCTTCCCCTTGCCTCACCCCCGCTTCGGATCGCATTCCCCTCCTTCGAACGAACCGCAGGTGCGGCCCGTCCGCAACCGGGGAGCGCGCGGCGGGCCGCCCTCCTTCCCAGCAGCCCCGTGTGACCTGCGGCTCTTCTCGCCGCCGCAGGCAAATTCGGTGTCGCCGGCCGCCGGCGCACGGGAGAATGGCGCATCGTCCACGGGAGGGGATCCACCCATGAGCCAGGCGACCCTGACTCTCCACGACCTGCTGCCGGCCCAGGAGCTGGCGGCGGCGCTCGATGCAGGCCACGTCATCCGCAAGCGGCACCCGCAGCTGCCGCTGTCCCTGTACACGTACACCCGCGCCTGCCAGTACGAGCGGATCTGGAACAGGGTCACGACCCGCTGCCGGGGCCTCGTCGCCGACGACTCCACCGGCGCCGTCGTCGCCCTCCCGCTGCCCAAGTTCTTCAACGTCGGCGAGCACGAGGCGCGCCAGCCGTACGCGCCCGCGCTGCCCGACGAGCCCTTCGAGGTCTACGACAAGGTCGACGGCAGCCTCGCCGTGGTCTTCCACTACGCGGACCGCTGGCACGCGGCCTCCAAGGGCTCCTTCACCAGCGCGCAGGCCACCTGGGCGCAGCGCCGCCTCGACGGCCGGGACACCTCCGCACTGGTCCCCGGGGTGACGTACCTCGCCGAGATCCTGTACCCGCAGAACCGCATCGTCGTGGACTACGGCGACCGCCGCGACCTGGTGCTGCTGGCCGCCTTCGGCGCCGACGGCGCGGAGGTCCCGCTCGCCCGCGCGGCGGCCGGCTGGGAGCCCCTCGGCTCGGTGGTGCGGGTGTGGCCCGCCATGCCCCTGGCCGAGCTGGTGAAGCTCACGGAGAACAACACCCTGCCCGACGGCACCGCCGCCACCGGCACCGACGCGGAGGGCTACGTCCTGCGCTTCGCCTCCGGGGTCCGCGCCAAGGCCAAGATCGCCGAGTACGTCCGGCTGCACAAGGTGCTCACGGGCGTCACCGAGCGCGACATCTGGCGCAGCCACGGCATCCAGCGGTTCGCCGACACCTCCGCCAAGCGCCTCGCCCAGGGGCTGGGCCTGTCGGTGGCCGAGCTCGGCGGGATCCGCAGCGCCGGCGGCCGCCCCCTGGACGCCCTGCTGGAGCAGGTCCCCGACGAGTTCGACACCTGGGTGCGCTCGGTGGTGGCCCGGCTGGAGGAGGAGTTCGCCCGCCTGGAGGGCGCCGTCGACGCGGCGTACACCTCGCTGGCCCACCTGGCCGCGGACCGGGGCGCCTTCGCCCGCGCGGCCAAGCAGCTGCCCGACCCGCAGCTGCGCGCGGCCGTCTTCCAGCGCCTCGACGGCCGGCCCACCGACCTGTTCGCGTGGCGCAGCATCCGGCCCGAGGCCTCCGACCCCTTCGCCACCGATGAGGAGAACTGAAGTGCCCACCGTCCACGTCATGACGGGGCTGCCCGCCTCCGGCAAGACCACCGCCGCCCGCCGCCTCCAGGAGGAGTCCGGCGGCCGGATGCGCCGGGTCAACCTCGACGACCTGCGCACCATGCTGGACCTCCCGGACCCCGAGGGGGGCCGCTCGCACGCACGCGAGCAGACCGTGCTGGCGATCCAGGACGCCGCGGTGTCCGCCGCCGTCGAGGACGGCTTCGACGTGGTCGTCGACAACACCCACCTCACCCCGCACATCCCCAAGCGGCTCAAGGCGGCCGTGGCGGGACGCGCCGAGTTCGCCGTGCACGACTTCACCGGGGTCCCGGTGGAGGAGTGCGTACGGCGCGACGCGGCCCGGGAGCGGCCGGTGGGGGAGGAGATCATCCGGATCCTCGCCGACAAGCACGCCAAGTCCCGCAAGGGCGGCTGGCAGTTGACCGCGGACTGGCTCAACGAGGTCCGCCCGGTGGCGCCCTACACCCCGGATCCGGCGCTGCCCGCCGCGGTCATGTGCGATATCGACGGGACCCTCGCACTGCGCGGGGACCGCGGCCCGTACGACTTCACGCGCTGCGACCGCGATCTGCTCAACCCCTCGGTGCGCGACGCGCTCCGGGCCTTCCGCGCCGCCGAGGGCGATGCGGTCGTCCTGCTGTCGGGGCGCAGCGAGGACCACCGGGCCATCACCGAGGAGTGGCTGGCCCGCCACGAAGTCCCGTACGACGAGCTGTGGATGAGGGCCTCGGGCGACGGCCGCGGGGACGACATCGTCAAGGCGGAGCTGTTCGACGCGCACGTGCGCCACCGGTACGCCGTGCGGGTCTCCCTGGACGACCGCGACCGGGTGGTCGCCGTGTGGCGCCGCATGGGGCTGCCGACCTGGCAGGTCAACTACGGCAACTTCTGAGCCGCGCGGGCGGCGGGGCCACGCGGGGCCCACGCGGCCGGGCCGCGCGGGCGGCGGGGCCCGGCCGCCTCGGGCGGAAGGGGTGGTGGTCCAGGTCGGCCGGGTAGGCGAGGCCGGCCGCCCGGTACACCGGCTCCGCCTGCCGGACGGTCAGCAGCCCGCCCGCTCCGCCCCGCACGCCGAGCCGGCGCGCCGGTACGCGCTGCCGTCCCGGGTACGGGTCAGGTGGCCGCTGATGACCAGGTAGCGGCGCAGGGCCGGGCTGTCGTCGTGGACGGTGCGCAGGGCCTGGTTCACCTCCGGCTCGGTATAGGTGCGGCCCTCTTCGAAGAGGGTCTGCGCCAGATGGGCGAGCAGCTGCTCGCGCCGGGCCGGACGGCGGGGAACGGACACGAGCCGCCCCTGCCGGAACAGGTCCTCGACTCCGCGGGACTGCGTGGTTCGGGTTTCGGTGTGTGGGGACATGGCCGCAGCCTGGTCGAGACGACCGGGCTGCGGCAACGTGTTTTCCCACGGGGCGGCCCCGCGGGATACGGGTGGTCCGCGGGATACGGGCCGGGCGCGGGTACGGGCGGGGGAGGGGCCGCGTACGGGCGGTGACCCAAGATCATCCCCGCTCGTTACGGCACTGTCCGCGTTACCCACCCCCTCGGGGCCGCCCTCGGAAACCGGCCCCCGAAGAGCGGAGACACCATGCGCCGCGTACTGGCCGGCAGCGCCCTGGCCCTCACCCTCCTGACCGCCGCGGGTGCGGCGGCCCACGCCGCCGACGGACCCTCCGGCGGAGCCGCGGCCGCCCCCGCGCAGGCCCCCGCGACCGTGGGCACGGCCCTCGGCCGGCCCGGCGCCTCCGAGGTGCGCCCCTCGGTCGGCCTGGCCAGCAACGTACCCGGCCGCCTCATCGACGAGATCGGCACCCGGCTGGCCAAGTGACGGTAGCTCAGGAGCGCTGTTGAGGTGGGGCGTTGAGCAGTTCGAGCGCCGTGCTCCGCAGCTGGGCGTCCGTACCGGCCGACCGGTGCGAGGCCACCCCCGAGCGGAACAGCGAGGCGCCCTCCACCAGCATCACGAAGGTCTCCGCGCGGGCCCGGCACAGCGCTTCCGGGGCGCCGGGGGAGCGCTCCGCGATGAACCGCGCCACGTGCCCGGTGTACGCCGCGTAGAACTCCCTTACGGCCGCGGCTGCCTCCTCCTCGCGCGCCGCCAGCGCCCACACCTCGGTGAACAGCCGCACCAGGTGCGGATCACCGTGGTCGGCGAGGAGTACGGAGTCCAGCAGTGCACCCGGGTCGGCCCGCTCCGCGCCGAGGGCGGCCGTCCGGGCGAGCGCGCCGGAGAGGATCCGGTCCAGCAGGGCGGCCAGCAGCTCGGGGCGGGAGGGGAAGTAGTACTGGAGGTGCCCGAGCCGTACCCCCGCCTCGGCGGCCACCCCCCGCATGGTCAGCTCGGCGCCGCCGCCGGCCGACAGGATCCGCTCGGCCGCCTCCAGCAGCTGCGTGCGGCGCAGCGAGCCCTTGGGGGTGGGGGCAGGGGTGGCGGTGGCGGGGCCGGTGGCCGGGCCCGCGGGCCCGCCGCCCCTGCCGCCGCCTTTGCCCGCGCCTGCGGAGGCGCCGCCCGTACGGCCCGCCGGGCTCATGCGGCCGCTCCCGCCGCGGCGTCCCGGTGCACGCCGTCCCGGTGTTCGCCGTCCCCGGTGACGGACAGCTCCACCCCCGCCGCCGCCAGGGCGGCGGGCAGCGCCCCGGGCACCGGGGTCAGCTCGGGGAAGGAGACCCCGGGCACGGCCGGGGCCCCGTCGGCGCCCAGGACCCGGCGCAGGCCCGCCAGCGCCCCGGCCGCGGTCAGGTGGGCCTGGCCGCGCGGGTCGCGGACGGTGGCCGTGAGCGTCCGGCCCGCGTGGGTGACGTCCACCCGCACCAGGGCCGTCCCGCCCGCACCGGGGGAGTACAGCAGGGCCCGGCGGGCCGGGGCCCAGCGCTCCCCGGAACCCCACCGGAAGAACCCGGTCCGCCGGACGGCGAGCAGGGCGCAGGTGGCCGCGCCCGAGCTGAACCCGATGCGCGTGGCCGCCGTACGCGTACCGAGGGCCAGCGGCAGCGTGAACTGCTCCGGGGTGTCGATCCGCGCCACCCGGGTGGGCTCGCCGCCGACCTCCACCGTCCGGGCGCCCGCCAGCGGCTGCACCAGCCGCCTGCGTCCCCCCTCGACCACCTCGAAGGCGATCCCGAGCCGGTCCATGAACTCCACCGAATCGGCGCCCGCCCGGTCCGCCGTGTCCCAGCGGACGGCCGTCTCGACCGTCTCCGCGCCGCCCAGGCGCGCGGCCAGCGCCGCGGCCGCCAGGCTGCTGACCCCGCCCATCCAGGCCGAGGACAGCAGGACCGGCGCCGTCGGCCGCAGGGTCGCCGCCAGGGCGGCCGCGCGCTGGAGCCGGGCCGTCCAGCGGGTGACGTCCACGTACGGCACCCCGCCCGCGACGGCCGCCCGCAGCACCCGGTCGTCGGGATCGTTGACGGCGGTGACCACCGCCCGTACCCCCGCCCGGAAGGGCTGGCCCGAGCCCAGGTCCCAGCGCCGCACCTCGCCGCCCAGCTCGCGCGCCAGCCCGGCCCCCCGCTCGGGGGTGCGCCCGGTCAGCAGGACGGGCAGCCCACCGGCGGCGGCCAGGCGGGCGAGCTCGGCGCCCACGGTGCCGTAGCCGCCGGCGATCAGGACGGGGCCGGCGGGGTCGTGCCGCAGTTCGTCAGTCATGGACCCGACTATAGGTCACACGACCCATAAAACTAGGTCTAGCGACCTAAACGGTGGACGAAAAAGAACCTCCCGCAGGCGGCTGCGCGTCTGCGGGAGGTTCCGGTGCCCGGTCGGGGCCGCGTCGGGGTTGCGGCCGGGTGGCGGCGGGGTCGCGGCGGGGGCGGGGCTCAGCGCCGCTTCACGGCCCGCAGGACCACGAACTTGCGGTCGCCCGCGACCAGTTCGCAGTTCCCGAAGAGCCGGCGCAGCTTCAGGTGGTAGCCGAGGTGGCGGTTGCCGACCACCCACAGTTCCCCGCCGGGCCGCAGGGCCTTCCGGGACTGCGTGAACATCCGCCAGGCGGTGGTGTCGGTCATCGCCTGGTGCGAGTGGAAGGGCGGATTGCTGAGGACCAGGTCCAGCGAGTCGGCGGGCAGGCCCGCGAGCCCGTCGCCGACCAGGAACTCGGCCGCGCCCACCGGCAGGTTGTGCCGGAACGTGGCCTCCGCCGAGGCCACCGCCTGGTACGACTCGTCGGTGAACACCAGGGCCGCGGCCGGGTTGGCCCGCGCCACCGCGGTCCCCACGACGCCGTTGCCGCAGCCGAGGTCGGCGATCCGCTCCGGCCCGCGGCTCTGCGGCAGGTGGGCCAGGAGGAAACGGGTGCCGATGTCGAGGCGGTCGGCGCAGAACACCCCGGCGTGGTTGGTCACCGTCAGCCCGGCGGCCGCGCCCTCGTCCGGGCCGAGGGTGTACACCAGCGGCCAGGGGCTGGCGGACGCCGCCTGCGGGACCGCGCCAGCCGCCGCTCCCTCCCGCGGCTGCGGGGTGCAGAACACCAGCCGCGCCTTCTTGGCGGCGAGGGAGGTCCGGGTCGGGCCGAGGATCTTCTCGAACAGCTTCAGCGTGGAGGTGTGGATCTCCTTCACCATGCCGGTGCCGATCACCACGGTGTCCGCGTGCACGTGCGGGGCCAGCCGGTACAGCTGGTCCTCCAGCAGGGCCAGGCTCTTGGGGATCCGTACCAGCAGGACGTCGATCCGGGCCGGCGGCTCGTCGCGGGTGGTCAGCAGCCGCGCCGCCGCGGGGTCCGCCCCGGCGCGGGCCAGATTGGCCGCCGTGGCCTCGCGGGTCAGGTACGAGTCGGTGACCTGGGTCAGGCCCGCCGCACCGGCGCCCGCGAGGGCCGTGACCAGCGCGCCCCAGCGGTCGCCGGACACGGTCACCTGCCGTCCCGCGAGCGCCACGGCCCCGGGCCCGGCGTCGCCCGCCTCCTCCCCGGCTTCTCCGGCGAGGTACCGCAGCAGGTACTCGTCGGCGGCGTCCCAGGCGCGCAGCCGGTCGCGGGGGTCCTCGGGGAAGCGGGTCAGGTCGAACCCGCCCCAGGAGGTCGTGAAACGGGTCTCGGTGGCGCCATCGCCAGTCATGCCAGTCATCGTGCAGCCAGGCTAACCGAGCACGGCGGCCCCGCCGCACCGCACCGCCCGGCGCCGGGACCGGCCCACGGGAACCGGGGCCGGAACCGGGCCCCGGCGGGGCGGCCCGCCGGGGCCCGCCCACCCCGCCCGTCTGCCCGTCTACCGGGAGGCGGGCCTCCCCAGCTCCGCGGCCTCCCCGTTCAGCGCCGCCGCGATCCGCAGGTACGGCACGGCCTCCCGGGCCCGGCCCTGCCGCTCCAGCGTCCGCCCCAGCATGAGCTGCGCGTACTCCTCCACCGGCCAGCGCTCCAGGATCGCGCGCAGCTCGGCCTCCGCGCGCCGCAGCTGCGCCGAGTGGTAGTGGGCGCGGGCGAGGAGCAGCCGCGGGGCCAGCTGCTCGGGGGCCCCGGCCGCCAGGCCCTCCAGGATGCGCGCGGCCGTGGCGTACTCCTTCGCCTCGAAGAACTGCTGGGCCCGCGCCCAGCGCTCCGCCGCCGTCCCGTGCTCGAAGTACGCCGTGCTCTCGCTCATCGCGCCCTGCACCCTTCCCGTCTGCCGTACGGACGGCGCGCAGTCCGCGCGCCGTTCTGCCCCCTCAACCCCCGCCCGGGGCACAAAATTCCACGCCCCCGTTCGCCGCCTCCCGCACGGAGCCGACGTGCCCTCCCTCCTCCTCCCGGCCCGGACACCCTCCACCCCGCCCCCGGCAGTACTACTTTGTCCCCCATGAGCAATCTCGATCGCCAGGCCTCGCTTTCGGTGTGCGGGGGCCGCGGATTCGTCGTCGCCGAACCGGTCCGGGAACTCCTCAGCCCGCGCCGCGTCCCGCTGGGGGAGTCCTCCGAGGTACGCCGCCTGCTGCCGAACCTCGGCCGCCGCATGGTCGGCGCCTGGTGCTTCGTCGACCACTACGGGCCCGACGACATCGCCGACGAGCCCGGCATGCAGGTCGCGCCCCACCCCCACATGGGACTCCAGACGGTCAGCTGGCTGCACGAGGGGGAGGTGCTGCACCGCGACAGCACCGGCAGCCTCGCGACCGTGCGCCCGCGCGAGCTCGGCCTGATGACCTCGGGCCGCGCCATCAGCCACTCCGAGGAGAGCCCCCGCCCGCACGCCCGCTTCCTGCACGGCGCCCAGCTCTGGGTGGCCCTGCCCGACGCCCACCGGCACGTGGAACCCCACTTCCAGCACCACGCCGAACTCCCGCAGGTCACCGCACCCGGCCTGACCGCCACCGTGATCCTCGGCTCCCTCGACGGCGCCACCTCCCCGGGTGCGACGTACAGCCCCCTGGTCGGAGCCGACCTCACCCTCACCGCCGGCACCGAAACGTCCCTCCCCCTCGACCCGGACTTCGAGTACGCAGTCCTGTCGATGTCCGGCGACGCCCACGTGGACGGCGTCCCCGTCCCCCCCGGCTCCATGCTCTACCTCGGCTGCGGCCGCACGTCCCTCCCCCTGCGCGCCTCCTCCGACACCAGCCTGATGCTCCTGGGCGGCGAGCCCTTCGAGGAGGAGATCGTCATGTTCTGGAACTGGATCGGCCGCTCCCACGAGGAGATCGCCCAGGCCCGCGCGGACTGGATGGAGGGCACCCGCTTCGGTGAGGTGAAGGGCTACGACGGCCCTCCGATCCCGGCCCCGGAACTCCCCCCGACGCACCTGAAGCCACGGGGGAGGGTGCGCTGACCTGTCGATTCGTTCGGAGGGCCGCGAGGTCAACGCCTGAGCGCCCGCTCCCCGGCGGTCAGTGGCCGAGGGCGTTCTTGAGCTGTTGCTTGGTCATGGTGGAGCGGCCGTCGATGCCGCGCTTCTTCGCCTCCTGGTAGAGGTCGTCCTTGGTGCGCTCGGAGGAGCTGCCGCCGCCACGGGACTTCTCGCCGCCGTGTTGCGGGGCGGACTTTCCCCGGGTGGAACTGCGGCTCGCGGTCTTGCTCTCCCCTGACCGGGCGCGTTCCTTGTTCACCGTGCGGGAGGCCATCTCCTTCGCCCGGTCCTCCGACATGCCGCGCTTCTGGGCCGACTCCTTGATGTGTTCGTACTGGCGCTCCCGCTTGGGGCTGGAACCTCGGGGCATGACGCACCCCTTTCATCGGCGGTGTGGTGCCACGGTCATGGTGCGCGTACCCCGATCCCGCCGCACCTCACGCATGAGTGCGGCTACCGGGCGGCCCCACGCGGGAGCAGTCGGCGAACTGCGAAGCGGCGGAGCCCGGGTGTCCGGGCCCCGCCGCCCCTCTGCCCGTTCGAGGGCCCAGGCCGGTCGGTGCGGCCGGCGCCGGTGAGGACGTCGACGCAGTCCAGGGCAGCCGCAATCACGCGTGCCGGTGAGAGCGCCGGCCTCCGACGGCCAGCCGGTAGAGGGCCAGGAGTATGACGGAGCCGATGATGGCGGCGATCCAGGTGGAGAGGTCGAAGAAGCCGTCGATGGAATCGACGCCGAAGATGACCTTGCCGAGCCAGCCTCCGAGGAGGCCTCCGGCAATGCCGATGAGCATGGTGATGATGATGCCGCCGGGGTCCCTGCCCGGCATGATCGCCTTGGCGATGAGGCCGGCGAGCAGTCCGATGAGAATCCACGCAATGATGCCCATGATGCCTTTCCTGCTTCGTGAGAGGCCGAGGTCGAGTCGCTTCTGCGCAGGGGGCGCGCTTTCAAACGTGCGTAGGAGCCGCGGCAGTGCGCGTAGGTGCGGGGTCCGGCCGCCGATGGTGTCCCGCGGCCGCCGAAGACGAGACCCGGAGGCCCGGTTCGTCGGCCCGGTACAGGGCACGCGCAGGGTGGGGGACCACATGCCCGCCCCCGCGATCCGCGAGCGCGACGACGGAAAGAGCAGGACGACCACGGGCCTCTGCCGCAGCAGATCGGCGCCGTCGAACTGCTCTTCCCCTCCTGATCCGACGTCTCGCGGGAGCCCGCCACTTTTGGAGATACGCGATGACCACGAAGCACAACTCTGGAGGGTCGGAGTCGGAGGGGAACGGGGTGCCCGGCAAGCCGGGACCGGTGTCCCCGGCCGTGGCAGAGCCGACGCGGCCCGCTGAGCCCCTCCCGCCGAAGGCGGACCAGGAAGGCCCGGAGACCGTGAGCCCCACCGGGCAGGCCACCGGGGCGGACCAGGCGCGCATGGAGCAGAGCGGCGCCTACCTCACCACCGCCCAGGGGGCACGGCTCCACGACACCGACCATTCGCTGAAGGCCGGGCCGCGGGGGCCTGTCCTGCTCCAGGACCACCACCTGCGCGAGAAGATCACACACTTCGACCACGAGCGCATCCCGGAACGGGTGGTGCACGCGCGCGGCGCCGCGGCCCACGGAGTCTTCCAGGGCTACGGGACCGCAGGCGAGGTGACGCGTGCCGCCTTCCTGGCGAAGGACGTGGAGACACCCGTGTTCGTCAGGTTCTCCACGGTCCTCGGCTCGCGCGGCTCGGCCGACACGGTGCGCGACACACGCGGCTTCGCGACGAAGTTCTACACCGACGAGGGCACCTTCGACCTGGTCGGCAACAACATTCCGGTGTTCTTCATCCAGGACGCGGTCAAGTTCCCGGACATCATCCACGCGGGCAAACCGCATCCCGACCGGGAGATCCCGCAGGCGCAGAGCGCGCACGACACCTTCTGGGACTTCGTCTCGCTCCACACCGAGGCGACGCACCACACGCTGTGGAACATGTCCGACCGCGGGATCCCCCGGTCCTACCGGATGATGGAGGGCTTCGGCGTCCACACGTTCCGCCTGGTCAACGGGGCCGGCGAAAGCGTACTGGCGAAATTCCACTGGAAGCCGAAGCTGGGAGTGCACTCCCTGGTCTGGGAGGAAGCCCAGCTGATCAGCGGGACGGATCCCGACTTCCACCGCCGGGACCTCTTCGACGCCATCGAATCCGGCGCCTTTCCGCAATGGGAGCTGGGCATCCAGGTCTTCCCCGACACCCCGGAGCAGACCTTCGAAGGCATCGACCTCCTCGACCCGACGAAGATCGTCCCGGAGGAGCTCACCCCCGTCCAGCCCATCGGGCTCATGACCCTCAACGCCAACACCAAGAACTACTTCGCGGAGACCGAGCAGGTCGCCTTCCACCCCGGGCACCTGGTCCCCGGAATCGACGTCACCGACGACCCGCTGCTCGCCGGGCGGCTCTTCTCCTACCTCGACACCCAGATCAGCAGGCTCGGCGGGCCCAACTTCGGGCAGATCCCGATCAACCGGCCGCACGCCCCCGTCAACGACATGCTCCGCGACGGCATGCACCAGACCGCCGTCCACACCGGAGTCGCCCCCTACCACCCCAACAGCCTCGACGGAGGCTGCCCCTTCCTCGCCGGAGCCGACACGGGCGCCTTCGTCGAGACGCCGGTGAAGGTCCCGGCGGCGAGCAGGGTCCGTGAAGCGCCCGCCTCGTTCTCGGACCACTTCAGCCAGCCGCGGCTGTTCTGGCTCAGCATGACCCCGCCCGAGCGCGAGCACATCATCGCCGCGTACACCTTCGAACTGAACAAGTGCTACGAGCAGGCCGTCAAGGAACGGACGCTCCAGGTCCTGGCGAACATCGACCCGCAGCTGTGCGAACAGGTCGCCACCGGACTCGGACTGCCGGCACCCGCGGCCACCGGGCCGCTCGCCGAGCCCGGTCCCAGCCCGGCCCTCTCCCAGACGGGCGGGACCTGGCCGACCGACGGCCGCGTCATCGGCATCATCGCCGACGCGGAAGCCGACCTGGACGGCGTACGGGCCGCCAGGCAAGCCGTCCTCGACGCGGGCATGGTGCCCCTGGTCATCGCCCCCACGGGCGGCACCCTCGACCCCGACGGCGATCCGATCACCGTCCAGCGGACCTACGCCACGGCCCGCTCCACCGAAGTCGACGCCGTCCTGCTCGCCGGTGTGCCCCGGGCGGGAGCGGACGCGTACGGCGCCCGCGACGCCAAGGCCGGCACCGCCCGGCCCCCGCAGGCCGCCGACCCGCGCGTGCTGCTGCTCGTCACCGAGGCGTACCGGCACGGCAAGGCCATCGGCGGCTGGAACGGCGTACGGCAACTCCTCGAAACGGTCGGCATCACAGCAGAAGACCCGGGAATCGCCCTGGCGGAGGAAGGCACGGCCGCCGTAGAGACCGTTGCCGCATCCCTGGCCGGGCACCGGGCCTGGGACAGGTTCCCGCCGGCTGTCTGAGGGGACAGCTGCCGGGGACGACGGGCACGGGCCCACCCGTGAGTTCACGGCGGTGGGCCCGTTCCCGTCGGCCGGTGCTCCGCAGATCGCCAACGTGGCGGGGTGCCCTTCGGTACGGAGCGCGGGAGCCGTCAACACCCGTGCCCCGGTTCCGTGACCTTGCTGCGGGTGCCGGCGTTTGCGGGAAGCCGACTGCGGCACCGAACGGGCAGGAGGCGTACATGGAGTGGGCGAGCAGCTTCCACACTGAGAGCAGCATCCTCGGCATCACCGTGTGGGAGCCGGTGGGCACGGAACGGCGGGCCGCTGTGGTCCAGGAGATCGACGAACTCTTCGACGAGCACCATCCCGCCGCGCTGGTGGTCACCCTGGGCCCGGCAGCAGGCTCCGCCTCGACGGTCTCCGTCGTCCTGCGGCTGGCCCACCACTGTGCACGGGCGAAGACCGCCATGGCAGCGGCCGCGCCCTGCCCCGCGGTCCGCGCCCTCATCCGGAGCAACGAGCCGTCCCTGCCCGTCCACAGCTCGTCCGAGGAGGCGCTGCGCGCCGTGCACGTGCTCATCCGCTCCCGGCCCCGGTAGCGCCCACCGCGGTCGAGTGCCGGCAGGCCCTCCCCGTGCGGGTCCGTGCAGGCTTCGGGTTGGGGCGCGGTGGGCGGCGGCCAGACGCGGGAAAGCGCCTCCAGCACCGGTGCCCGCGACTGGTCCATGGCCCGTTCCCCTATTCCCTCCGACGGCAGACAGCCCGCGTGTGCAGGGCGCGCACGGGGTCCTGGAGCGGGCCCAGGAGCTGATGGCGGACGCCGTCGGGGCCGAGCGGGCGTTCTTCTCCACCTGCGGCAGCTCCCTGTCCGTCAAGACCGCCATGCTGGCCGTCGCGGGCCCGGGCGAGAAGGTCCTGATCTCGCGCAACGCCCACAAGTCCGTGATCGCCGCCGTGATCGTCAACGGCGTGGACCCGGTCTGGGTGCACCCCCGATTCGACGCCGAGCGCCACCTCGCGCACCCGCCGCAGCCCGACGACGTACGCGACCGGCTGCGCGAGCACCCCGACGCCAAGGGGATGCTGCTGATCACCCCGACCGACTGGGGGACCTGCGGGGACATCCGCGCCACCGCGCGCGTCTGCCACGCCGCGGACGTGCCGCTGATCGTGGACGAGGCCTGGGGCGCGCACCTGCCCTTCCACGACGGGCTGCCCGCCTGGGGCATGGACCACGAGGCGGACCTCGTGGTCACCAGCGTCCACAAGATGGGCGCGGCCGTCGAGCAGAGCTCCGTCTTCCACCTCCAGTACGACCGGATCCCGCCCGAGGTCCTCGCCCAGCGCGAGGACCTCCTCGGCACCACCAGCGCCTCCAGCCTCGTCTACGCCACCCTGGACGGCTGGCGCCGCCAGATGGCCGAGCACGGGCACGAGCTCCTCGACGCCGCCCTGCGACGGGCCGCACGCATCCGCTCCCAGATCCGGGACCTCACGGGCCTTCCCGTCATGGACCGCGAGCTCGTCGGGGCGGGCCTGGCCGCCGACCTCGACCCCCTGAAGATCGTCATCGACGTACGGCCCCTGGGGATCAGCGGCATGCAGGCCGTCGAGTGGCTGCGCACCCACCGGCACGTCGACGTGGGCGGCTCGGACACCTGCCGGATGAGCCTGTCGATCACCATCGCCGACGACGACGAGACCGAGCAGACCCTGCTCGCCGCGCTCCGCGCCCTGGCCGAGGCGGCCTCGGGGGACGGGCCCGGGTCCGACGGGTTCGGTCCGCGCACCGGGGTGCGGCTCCCGCAGCCCCCCGCGCTGGAACTCGAGCAGGCGATGCTGCCGCGGGACGCGTTCTTCGCCGCCGCCGAGCACCTGCCCGCCGACCGGGCGGCGGGCCGTACCCCGACGTCCCCGCCCTGGCCGAGGCGATCGCATCCGCCCGCGGGCTCAGCCGGCGGGCATGCCGCGAGCGGGCCGAGGCCTTCTGCTCCATCGACCACATGACGGACGGCTACGAAGCCCTCTACGAGGAGCTGCTGGCGTGATCGGCTACTACGTCCACCACCAGGGCCTGGGCCACCTCCACAGGGCCCTGTGCATCGCGGGGGAGGCCCGCTCCGCCGTCACAGGCCCGTCCAGCCTGGACGCTCCGCCGGAATGGCCCGGCCCGTGGGTGTCCCTCCCCCTGGACACCGGTGCAGGAGCCGGTGCCGGTGCCGCGGACGACACCGGGGCGCAGGGGCGCCTGCACTGGGCACCCCTGTCCCACGAGGGCTACGCCGCGCGCATGGCCGCCGTCGCCGCCTGGATCGGCCGGACGCGCCCCTCGCTGCTGGTGAGCGACGTCTCCGTCGAAGTGGCCTGCCTGGCCCGCCTCATGGGCGTGCCCGTCGTCGTGGCCGCCATGCGCGGTACCCGCCTCGATGCCGCGCACCGGCTCGGCCACGACCTCGCGCTGCACCTCCTCGCCCCCTGGCCGTCCAGCGCACCGGAACCGGGCTGGCCGGCGCACTGGTACGCCAAGACCGTGTACGTCGGCGCCTTCTCCCGGGCCGACGGCCGCCGACCGGTACCCCGCCCGCTCGGCGGACCGCGACGCGTCCTGCTCATGCTGGGAGCGGGCGGCTGCGGCATCACGGCGGAGCAGGTGCGCGCGACCCCGACCTCTTCTGGTCCCTCTCCTTCGCCCTCACCGCGGACACCTGGCGGCGCATCGGGGGCTTCTGCGAGGAGTACGACGGCTACGGCGGCGAGGACACGGACTTCGCGCGCCTCGCGCACGCCGCCGGAGTGGAACTGTGCTGGCTCGGCGGAGCCCCGGCGTACCACCAGTACCACCCCGTGCAGGACCCGCCCGTACAGCACCTCCACGACATCCTGCGCAACGCGGCCCTCTTCCACCGGCGCTGGGGCGAGTGGCCCATGCAGGGCTGGCTGCACGCCTTCGCCGGTCTCGGCCTCGCTCACCAGGACCCCGGCACGGGCGACTGGCAGGCGACCGCCACACGCTCCTGACGGCCTCCCGAACCCGCCGGTACGGGCGGCGGGTCAGGTGCAGGCTGCGGTGAGGGTGGTGGTGAACTCCCCGGCCAGTTCGGTGATCACCGGAAGGTCGAAGGCCAGGGTGTTGTACTGGAGCCAGCAGCGCAGGCTGCCGTCCGGCTGTTCGACCACGGTGAGTTCCGGTACGCCGCGGTCACCGCCCGGCAGCGGCCAGGGCACGGTGCTGCCGCGGGGCAGTTCCCAGGGTCCGCAGGACAGGCCGGGCAGCTGCGCGGGTGCGGCCCAGGCCTCGTAGCGGAGCCAGGCGGCGAAGGGGACGGCGGGGCTGAACTCCGCGAACGGGTACAGCTGGTGGTCCAGGGCCTCGCTGTAGACCGTCCGCAGCCGGTCCACCAGCTCGGCGAACCCGGGGCCGCCGCTCGCGTCCACCCGCAGCAGCAGCGACTGGACGAAGCAGCCCACCGTCCGCTCGGAGTCCGGGCGCGGGCGGCCCGGGACCGGGGTCATCACCACCAGGTCGGGCCGGCCGCTGCGGCGCGCGAGCAGTCCGCCCCAGGCCGCCGCCACGGCCAGGAAGGGCGTGGCGCCCAGCTGGGCCGCGCGGGTCCGCAGGGCCTCGGCCTGCGCGGCCGGCACCTCGAACTCGTAGGCGCCCGTGAGGACTTCGGCCACCTCGCGCCGTCCCGCGAACTGCTCCACGGCCTCCGGCGCCCCGGCCAGCGCCCTCCCGAAGTGGGCGCGGGAGGCCGGCCAGTGGGAGTTCGCCCAGTCGACGAGCTCCGCGTACCCGGGCCCCGAGCGGGCCGGCGGGGCGGTCCGGCCGCGCCGCAGCGCGGAGTAGAACACCCCGAGGTCGGCCAGCAGCACACCGACCGACCAGCCGTCGGAGACCATGTGGTGCATCGCGACCAGCACGATGTGGTCGGTCTCCGAGCGGCTCACCACCAGGAGGCGGGCCATCGGGTCCCGGGCCAGGTCGGTGAGGCGGTCGCGCTCGGCGATCAGCAGCGCGTCCACCTCGGCGTCCGTGGCCCCCGGGGCGTCGGTCAGCGTGATCCGCACCCGGGGCTCCTCGTCGAGGACGGCCCGTACGACGCCCTCACCGGCCGGCTCGAAGCGGGTCCGCAGCGCCGGATGGCGCCGGACCGCCTCGGTCAGGGCCCGCCCCAGGGTCTCCGGCTCCAGCCGGTCGGCCACCCGGAACAGGGCCGTCACCGCCCCGGCGTCCCGGCCCGGGGCCTCGGCCATCCAGCGGAAGAAGTTCTCCTGCTGCGAGGTCAGCGCGACGGCGTGCGGCTGTGCGCGCAGCGCGGCCAGGTACGGCGTGACGGTGTCCGCACCGGCCGGCGCCGCGGGTCCGGCGTCCCGCTGTCGGTCCGGATCGTCCAGCCAGGCCGCCTGGGACCGCAGCGAGGGCCGCTCGAAGACCAGTGAGGTGCCCGCCCGGACCCCGAACTCCCCGCTGATCGCGGACGCGAGCTGCACCGCGCGGAACGAGTCGCCGCCGAGCGCGAAGAACTCGGCGGCCACGTCGGCGACCGGCCGACCGAGGAGCCGCCGCCAGAGCCCGGCCAGGCGCAGTTCCGTGGCGGTGGCCGGGGCCGTGGCGGGACCGGCGGACCCGGCTGCCGCACCGGGTCCGTCGAAGAGCGCGCGGAGCCGGTGCTTGACCACCTTCCCGCTCGGGTTCCTGGGCAGGTCCTGCGCGAGCAGGATCCGGACCGGCAGTTCGGGGCGGCTGAGCCGGGAGCTCAGGAACAGCCGCAGCGCGTCCGGGTCCAGACCGCCGGGCCCGGGCACCACGACCGCCACCGGGACCGCGCCCATCACGGGGTGCGGCAGGCCCAGCGCGGCGGCGTCCGCGACGTCGGGGTGCTCGTGCAGCACCTCCTCGATCCGCAGCGTGGAGACCTTCAGCGCACCGCTCTTGATGACGTCGCTCTCCCGGTCGACCAGGTACAGGTAGCCGTCCGCGTCGAGCCGCCCGAGGTCCCCCATCCGCACCCAGCCGTCCCGGAACACCCCGGCGCCCCGCTCGGCGGGGCCCAGGTAGCCCCGCGGCGGACCGGGCTGGCGCAGCCAGACCTCGCCGACCTGCCCGGCCGCCAGCGGCAGCCCCTCCGCATCGAGGATCCGCAGGTCACCGGGGTCGGCCGGGCGGCCCAGCGAGCCGGGCCGGCGGGTGTCGACCACCGTGGACACCTGCGCGGGCGAGGCCTCGGCGGAGGTGTACGTGTTGACCAGCGTCGCACCGGGGAGCGCCGCCGCGAGCGCGGCCGCCACCGGTACGGGCAGGGCGGCGGCGGAGGAGTTGACCAGCCGCAGGCTGCTGAGGTCGTACCGCCCGGGGGTGCCTGCGTTCAGCAGCTCGATCGCCATCGACGGGACGAGGAAGGCCGTGCCGACCGCGAACTCCGCCACCGCCTTCCCGAACGCGTCCGCGTCGAAGCGCGGCAGGCTGAGCGTGGTGGGCGCCGCGGTCAGGGCGCCGAGCAGCATCACCTGCGCCGCGTTGGTCCCGATGGGGAAGGCGTGCAGGGCGTGCCGGGAGTGGGCGTAGGCGCGGCGGCGGGGGCGCGGGTCCAGGCCCGCGGTGAGGCTCCCGTGCGCGGCGACCACGCCCTTGGGCGCGCCCGTGGTGCCTGAGGTGCCGATCACCTGGGCCGGGTCGGCCGGGCCGACCCGGTGCGGCGGCGCGTCCGGCGGCTCGGGGCGGGCGGCCAGCAGGCCGTCCAGGCAGAGGTCCGCCAGGCCGGGGAAGGCGGCCGCCCCGTCCGCGCGCAGGACCGCGCCCGCCCCGGCCAGTGCGGCCAGGGCGGCGGCATCGGCCTCGGACAGGTCCTCGCGGACGGGTACGGGCACCCCGCCCGCGTACTGGACGGCGAGGAAGGCGACGGCGTACCGGTCCCAGTGCGTGTTGGCGAAGCGCAGCACCACCCGGTCGCCGGGGCCCACCCCGGCGGCGGCCAGGCCGGCGGCGGCGCGCAGCGCCTCCTCGCGCCAGCTGCGGTAGCGGAGTCCGCCGCCGCCGACGACCTGGAGCGCTACGTGGTCCGGGTGTTCGAGGGCCCGGGCGTCGAGGAGCTCCGGGACGGTCGTCGCGGCGGGCTGCACGTTGGTGGCGATGGCTTTCTCCGGTTCCGGTGCGGTGAGGTGCGGTGGCGTGGGGTGTGGTGTGGTGCAGGAGAAGGTGCGGGACAGGGGAGCGTGGGGCGGGTGGAGGGGGAGGGCGGGCGGCCGGATCCGGTCCGGCCGCCCGCGGGTGCGTCCCCGGCGCGGGGTCAGCCCAGCCGGCCCGCGGCCTCCTCCTCGCTCAGGGCGTCGATCTCCGCGATGAGCAGCGCCTCGATCCGGGCCGCCAGGGCCGCCGGGGTCGGGCTCTCGAAGACCTCGCGGATCGGCACGTCGAGGCCGACGTCGGCCCGGATCCGCGCGGCGATCCTGGTGACCAGGAGCGAGTCCCCGCCGAGGGCGAGGAAGTCGTCCAGGACGCCCACCCTCGGTACGCCGAGCACCTCCTGCCAGAGGGAGACCACCAGGGATTCGGCATCGGTTCGGGGCGCCACGTACGAGGCGGCGGTGCCCGCCGGGTCCGGATCGGGCAGGGCCGCCGTGTCGAGCTTGCCGTTGGCGGTGAGCGGGAGGGCGTCGAGCAGCACCACGGCGTCCGGGACCATGAAGGCCGGCAGCAGCAGGGCCAGGTGCTCGCGCAGCTCGCCCGGCTGCGGCGCGGCCTCGGGCCCCGGCCCGGCGGGCGGGCGCGGGACGGCGTAGGCGAGGAGCCGGCGGCCGTCGCGGACCAGGACGGCCGCCCCGCCCACGGCCGGGTGCGCGGTGAGGGCGGCCTCGATCTCGGCGGGCTCGATCCGGTACCCGCGGATCTTCACCTGGTCGTCGGCGCGGCCGAGGAACTCCAACTGCCCGTCGGTGCGCCACCGGGCGCGGTCGCCCGTACGGTACATCCGGGCCTCCGGGGTGCCCGCGAAGGGGTCCGGGAGGAAGGACTCGCCGGTCAGCGCGGGCCGGGCCACGTACCCGCGCGCGAGTCCGCTGCCGCCGATGTACAGCTCCCCCTCGGAGCCGGCGGGCAGCAGGCCGCCCCGCTCGTCCAGGAGGTAGAGGCGGACCCCCGGCAGCGGCCGCCCGAGCGGCGGGCGCTGCCCGGCGGATGCCCCGGGGCCGCCGGTACCGGCGCCGGTACGGGGGCCGTCACCGGTGTGGTCACCGCTGTCGTCACCGTCACCGTCACCGTCTCCTGCGCCGGGTGCGCCGCCCGTCCCGCCGGCGAGCTCGCCCGCCGTGACGATCACGGTGGCCTCGGTCGGGCCGTACGTGTTGACCAGGCGGACCCGGTCGCCGTGCAGCTCGCGCCAGCGGGCGAGCGAGGCGGCGCGCGCCTCGGAACCGCCGAGTACGACCAGGCGCAGGGCGGGCGGCCAGGGCACCCCGTCCCCGAGCGACACCAGCTCCTGCCAGTACGCGGTGGGCAGGTCGAGCACGGTGACGGACCGGCCGGCCGCGCTGCGCAGCAGGTCGGGCAGCATCCGGCCGCCGCCGGGCAGCAGGACGACGCAGGCGCCCGCGGTCAGTGCGGGCCAGAGCTCCTCGGCGTGCGTGTCGAAGCCGGTGGAGGCGAACTGCACGATGCGGTCGCCCGGTCCGAGCCCGTAGCCCTCCGGTGCCGCCATCCACCGGACCCGCTCGGCCAGGGCGCCGTGCTCCACGGCGACGCCCTTGGGGGCGCCGGTGGAGCCGGAGGTGTAGAGGACGTACGCGAGCCCGTCCGGAACGCTCCCGGGCAGCGCGGCCGCCCCGGCGGACCCCGCCCGCCCGGCCGGGGGCTCGGCCACGCCGTCCGGGGACCCGCCGTCCGCGGACCCGTCCGCACCGCGCGACTCCGCGACCGGCAGCCGGAGTTCCGGCACTCCGAGGTCCGGCCCCCCGCCGCCGTCGGTGAGCAGCAGGGCGGCGTCCGACTCGCTGAGCATCAGCCGACGCCGGTCGGCGGGGTGTGCGGGGTCGAGCGGCAGATAGCCGGCGCCGGCCTTCCAGATCGCCAGCAGGGCGGTGACCAGGGCGAAGGAGGGCTCGACCGCGACGCCCACCACCCGCCCGGCCACCGTCCCCAGCCGCCCGGCCAACTCCTCCGAGGCGCGGTCGAGTTCGGCGTACGTGAGCACCCTGCCCGCGCATTCGAGGGCGGGGGCGCCGGGCCGGGCGGCGACCTGTTCGGCGAATCCGCGCAGGACGGGGCGGGCGGCCCCGGCGGGCACGGGCCCGGCCCCGAGCGCGAGCAGCGCCCCGCGCTCCGCGCCGGACAGCAGCCAGTCGCCGTGCAGCGGGACCTGCGGATCCGCGGCGGCCCGGGCGAGCAGGTCCCGGACCCGGCGGGCCAGGGCCTCGACCGTGCCCCGCTCGAACAGCTCCCGGTCGAAGCAGAACGACAGGGTCATCCCGCCGTCGGGGGTGCGCCAGCTGTCGAGCAGCAGATCGGTCTTCGCCCGGTCGAAACCGGAGTCCATGTCCGCCGCCTCGACCCCCGCGGGCAGTGCGGCGCCCTCGCCGGACCCGGCCAGGTCGTACTGGCTCTGGTGGACGAACACCGCCTGGAAGAGCGGGCCGGTGCCGGGCAGCACGGGCAGCCCCAGTGCGGCGGCGACCCGTTCGGCCGGGACGTCCTGGTGGCTCAGCGCGGCCATCGTGGCGGAGCGCACCCGGCGCAGCACCGTGCGGAAGTCCGGCTCGCCGGTGAGGTCCGCACGGATCACGCCCGTACGGGAGAAGTAGCCGACCAGGGCCTCGTGGGCGGTCTCGTTGCGGCCGGCCAGCGGGGTGCCGACGGCGAAGTCCAGGCAGCCGCTCCAGCGGGCCAGCACGCACTGGTACGCGGCGAGCAGCACCATGAACGGGGTGCAGCGCTCGGCGCGGGCCAGGGAGTCGAGCGCGGCCACCAGCCCGGGGTCGAGGGCGAGGTCGGCGAACCCGGCCGGATGGGCGGGCTCCGCAGGCCTCGGGTGGTCCAGCGGGAGCCGCAGGGGTCCGGTGCCGGCCAGCCGGCCGGTCCAGTGCCGGACCGCCTCCTCGGCCGCCCCGCCGTCCAGCCGGGCCCGCTCGGCGCGCGCGTGCTCCCCGAACTGGAGCTTCAGCTCCGGGAGTTGCGCCGCACCCTCGCCGGTCTCCTCGCGGTAGAGGGCGAGCAGCTCGCGCCACAGCACGGTGAACGACCAGCCGTCGGACACGATGTGGTGGACCACCACGGCCACGGCGTGCTCGTCCTCGCCCGCGCTGACCAGGACGGCCCGCAGCGGCGGGCGCGCGGCCAGGTCGAAGGGGGCGTTCACGAAGGGGGCGCAGGCGGCCGTGAAGGCCCCCTCCTGCGCGGGCTCCGGAATCGGGACCCGTAGCAGCTCCACCTCCCGTACGGGCTCGACGAGTTGCACGGGCTGCTCGCCCTCCAGGGCGAAGCGGGTGCGCAGGACCTCGTGCCGCTCCGTGAGGCGGGTGAGGGCCGCACCGAGCGCCCGGGGGTCCACCGGACCGCTCCAGCGCCGGTTCAGGTACATGTTGAACCCGGCCTCCTGCGGGTCCAGCTGCTGGAGGAACCAGAGGCGGCGCTGCTCGTCGGTCAGCGGGTGGACGGCGACCGGGGCGGGCGCGTCGGCGGGCGTGCCGGTCGGGGCGGGGGCGGTGGCGGTCATGCGTTCGTCTCGCTTTTCGCACGGGCCTGCAGGGTCTCCAGGCCGATCAGGTCGTCGGACTCGGCGTCGGGGACTTCCCGGTCGAACCGGGCCAGGGCGGGGATGCAGAGGCTGATCAGGACGAGCACGGCCATGGCGAGGCCGAACAGCAGGTAGAGCAGGCCGATACCGCGCCCCTCGCCGGTGCCGATCACGGCGCCGACGGTGGAGGCCAGTGCGCCGCCCTCGTCCATCAGGGGCTGGAGCAGCCCGGGGCCCGCCGGGGCGACCAGGGCGAAGCCCACCGGCAGGGTGGACCAGGCGACCATGGTGTTCACCGCGATCACCCTGCCGTGGAAGCGCATCGGCACCTTGGTCTGGATGACCGTCGCGTAGATGCCGTTGAGCAGCGCCAGCCCGTACGTCATCCCGAACGCCCCCGCGGCGACCACGGCCACCGAGGGCCGCAGGCCGGTGGCGAAGCAGGCGGCGGCGAGGCCGAGGGTGGCCAGCAGCACCCCGCGCAGCCGCATCCGGCGCGGACCTCCCCAGACCAGCAGGGTCAGGCCGCCCATGACGGCGCCCAGTCCGGCCGCCGTGGAAACCCAGCCGGCCGCGGCGGTCGAGGAGAAGGAGAGCACCAGCGGGGTGACCAGCAGGAAGAGCGGGGACAGGAAGACGTTCAGCGCGGCGAACCAGAACAGCATCGCCCGGAAGTGGCGGCTGCCCAGGGCCCGTTGGAAACCGGCCCGGATCTCGGCGCCGACGCTCTCGCGCCGGGTCGCGGCCATCACGTCGGGGAAGCGCACCGCCAGCGTGATCCCGGTGGCGAGCACGTAGCTGACCACGTCGAAGACCAGGATGCCGCCGAGGCCGATCACGTGCAGGATCCCGACCGCGATCAGCGGTACGAGGAACTGGGCCAGCCCGAGGGCCATTTGGACCACGCCGTTGGCGCGGCCGAGGAAGCGCTTGGGCACCAGCTGCGGTACCGCGGAGCCCCAGGCGACGCGCTGGAAGGCGAGCGCGGTGGAGAGCAGGGAGATCATCACGTAGCAGTGCCAGACCTCCAGCGAGTCGCCGAGGTACAGCGCCAGCAGGCCCGCCTGGGTCAGACCGGCCGCCACGTCGCCGTAGAGCATCACCCGCCGCCGGTCCCCGCGGTCGACGATCGCGCCGGCCAGCGGGGCGGCCAGGATGCCGGGCACCAGGCCGCAGGTGGCCAGCAGCCCGAGCTGCAGCAGCGAACCGGTCTGCAGGTAGATCCAGATCGGCAGGGCGAACTCGGTGAGGGCCGAACCGATCATCGAGAGCTGCTGCCCCGTGGCGACGGTCAGGAAGCGCCCCATGGTCGGACGGACCGGGCGGCGCGCGCGGGCCGCCCGGGAGCGGCCCGGCGCCGCCCGCCTCCCCCCGGGCCCGCGGGCCGGCCCGTCGTCCCCGCCCGAGGCCTGCCCCGCCCCCACCGCCGCGGCAGCCGCCCCGCTCCCCGCCCCGGCGCCCTCGCGGGACAGCCCGGCCAGCCACCAGGTCGCGTCGGCGGTGCGCCCGTGCCGGGCCTCCGCGCCCTCCGCGATCGAGCGGTGCACCCCGGTCAGGATCTCGGCCAGCTCCGCGGCGCGGTACTTGAGGTAGAAGTGCCCCGCCTCGTCCAGCACCACCACGGCGGCGGTCCCCGTGATCCGGTGCCACTCGCGGAACCGCTCCTCGTAGAACTCGGTCGCCGGATCGCGGTCGCCGCACACCGCGATCACCGGGGCCGCGAGGGTGCCGCCCTCACTCTCGTACAGCTCGCCGAAGTACCGCTCGGCGCCCTTGGTGCCGACCCGGCGGTTGTGCACCATCAGCCGCAGCTGCTCCTCGCCGACCTCGTCCACGTCCAGCCCCGCCGCGGCCAGGGCGTTGATCATCCCCTGGTCGCTGCGCAGCCGGGCCGCCAGCTCGGCGAAGCGCTCCGCGAGCGCCGCGCCGCGGCCCTGCGGCCGGGCGAAGGGGAAGATCCCGCCGAGGTGGACGGCGTCGATCTCCCGGCCCGCCGCCTCCAGCCGACGGGCGATCTCCACGGTCAGCCGGACCCCGACCCCGCAGTGCCCGTACAGCACGAGCCGCCCGGAGACGTTCGCGAGGATCTCCTCGGCGCAGAGCCGGGCGACCTCGTCGGTCTCCATCGCCTCCTCGCCCAGCTCGTGGCCGGGTACGGCGAGGGAGTGCAGGGCCCAGTCGGCGGGCAGCGCGTCGGCGAGGGGCTTGTAGATCAGCGCGCTGCCGCCGCCGTAGGGGGCGCAGACCACGCTGGCGGCGGCCTCGCGGTCCGCGGGGGTCAGCAGGTGCAGCAGCCGCCGCGGCCCCCGGTCGGCGCCGGGGGTGGCCACGAGCGCGGCGAGCCGGCGGACCGTCGGATGCGTGAAGAGGTCCATCACGCCGACCGGCGAGTCCAGGTCGGGGAAGGCCCGGCGCATCCGGGCGACCACCTGGGTGGCGAGCAGCGAGTGGCCGCCCAGCTCGAAGAAGTCGTCCAGCGCGCCGACCCGCGGCAGGTCCAGCAGCTCCGCCCACATCGCGGCGATCGCCTGCTCGGCGGGGCCCTCCGGCTCGGTGTGGCCGCCGGCGGCCGGGCCCTCGGCGGGCTCCGGCAGCGCCTTGCGGTCCACCTTGCCGTGGGCGAGCAGCGGCAGCCGCTCCAGGACCACGTAGCGGGCCGGGACCATGTAGTCCGGCAGGGCCTCGGCGAGGGCGGCCCGCAGGTCGGCGGCGGCCGGCGGTTCGCCGCCGCCGGGGCGCTCCAGGTAGGCGACCAGGTTCTGCTTGACGCCCTCGCCGCGGGCCAGGACCACCGCCTGGGTGATCCCCGGCAGCGCCGTCAGCGCGGCCTCGATCTCGCCGGGCTCGACGCGGTAGCCGCGGACCTTGATCTGGTCGTCGGCGCGGCCGAGGTACTCCAGGGTCCCGTCCGAGCGCCAGCGCGCCAGGTCGCCGGTGCGGTACATCCGCGGACCGCCGGACCCCGCTGCGGCCGGGCCCGCGTACGGGTCGGGCAGGAACCGCTCGGCGGTCAGGTCGGGCCGCCCCAGGTAGCCGCGGGCCAGCCGGTCCCCGCCCGCGTACAGCTCGCCGGTGACACCCGGCGGCACCGGGTTGCGCAGCTCGTCCAGCACGTAGCAGCGGCCGCCGGCGAGCGGGGTGCCGATCGGGGTGCTGCCCGGGGCGTCCGCGCCGCCGGCCGTGACCTCGTGGACGGTGATGCCCACGGTCGCCTCGGTCGGCCCGTAGTGGTTGAACACCGCGCACCGGCCCAGCGCGGCGATGCCCGCCGCCCACGACCAGCTGCTCGCCTCGCCCCCGAGCACCAGGGCGCGGCGCGGCAGCAGCTGCGCCAGGGGTGCGTCGGCGGTCAGCGCGGCGAGGTGCGAGGGGGTCATCTTCAGGTAGTCGATGCCGGCCGCCGCCAGCTCCGCGGCCAGTTCCACCCCCGCGATGCGGCGGGGCAGCAGGTGCACCCGGCCGCCCGTCGTCAGCGCCAGGTAGAGCATGGTGATGCTGAAGTCGAAGGACAGCGACTGGAGCAGCCCGAAGGAGGCTCCCGGCTCGATCCGCAGCCGGTCCCGCGCCCCCGCGAGGTAGTTGAGGACCTGCCGGTGCTGTACCGCGACGCCCTTGGGCGTACCGGTGGAGCCCGAGGTGTAGATGACGTACGCGAGGTGGTCCGCGCCGGAGGCCTCCTCCAGCGGGGAGTCGTCCCACCCGGCCGGGTCCGCGCCGCCGTCGGTGAGCAGTTCGGCGGCCGCGTGGCCCGCGAAGCGGGACCGCAGGGCGCTGTCGGTGACCAGGACCGCGGCCCCGGCGTCGGACACCAGGTGGACCAGGCGGGCGGGGGGCTGCTCGGGGTCGAGCGGCAGGTAGCCGCCGCCGGCCTTGAGTACGGCGACCAGGGCGACCGCCAGCTCGGCGGACTGCTCCAGGCAGACGGCCACCCGGTCGTCCGGGCGCACGCCCAGGGCCCGCAGGCGCCGGGCCATGGCGTTGGCGCGCCGGTCGAGTTCGCCGTAGGTCAGCGTCGAGTCCCCGATGACCAGCGCAGGAGCGCCGGGGGTCCGGGCCGCCGTCTCGGCGAGCGCCCGGGTGAGCGTCTGCGGGCCGCCGGCGGGCAGCTCGGGTCCGGCCGCCCAGGTCTCCAGTACGGCCGTCCGCTCGGCCGCGGTGAGCAGCGGCAGCCGGTCCACGGGCAGGGCGGGGTCCGCGACACCGGCCGCGGTGAGCAGCTCGAACCGCTCGGCGAGCCGCTCGACGGTGGCGGCGTCGAAGAGGTCGGTGCGGTAGGTGAACAGGCCGTAGAGCCCGCCGCCTCGCTCCTCGCGCATGTAGAGCGCCAGGTCGGCGTGCGTGGTGGTGGCCTCGTAGCCGAAGCCCTCGAAGTCCAGGCCCGTGGCCGGTCCGGCGGCGCGGTCCCCGTAGTTCTGGAAGGCGAAGGTGGTCTGGAAGACGGCGGCCCGGCTGACGTCCCGCTCCACGGCGAGGTCGGTCACCATCTGCTCGAACGGCACCTCCTGGTGCGCGTACGCGTCGAGCGTGGTCTCGCGGACCCGGCTGATCAGCCGGCCGAAGTCCAGGTCGGGGGTGAGCCGGGCGCGGATCGGCAGCATGTTGACGAACGCCCCCACCACGCCTTCGAGTTCGCGGTGCAGACGGCCCGCGACGGCGGATCCGACGGCGAAGTCGCGGCGGCCGCTGTGCCGGCCCAGCAGGGCCTGGAACGCCGCCATCAGCACCATGTACGGGGAGGCGCCGTGGGCCCGCGCAGCCTCCGCGACCCGGCGGGCCAGTTCGGGGCTCCAGCGGAACTCGACCGCCGCCCCGTCGAAGGTGAACAGCGGCGGGCGGGGCCGGTCGGCGGGCAGCTCGAGGGCCGGGACCCCGTCGAGCTCGCCGCGCCAGTAGGCCCGGGAGGCGGCCAGCTGCCCGTTCTCCAGGCGGTCCCGCTGCCAGGCCGCGTAGTCCCCGAACTGCACCTCGAGCGGCGGCAGTTCTCCGTCGGCGCCGTGGGCGTGGTGGGCGTAGCGGAGGTCGAGTTCGCGGTTGAGCAGGTCGATGGACCAGCCGTCGCAGACGATGTGGTGCATCACGAGCGCGAGGACGTGGTCCTCGTCCGCGATGCGGACCACCAGGGCGCGCAGCAGCGGGCCGGTGTGGAGGTCGAAGGGCACCGCGAGCAGGGCGCCGAGCTCGGCGGCGGCGCGCGCCTGCGGGTCGGCGTCGGCGCCTGCGTCGACGTAGGCGGCGGCGAACGGCGCGGGTTCGGCGATCCGTACCTCGGCGGTCCCGGCCTCCGTGGTGGGGAAGGACATCCGCAGGCTCTCGTGGCGGGCCACCAGGTCGGTGAGGGCCGCATCGAGCGCCGCGCGGTCGAAGGGGCCGCGGAGCCGGCGGGCCGGCGCCAGGGCGTAGGCGGTGGAGCCGGGGGCGAACTGGTCCATGAACCAGAGCCGTTCCTGGCCGCTGGAGAGGGGCGGTGCGGTGTCCGCGGGGCGCGGTCCCACCACCCGGGCGGGGGCCGCGGCCCCGCGCAGCCGCCGGCTGAGCAGGGCGCGCTTGGCTGCCGACCAGTCGGCGGGCAGGTCCTGGGTATCCGTCATCGGGTTCCTGTTCGGGCGTGCGGCAGGGCGGGAGGGAGGGGCTGGGGCGCGGCGGGTCCGGGGGCGGCCGGGCGCCGCGGGGAGGGCGGGGTGAGCGGCGTACGGGGAGCCGTACGCCGGGCCCGCGTGCGTCGTGCGCCGGATGCCGGGTCTACCGGCGCTCGCGGACGGCGGCGGCGATGCCCGCCGGGGTGGGTACGTCGAAGAACACGTCGAAGTCCAGCTCCACGCCGAGGGCGTCGCGGATCCGGGCCGCGATCTGAATGACCGTCAGCGAGTGGCCGCCCAGGTCGAAGAGGTCGTCCTCGGGGCCGACCGCGGGCAGGTTCATGACCTCGGCCCAGATCCGGCGGACCGTACGGGCCGTGTCGTCGTCGCCGTCGGCACCGGGTGAACCGGGGGTGGCGTCGGCGGTCCGCGGCTGCGGCGCCTCCTGCGGCGGTACCGGCAGGGCGCGCCGGTCCAGTTTGCCGTTCGGGGTGAGCGGCAGCTGCTCCAGGGCCAGCCAGCGCTGCGGGACCATCGCGGCCGGCAGGGTGCGCAGCAGGTGTTCGCGCAGCTCGGCGGGGGAGGGCGCGGTGGAGCCGGCGGCCGGGACGGGGTAGCCGGCGAGGAAGGGTTCGCCGTCCTCCCCGGTGTGGACGGCGGCGGCGGCCCCGGTCAGGCCCGGGTGCTCCAGCAGGGCGGACTCGATCTCGCCGAGTTCGATCCGGTGCCCGCGGATCTTGACCTGGTCGTCGATCCGGCCGAGGAACTCGATCTCGCCGCCGGGGGTCCACACCGCGCGGTCCCCCGTGCGGTAGAGGCGGGCGCCGGGCGGGCCGAAGGGGTCCGGCAGGAAGCGCTCCCCGGTGAGCTCCGGCCGGCCGAGGTAGCCCTGCGCGACGCCGTCCCCGCCGATGAGCAGTTCGCCGGGGATGCCGAGCGGGGTGGGGCGCAGCTGTGCGTCGACGACGTAGACCCGGGTGTTGGCGATCGGGCGGCCGATCGTGATCTGCCGCGGCTCGGCGGGCAGTTCGGCGCAGGTGGACCAGATGGTGGTCTCGGTGGGCCCGTACACGTTGAACAGCCGGGCCGTACGCGCCCGCAGCGTGCGGGCGAGCGGCAGCGGGAGCGCCTCGCCGCCCACCAGACCGGTCACGGCCGCGAGGGCGCCGTCGATGCCCGCCCCGCCCGCCCCGGTTCCGGCGGCCGGCCCCGCCGTGAGCATCACCCGCCATCCGGACGGGGTGGCCTGGACGTGGGTGACCCCCTCGGCGCCGATCAGGGAGAGCAGTCCGGTGCCGTCGACGGCGAGTCCGTCCGGGGCCAGGACCAGGCGGCCGCCGGTGATCAGCGGCAGGTAGAGCTCCAGCGCGGAGATGTCGAACGAGAGCGAGGTCAGCCCGAGCCAGGTGTGTCCGGGGCCGGAGCCGAGCTGCGCGGCGAAGGAGGTGAGCAGGTTGACCAGCGCCCGGTGGCCGACGGCCACGCCCTTGGGGCGGCCGGTGGAGCCCGAGGTGTAGAGGACGTACGCCGTGTCGTCCGGGCCGGTGCCGGTGCGGGTGGCGGCGGGGACCTGCCCCGGATTCGGCCCCGGCGCCCCCGCCGCCGGCAGCCGCAGGACCGCGGGGGCCGCGGCGGCGACCGCCGGCGCGGGTTCGCGGTCGGCGAGCACCAGCACGGCCCCGGAGTCGCGCAGGACGAGGGCGAGCCGGTCGGCCGGATAGCCGGGATCCAGCGGCAGGTACGCCGCACCGGCGGCGAGGACGGCGAGCAGGGCGGCGGGCAGGTCGGCGGTGCGCTCCAGGTGGAGGGCGACCAGGTCCCCGGGCCGGACCCCCTCGGCGTACAGGACGGCTGTCAACTCGTCCGCGCGGGAGATGAGTTCGTCGTAGGTGAGGCGGCCGCCGGAGGCGCTGACGGCGGTGGCCCCGGGGGTGGCGGCGGCCTGGGCGCGGACCAGGTCGAGTACGGTCCGGTCGGCCGGGTAGGGCCGTGCGGTGGCGTTCGGCGCCGCGGTGACGGCCCGGAGTTCACCGGCGTCCAGCAGCGGCAGGTCGCGCAGCGGGGTGCCGGGCGCGGCGGTGGCCGCGGCCAGCAGGGTGGCGTAGTGGCGGGCGATCCGGCGGGCGGCGTCCGGGGCGGTCACGGCCGGGTCGTACTGGAGGCTGAAGGCGATGCCGCCGCCCGGTCCGGCCGCGGTGCCGGGGGCCTCGACGGCCTGGAGGTGGAGGGTGTTGCGGGCGGTGCGGTTGTGCACGGCCCAGGCGACCTTCGCCCCGGTGTCCGCGAACTGCGGCTCCGGTCCGCGCCGCCGGTAGCCGAGCGAGACCGGGGTCAGGCCGACGCGCGGGCCCAGTCCGGACACGGCGGCGCCGAAGGGTACGGCGCGGTACGGGTAGCCCGCCCGCAGCTCGGCCCGGACGGCGGCGGCGAAAACGGCGAAGGGCAGCGAGTCGTCGGCCGCCGGGGCGTGGACGGGCAGCTCGTTGACGAACAGGCCTATCTCCGAGGCGAGTTCGGGGGTCCGGGTGGAGAGCGGGACGGATACCGGCACGGCCTCGCCCCCGTAGCGGCGCAGCAGTCCGTGCAGCGCCGCGAGCAGGAACTCGAAGACGGTGGTGCCGGCCGCGGCGGCCGTCGCGGCCAGCTCCTTCAGCCCGGCGCCGTCGAGCTGCCACTCGACCGCCTCCCCGCAGCCGGCGGTGGTGGAGGCGCGCGGCCCGCCGGGCAGCACCGGCTCGGTGGCCGCGGCCCACCGGGGCCCGTACCACTCGGCGGCCCTCCGTACGGTCTCCGGATCCGCGGCCGGAGCGGCCGGGTGGGCGGGTGCCGTGTCCGCCCCGGGTGCGCCGCCCGCCTCGGGTGGGGCGCTCCCGGGCCCGGCGGAGGCGCGGGTGTAGGCGGCGGCGAGGTCCCTGACCAGGACGTCCTTGGAGTGGCCGTCGAAGACCGCGTGGTGGACGGTGGCCAGCAGCTCGGCGCTGCCGTCGGCCCGCCGGTACAGCCCGAAGCGGCTGAGCGGGCCGGTCTCCGGCGCGAACGGCCTGGCGGCGTCCTCCTCCAGCAGCTTCTCCAACTCGGCCTCGTTCGAGGGCGCTTCGAGCAGGGCCAGGGCGGGCCGCCGGGCCGCGGGCTCCTGCCGCACCGCGCCGTCGCGCTCCACCAGCCGGGCCGCGAGCGCCGGATGGCGCCCGGTCACGGTGTCCACCGCGCGGGCGAGGGCCGCCGCGTCGATCCGGTCGAAGGAGATCCGCACCGGCATGTGGAACGCCTCGCGGGCCAGCCCCAGCCGTTCGGTCAACCAGACGCCCTGCTGGGCCTGCGAGGCCGGGAGGGAGGCGGACGGGGGGAGGACTTCGGACATTTGCGGCTCGCTTAGGACGTCGGAGCAGGGCGGAGGAGCGGCACGGGGTCAGCGTGCGGACGCGACGATGTGGGCCACGGGCCGCCGCACGCCGGGTCGGTGGACCGGCGGCAGCCCGGGGCAAGCGGAAGCGGTGGGGCTGTGCGGCCGCCGCGGGGCGTTCCGGCCCACCCCCGAGGACCGGCCGACGGCCGTGCACGGTCAGACCCGCAGGACGCCCGTGGATCCCCCCGGGGGCGTCTGCAGACCCGGGCCCCCGCCCGGGTCAATTGGTCCAGACCTGTCGAGAGATTCGCACAACACCCACACACCGTCAAGGGTTGTCCACGGCCCGGAATCGCCCTTCATGTGCCCGCAATGCTGTACCGACATCCGCCCAAACATCCGTGGATATCTTGCACATTGACAGACCGTCAACTCCTGGCGGCGGTCAGGCACCCACCGGGTTCCGGACAGCCGCCCCGGACCCCCGCGCCCCCGCGCCCGTCCGCATGCCGGACGCCCCCTGTTAGCCTGCGCTTATGATCATGGGGAGATCGTCGGGAGGGTCGGGAGCGTCCGGGGACTGCGCGGAGGGCGGGCCGGAGCCCGGGCCGGGAGACCCGCCGCCCCGCAGTGCGCGCGCCGCCGCACCGGAGCGGGTGCTGATCCTCGCGAGCTTCGTGAACCGGGTGGGCAACGGGCTGTTCAACACGGCCTCCGCGCTCTACTTCACCCTCGTCGTGGGCCTGCCCGCCGTCCAGGTCGGAGCCGCGCTCACCGTCGCCGGGCTGATCGGGATGGCCGCCGGGATCCCCGGGGGCCACCTCGCCGACCGGCGCGGCCCGCGGACCGTCATGATGCTGGCGCTCGCCGTGCAGGCCGCGGCCATGACCGCCCTCGTCTTCGTCGAGAGCTGGGGCGCCCTCACCGCGGTCGCCGCCGTCGACCAGCTCGCCGCCTCCGTCGCCGGCGCCGCCTGGGGCGCCCTCGTGGCCCGGGTCGGCACCGGCCGGCCCGCACTCTTCCGGGCCCGGCTGCGCACGTACGTCAACCTGGGCGTGGTCATCGGCACCGTCGGCGCCGGCATCGCGGTCGCCGCGGACTCCCGTACCGCCTACCTCGTGCTGATCCTCGGCAACGCGGCCAGCTTCGCCCTCTGCGGGCTCCTCCTGCTGCTGCTGCCCCGCTACGGGCCCCTGCCCGCCCCGCCGCGCGGGGAGGGCCGCTGGGCCGCCCTCGCCGACCGCCCGTACCTCGCCTTCACGGCCCTCTACGGCGCCATGGGGCTCCAGTACCCGACGGTCTCCCTGCTCCTGCCGATCTGGATCGCGCAGCACACGGACGCGCCCCGCTGGACGGTCGCCGCGGTGGCCGCCGTCAACTCCGGGGTCTGCGTGCTGCTCCAGACCAGGATCGGCTCCCGCATCGAGACCCCCGTGCAGGGCGGCCGGGCGCTGCGCACCGCCGGGCTGCTCTTCCTCGTCAGCTGTCCGCTGATGGCCCTGGCCGGGCACGCGCCCGTGTGGGCGGCCGCAGGGCTCGCGGTCGCCGCGGTCGTCGTCCACAGCCTCGGCGAGATCTGGGAGTCCTCCGGCGGCTTCGCCCTGGGCTTCGGACTGGCCCCGGACCACGCCCAGGGCCAGTACCAGGGGCTCCTCGGGCTCGGCTTCAGCGCCGGCCAGGCCGTCGCCCCCGCCCTCCTCACCACCGTCGTCCTCGGCCTGGGCACGGCCGGCTGGCTGCTCCTCGGGGTCTTCTTCGCCGCCCTCGGAGCCGCCGGGCCGGCCGTCGAGCGCTGGGGTGCCCGCACCCGTCCGGCCCCGCCCGCCGTACCCGCGCGGGCGGCCGGGTAGCCCGGAGGAGGCGTCCCGCCCGGCGGCCGGTCTCAGAAGGCGGCGACGGCGCCCGCCTCCCGGAAGCGCAGTGCGCCGGTACGGTGCGCTCGGCGCCCGAGCGCTCGCGCAGCCGCAGCGGGGTGATCACGGGCAGAACGGTCTCGGACCCGGGAGGTCCCTCCTGGTCAGGGAGGGGGCTGATGCCTCCCCGTGATCACGGACCGGCGGCCGGCTCCCCGGACGGGGCCTGCGCCGGGGGCTCGGCGCGGATCCCCGTGACGACCACCGTGACCAGGCAGAACGCGACCGCCACCTCCGCCCACAGGAAGGCCAGGTAGTCCAGCAGGCAGCCGATGGGCGGACTGCCCGGGGCCGCGTTGCGGAAGGCCGCCAGCGCGAACAGGGTCGCGGCCATCCAGCCCAGGGCCGGCCAGGTCAGCCCCTTGCGGCGGCTGACGAGGTACCAGGCGCCGATCAGCACGGACACCGCGAGCGCCCACATGGCCAGCATCATGAACACCGCGAACACGAGCACGCTCGTGGACCGGCTCAGCGCGATGTCGAGCACCGCGAACCCGTCCTCCTCGGCCCCGGTGTCCACCGAGGCCGAGAACAGCACGTCGTTGTTCGAGAGCAGGACGCGCACCGGCACCTTCTCCCCGCCCAGCAGCGCCTGGAACTCCACCGGCGCCCGGTACGAGTCGAAGGGGTAGTCCGTGATCGAGCCGCCCGCCAGGGCGACCGGCACGTCCACCGGGGAGATGCGCTGGTGCGCCTTGAAGGTCAGGTCCCCCCGGGTCGCCGTCGAGGTCTGCAGGACGAGGTCCTCCACCGGGGCGGCCCCGCCCGCCTCGGCGAGCTCCCCCCGGGGGGTGACCGTCACGCGCAGCACCATCTCCTGCGCCGCCGCGTCCACCCGCTGCACGGTCGCCCGGACGTCCACCCGGTCGGGCGACTCCCGGCCCGCCGCGTACACGGTGCCGAGGGCCTGCCGCTCCCCGAACTGGAGCCAGGCCCCCAGGCCCGCCGCCGCCACGATGGCGAGCAGCGCCAGGACGGGCAGCAGCGGGAGGCGGCGGGTTCGGGCGGGGGAGAGGCGGCGGGCCTGGGACACGGGGCTGGCTCCGTTGGTGTGCTGTTCGGGGTCGGGTCGGTGCGGCCCGGTCAGGCCGCGGGCCTGCCCGGCTGGTCGTGGGTGGCGCAGTGGATGCCGCCGCCGCCCGAGGCGATGGTGTCGATGGCGACCGGTACGACGTCCCGCTTGGGGAAGTGCTCCCGGAGGATCCCGCGGGCCCGGTCGTCGGCCTTGCGGTCCCCGAACTTCGGCATGAAGACGGCGTCGTTGGCGATGTAGAAGTTCGCGTACGTCGAGACGAAGTCGTCGCCCTCGCCCGTGATCCGGCCCAGGTCGGGCTGCGGCAGGTCGACGATCTCGAAGCGCCGGCCGCGGGCGTCGGTGGCCTTCGACAGCACCGAGTACGCCTGGTCGGCCGAGCGGGACCAGGAGTCCGGCGGGGTGCTGGGGTGGGCGCGGTCGAGCAGGATCACGCCGGGCTCGGTGAAGCGCACGAGGCTGTCGACGTGCGCGTCGGTGATGTCCTGGCCGCGGACCCCGGCCAGCCAGACCACCTTCTCCACGCCCAGGGACTGCTTCAGCTCGGCCGTGATGGTGTCCCGGCTCTTGCCGGGGTTGCGGTTCTTGTTGACCATCGAGCTCTCGGTGACGAGCAGGGTGCCCTCGCCGTCGGTCTCGAAGGAGCCGCCCTCGCCGGTGAGCGGGGAGGTGGTCCGCGGGATCTTGTACTTCTGGAGCAGGCGGCGGCCGACCGTGCCGTCGTTGCGGTGCTCCTGCTTGTTGCCCCAGCCGTTGAAGTTGAAGTCGACGCCGACGACCTTCCCGCCCTCCTCGACGAAGACGGGCACGGTGTCGCGGGCCCACAGGTCGTCCACGGCCAGCTCGATGACCTCGACCTGGTTGCCGCAGGCGCGCTGCGCCGCGTCGGCGTGCTCGGGGCGGGCCATCATGACGACCGCCTCGTACTCGGCCACGTTCCGGGCGATCCGGGCGATGTCCTCGCGGACGTAGCGCAGGTCCTCGTACCAGACCGAGGCCAGCGCGGGCCAGGACATGAAGGTGCGGGTGTGGCTGTCCCACTCCGCGCCGAAGCGGCGCTTGGCTCCGGCGGAGGGGCTCTGCGCCGGGCCGCTGGCGTTCTGGACCCCTTCGGCGGCCGGTCCGCAGGCGGCGGCGCCGGCGATGGCGGCGCCGATGCCGGCGATGGTGCGCAGGACGGTCCTGCGGGTGGCGGGCTGGAAGGACACGGGGGACTCCGTTCGTGGTCCGGCGGGACGGGCGTCCGGCCGGGCGGGGCGCGCTGGCGTCACACGGGCCGATGATTCGGGCTTAATGCTCTCTTGGGACAAGAGTGAGCGAAGCGCGCCGGAAATGGCTGCTTCGGACGAAAGGCGAAGCGGGTCTCGTGTCGTCACTCTGGCACTGACTGGAAATTCAGTCAATTCACGGTTCAAGGGAACCGAGCAGGCGGATTTCCGCTCCGAGCGCCTCGCGGAGCAGGCCGCGGGCGTGCTCCAGGGGGAGCAGTCCGCTCAGCCAGCGCACGCTCAGACCCTCCAGGAGGGCGGTCAGCCGCTCGGCGGCCGCCCCTGCCGCCCCGGCGGGGGCGGCGGGGCAGACCGCGGCCAGCCGGCCGGCGACCTCGGCCACCCAGGCGGCGCCCGCCGCGGCAAGGTCCTCCCGCAGTTCGGGGTCGAAGACGGAGTGCGCCCGCAGCTCCCCCCAGGCCGTGCTGTTCTCCCGCACCTCCGGCAGGTCCTGGAACTCCAGCAGCAGGGTCCGCTCCAGCAGGGCCAGCGGGCCGGCGGGGCCCGGCGCGCACCCGCCGGCCGCCCCTGCGGCGGGCCCCGCACCGGGGAGCCCGTCCGACCCCGCCCCGGCGCCCGGCCCCTCGTCGTACCCGGCGGTGTAGCGGTCCGCCCGGTCCCCGATGAAGGCGAGCGCGTGCCGCAGGATCCCCGGCCGGTCCTTGAAGTGGTAGTAGACCAGGCCCGTGGAGACCCCGGCCTCGGCCGCCAGGTCCGCCACCCGCAGCCCCCGCACGCCGCGGCGGGCGATGACCCGCGCGGCGCCCGCGAGGATGGCTCTCTTGCTGTCGCTCACTGTCCGTTGCCTCCGGCCGTATCGTCGCGGATGTCGCGTTGACTGAAAGTTTAGTCAGCAGGCACGATGCGCGCAGGCCCTCGCACGCGCAGGCCCCCCCGCACCGCACCGAAAGAGTCCCGCATGTCCACCTCCTCCCCGCAGCCCCCGTACCGGCCCGGCCCCTCCCCGGGCCCCGGCCCCCTCCCGGGCGCCCCTCCCGCAGCCGAACCCCGGCCCCCGGCCCCGCCCCCCTCCGGGGCGCTGGCCCCCGACGACCCCCGCGAGATCGGCGGCTACCGCCTGCACTCCCGGCTCGGAGCGGGCGGCATGGGCGTGGTCTACCTCGCCCACACCCCGGGCGGCCGCCCGATCGCGCTGAAGGCGGTCCGCCGCGAGTTCGCCGCGGACCCCGAGTTCCGCGAGCGGTTCGCCCAGGAGGTGGCCAGCGCCCGGCGGATCCACGGGCTGTTCACGGCCCAGGTGGTCGATTCGGGCACCGGCGACAGCACGCCCTGGCTCGCCACCGCGTACGTGCCGGGCCCCACCCTGCACGAGGTGGTGCGCCGGCACGGCCCGCTGCCCGTGCGCACGGTGCTGCTGCTCGTCGCGGGCATCGCCGAGGCCCTCCAGGCCATCCACCGCGCGGGAGTCGTCCACCGGGACCTCAAGCCCGCCAACGTGCTGATCGCGGCCGACGGCCCCAAGGTGATCGACTTCGGCATCGCCCGCGCCGCCGACTCCGTCGCCCTCACCGGCACCGGCCTGCGGGTCGGCACGGCCGCCTTCATGGCCCCCGAGCAGGCCCTCGGCCTCCAGGTGACCCCGGCCACCGACGTCTTCGCCCTCGGCGCGCTGACCGCGTACGTGTCCGGCGGCGGGCCCCCCTTCGGCGAGGGCCCCGAGTCCAGCTCCCTGTACCGGGTGGTCCACGAGCGCCCCGACCTCTCGCGCGTCCCGCCCGAACTGCACGAGCTGGTCGCGTGGTGCCTCGCCAAGGGCCCCGCGGACCGGCCCGCGACCGGCGCGCTGATCGCCGCCGTGCAGGCGCACCCCGCGGTCGGGGCGGGCGCCGGCTTCACCGAGGGCTGGCTGCCCGCCGCCGTCCTCGACGGCGCCGCTCCGCCGGTCCCGCCGACCGCGGGCCCCCCGGAGCCCACGGCCCTCGCGGCCACCGCGACGGGCACGCCGGCCCCCGCGCCCGCCGCCTCCGGCACGCACGCGGCCCGGGACCCTTACGGCCACCGGAAGCCGTACGCCCACCAGAATCCATACGCCCACCAGGGCCCGCACGCCCACCAGGACCCGTACGCCCACCAGGACCCGTACGCTCCCGACGACCCGTACGCCGCCCCCGGCCCGCCCCCGGCGCCGTACCCGGGCTTCCCGGCCCCGGGGCCCCACCCGGCGCCGGGCCCGCCCCCGGCAGCCGCCTCCGCGCCCACCCCGCCCCCCGGCCCCGGCCGCCGGGCCGCCGGGCGCCGCAAGCGGCGCCTCCCGGCGGTCCTCCTCGCGGTGGCCGCGACCCTGCTGGCCTGCGGCGCGGCCGTGTACTACCTGGACGCCCCGGCCGACGGGGCGGCGCCCCCGGCCTCCGCCTACCGGCCCGGCTACTCCCAGGCGGAGCTGGGCGTACCCGAGGGCTACGAGGTCGACCTCGCCGCCGGGAAGGTGGCCGCCGCGGACACCGCCGACTGGTACCTGGCCCGCGAAGGGCGGTCCTTCCTGCCCTCGGAGGAGTCCGACGCCTTCGCGGCCGAGTCGGCGGATCCCTCGGTGGCCGACTGCGTCCGCGGATTCGAGACCCGCCCCGCCGCCGCCCTGCCCTTCGGGGAGCTGGGCGAGGACCGCCCCTTCTGCGTGCGCAGTCCGGACCGGGAGCGGATCGCCGTGGTGTGGCTCGTCGAGGCGCCGCGGAGCGGCTCCGGGGGCCCGGTCACGGTGGTCGTGGACCTCTACCGCACGGGCTGAGGGGCCGGCACGGCCGCCGGGGCCGCGGCCCGGTGCGGGCGCCCGCACCCCTACAGGGGCGACAGGGGTTGACTGAATTTTCAGTTAACGCCAGGATGCCGACATCCCCCACTCCTTCCCCTCAGGAGAGCGATCGTGAATTCCTTCCCCACCTCCCGCCGCAGCCTCCTCCGCCTCGGAGCGGCCGCCGTACCGCTCGCCGCCCTGGCGCCCGTCCTGCCGTCCGCGGCCCGGGCGGCCGGTGCGGCGGCCGGCACGGGCGCCCTGCGGATGCCGGCGGAGGAGGGCCGCCACGTCCGCACGTACATGTCCTGGCCCGCGCTGTCCTCGGTCTGGCAGGACACCCTGGGCGCGGTCCGCCGCGATATCGCGGAGGTCGCCCACGCCGTCTCGCGCTTCGAGCCCGTCGTCGTCCTCGCCCGCCCCGGGCAGGCCGCGGACGCCCGCTACGCGTGCGGGCGCGGCGCCTACCACCGCATCGACGTGATCGAGATACCGGTGGACGACCTGTGGATCCGCGATTTCGGCCCCACCTTCGTCACCGGCGGCGGCGCGATCGCCGGGGTCGACACCAACTTCAACGGCTGGGGCAAGACGGGTACGAAGTACGCCCAGCCCTTCGCGAACGACGCGGCGGCGGCCCGCATCCTCCTGGACGAGTACGCGGTGCCCCGGATCGGGGCGGGCTTCGTGGGCGAGGGCGGTTCGCTGGAGACCGACGGCGAGGGCACCGTGATGGCCACCGTCAGCTCGATGGTCAACGCCAACCGCAACCCCGGCATGAGCCAGGACCAGGTGGAGCAGGCGATGAAGGCGGCGCTCGGCGCCGAGAAGGTCATCTGGGTGCCCGGCCTGGCCGGCCAGGACATCACGGACTGCCACATCGACTGCCTGGCCCGCTTCACGGCCCCCGGCCGGGTCATCCTGGACAAGCCGGGCCCGGGCGCCGACCCGAAGTGGGCGGCGGTCTACGAGGAGACCAAGCGGGTCCTGGCCTCCGCCACCGACGCCCGCGGCCGCAGCCTCGTCGTCACCGAGCTGCCGGGTCCCGACAAGAAGCGCATCCGCGGCGGGGGAGAGGAGTTCCTCGCCAGCTACACCAACTACTACACCGCCAACGGGGCCGTCATCGCACCGCAGTTCGGCGACGTGTACGCCGACGGCCTCGCGTACGCCATCCTCCAGTCCGCCTACCCCGACCGCTCCGTGGTGCAGGTGAAGATCGACGCTGTCGCCGCGGGCGGCGGCGGGATCCACTGCGCCACCCAGTCCCACCCGGCCGCCTGATGCCCCCGGCCCGGACGCCGGTCAGCCGCGCGCCGGCTGACGGGCCGACTGCGTCGGGCCCGCGGGCCCCCGGTAAAGTGCGGACCATGTCGTCTCGCAGCACTCAGATCCTCGAAGCGGCCGCCCGGGTGATCGCCCGGCGCGGGGTACGCGGGCTGCGCGTCGAGGAGCTGGCCGCCGAGGCCGGGGTCTCCACCGCCCTGATCTACTACCACTTCAAGGACCGCACCGGGGTCCTGCGGAGCACCCTCGAGTTCATCAACGACCGCGCCGAGCGGTACACCACCGACCGCGACCCGGACGCCCCGCCGCTCACGGCCCGGCAGGAGCTGGAGGAGACCCTCCTGCTGGAGCTCCAGGACACGGTGGAGGTCCGCGAGAACAGCTCCGCCTGGGGCGAACTGCGCGCCAGTGCGGTCTTCGACGAGGTGCTGCGCGAGGACCTCGCCCGCGCCACCCTGGTGTGGGTGCAGGAGGTCGCCGCCCTGCTGGGCCAGGTCCAGCCGATGGCGCCCGCCTCCTCGCTGGCCGCCGCGGCCGAGCGGCTCACCGCCCTGCTGGAGGGGCTCAGCATGCGCTGGCTCAGCGGCGGGGTCCGGATCGGGCACGCCCGGGACCTGATGCGCGGCGCCATCGAGGTCGAACTGTCCGCCCTCGGACACCGCTGACCGCCGGTACCGCCGGCCCGACTGCTCGTACGCCCGCCCCCGCCCCGTACCACCCGCCTGTACACCCCTCCTGAGGGGTGGAGTTCGACGCCGGGTAGCCATTGACTGAATTTTCAGTCAATGGGACAGTGGATCCTGAGCCACCCGGCCGTGCAGCGCACCTCCCGGGCCCCGCTCCGAGCGCCCTCCACCCCGTCGCCGACCTCACCGCGACCCCGCTCCCCTTTTTCTTCTCTCCACTCTTGACTGAATTTTCAGTCGAATGGAAGACTCCCTCAACGAACGAAATGAGACAGCAGATGTCCGAATACCGTATGCCTGCCGAGTGGTCCGCGCACGAGGGCTGCCTCATGGCCTGGCCCACCCGCGAGGACCTGTGGGGCAGCGTGCTCACCGAGGTGAAGGAGGAGTACGCCGCCGTCGCCCGCGCCATCGCCGCCTTCGAGCCCGTGACCATGGTCGCCCCGCCCGGCTCCGGCGACGACGCCCGCAGCCACTGCGGGGACGACGCCGCCATCACGGTCATCGAGCTGCCGGTCGACGACTCCTGGTTCCGCGACTCCGCCCCGCTCTTCGTCCTCGACGGCGACGGCAACCGCGCCGGCGTGGACTTCCGCTTCAACGCCTGGGGCTTCAAGCACCACCCCTTCGACGCGGACGACCGCATCAGCGCCCTGCTGCTCGACCACCTCGGCACCGAGCGGATCGCCTCCGACATGATCCTCGAGGGCGGCGCCGTCACCGTGGACGGGGAGGGCACCCTCATCACCACCGAGCAGTGCCTCCTGCACCCCAACCGCAACCCCGGCATGACGCGCGACGAGATCGAGGCCGAGCTCAAGTCCCGGCTCGGCGTCACCAAGGTCATCTGGCTGCCGTACGGCGGCCTGCTCGACACCGAGACCGACGGGCACGTCGACGGGGTCGCCGCCTTCGCCGCACCCGGCAGCGTGGTCGTCTCCCTGCCCGCCGACCCCTCCCACCCCGACTACGCCCGGATGCGGGCCAACCGGGCCGTGCTGGAGGCCGCCACCGACGCCCGCGGCCGCCGCCTGGAGCTCATCGACGTCCCGCAGACGGCCTTCGCGGACCTCGCCGACGGCCGCATCGAGGTCTCGTACCTCAACTACTACGTCGCCAACGGCGGCGTCGTGGTCCCCGTCGCCGGGGTGCCGCAGGACGAGGACGCCCTCGCCGTGATCGCCTCCGCCTACCCCGGCCGCAAGGTGGTCGGCGTCCGCGCCCTCGCCATCGCCTTCGGCGGCGGCGGCGTGCACTGCATCACCCAGCAGGTCCCCGCCGCCCGCCCGGCTGCCGCAGGCTGACGGCCGCCGCAGGCCCCCCGCGGACCGCCCGCCCCGGCGGTCCGCACGCTCCTCCCCCGCATCCCTCACGGAACAGAGAGCGCGAAGATGACCAGCTACCCACCCCGCACGGGCAGACACCCGCACCCCCCGGCCCCGCGCCGCACCCCCGGGCCCCGCGCCGCCGCGGCCGCCGCGCTGGCCTCCCTGGCCCTCCTCGCGGGCTGCGCGGGCCCGCCCAAGGACGCAGGGAGCGCGGTCACCGACTTCCGGCTCTCCGCCTCCACGCCCCTGCCCGCGGGCGGCATCGACTCCTTCACCTGGGCGCTGTACGCGGAACCGCCCACCCTCGACTACACGGTGGCCTTCGACTACCCGCAGAACACCGTGCTGTCCAACGTGTGCGAGAGCCTCATGCGCTGGACCCCCGGGCTCACCACCGAACCCGGCCTCGCCCGCAGGGCCGCCAACCCCGACCCCACCACCTGGGTCTACGACCTGCGCGAGGGCGTGCGCTTCCACGACGGCCGCACGATGACCGCCGACGACGTGGTCTTCAGCCTCGGCCGCCAGACGGACCCGGACAACGCCGCCGCCTGGGCGCAGGTCTTCCAGAACGTCGCCGCCGTCAAGAAGACCGGCCCGCTCCAGGTCACCGTCAAGCTGAAGAAGCCCGACTCGCAGTTCCCCCAGTACATGGCCACCGCCGCCGGCGTCGTCGCCTCGAAGGCCGGGGTCGAGGCCGCAGGCCGGGACTACGGCACCAGCGGCGGCCTCGCCTGCACCGGCCCCTTCAAGCTCGGCACCTGGAACAAGGGCCAGTCGATCCGGCTCGACCGCTTCGACGGCTACTGGGGCGACAAGGCCAGGGCCAAGCAGGTCGTCTTCCGCGTCCTGACCGACCCCTCCGCCCGCACCAACGCCATGCTCAGCGGAGAGGTCGACGGCGGCTACCTGATCCCCACCGAGAGCTACGCCCGGCTGCGCGGCAGCGGGGTCGGCACCCTCTACTTCGGCGAGGGCCTCAGCACGGTCAACGTCAACATCACCAACATGAAGGGCGTCCTCGGCGACGTCCGCGTCCGGCGCGCCCTCTCCCTGGCCCTGGACCGCAGCGGATTCGTCAAGGCCGGGCTCGGCGGGGCCGGCACCGCCACCAACTCCCTCACCACCCGCGCCGTCTGGGCCGCCGCACCCGAGAGCACCCTCAAGGCCGCCTTCGACGCACTGCCGCCCACCGGCCAGGACATCGAGCGCGCCAAGGCCCTGATCGAGGAGGCCAACGCCAAGGGCAGCACCCTGACCGTCGCCACCAGCTCCATCGGCCAGGACGTCTCCCTGCTCGCCACCGCCGTCCAGGCCGCGGGCAGCCGCATCGGCCTCGACATCAAGCTCAAGACCATCGCGCCCAACGCCTTCACGGCCCTGTTCACCGACCCCCAGGCGCGCGAGGGCATCGACATGTTCCCGCTCACCTACTACGACTCGATCACCGACCCGCTCGACCTGCTGCAGAACTTCAGGACCGGCGCCTACATGAACTTCGCCGGCTACAGCGACCCCGAGTACGACCGGCTCGTCGACCGGGCGGGCGGCACGTACGACCCGGGCAGGCGCATGGGCATCGAGGCCGAACTCCAGCGCCGCGCCGCCGAAGAGCTCCTGTGGATCCCCGTCGCCGAATGGCCCACCGCCGTCTTCCTCGGCAAGCGCATCACCGGGGCGCCCACCACCATCGCGTACATGTACTACCCGTGGGCCGCCGATGTGGGGGCCGCGCAGTGAGCTTCGCCCGATTCGCCGTCCGCCGGGTGCTGGAGATGGCCGCCACCCTCCTCGCCGCCTCCTTCCTCGTGTTCGGCGCCATGTACCTGGCGCCGGGCAGCCCGGCGAGCTTCCTGCTCGCCGGGCGGTCCGCCTCACCCGAGGCGCTGGCCGCGATCAACGCCCAGTACCACCTGGACGACCCCTTCCTCATCCGTTACCTCAGCTGGCTCGGCGACGTGCTCCAGGGCGACTTCGGCCGCTCGATCACCTACCGCACCGAGGTCTCCCGGCTGCTCGCCGACCGGCTGCCCGTGACCCTCCTGCTGATCGCCATGGCCCTGGCCCTGGTCGTCGCGGCGGGACTGGTGCTGGGCCGGATCGCCGCCGTGCGCGGCGGGGCCGCCGACTCGGCGGTCCTCCTCGGCACCACCCTCGCCGTCGGCACCCCGTCCTTCGTCGCGGCCGTCCTCCTCCAGGGCCTCTTCGCCGTCCGGCTCGGCTGGTTCCCCAGCAGCGGGGCCGGCGAGGGCTTCGCCGACATGCTGTGGCACCTCACCCTGCCCGCGGTCGCCCTCGCGCTCTACCTGATCGGGATGCTGGCCCGCGTCACCCGCTCCGCCATGCTCGAAGCCCTCGACAGCGAGCACGTCACCGTCGCCCGCAGCCGCGGGGTCCCCGAGCGCCAGGTCATCCGCCGCCACGTCTTCCGCAACTCCCTCGGCACGGTCCTGACCACCGGCGGGCTCATCGTCTCCACCCTGCTCGTGTGCACCGTGCTCGTCGAGACCGCCTTCAGCATCGGCGGGATCGGACAGCTCCTCGAACTGTCCACCAGCACCAAGGACTTCCCCACCGTCCAGGCCATCTCGCTGATCATCGTCGCCCTCTTCATGACGGTGAACCTGCTCGTGGACCTGCTCCTGCCCCTGGTCGACCCGCGGGTCACCCTGGAATCCCGGAGGGCCGCCGCATGACCGCCGTCCTCACCCGCCGGCCGGGCCTCGCCCGGATCCGCACCACCCGCTCCCCGCTCCACGCGCTCTGCCTGGCCCTCGTCGCCCTGATCGTCCTCGCGGCCCTCCTGGCCCCCTGGCTGGCGCCGTACGACCCCAACGCCGTCGACCTCGGCAACGCCCTCGCCGGACCCTCCGCCGCCCACCCCCTCGGCGTGGACGCCGCCGGCCGCGACACCCTCTCGCGGCTCCTGCTGGGCGCCCGCACCTCCCTGCTCGGCCCCCTCGGCGTGGTCGCCTCCTCCACCGTCGCCGGCATCGCCGTCGGGATGACCGCCGCCTGGCGCGGCGGCCGCATCGACTCCCTGCTCTCCCGCAGCACGGAACTCGTCTTCGCGTTCCCCGGGATGCTGCTCGCCATCCTGATCATCTCGGTGTACGGCGAGGGGCTGCTCGCCCCCGTCATCGCCCTCGCCGTGGCCTACCTGCCCTACGTCAGCCGGCTCACCCGCTCGCTGGTCCTCGCCGAGCGCTCCCGCCCGTACGTCAGCGCCTACCTGGTCCAGGGCCACTCGGCGGTACAGATCTGCCTGCGCCACATCCTCCCCAACATCGCCCCCGTCGTCCTCGCCCAGTCCACCGTGAACTTCGGCTACGCCCTCATGGACCTCGCCGGACTCTCCTTCCTCGGACTCGGCGTGCCCGCGCTCACCCCCGACTGGGGCCGCATGGTCTTCGACGGGCAGACCGCCGTCCAGCACGGCTACCCGCTCGCCGCGGTACTGCCCTGCGCCTTCATCGTGCTCACCGTCGTCGCCTTCAACGTCGTGGGCGAGCGCTGGGCCGACCGCGTCGCCAGGAGGGACCGATGACCGCCGCCACCGGCCGGGACACCACCACCGCCGCCGAACCCGCCCTCGACATCCGCGGACTGCGGATCACCCTCCCCGGCACCGCCCGCCCCGTCCTCGACGGCATCGACCTCACCGTCGCCGCCGGCGAGACCGTCGCCCTCGTCGGCGAGTCCGGCTCCGGCAAGAGCATCACCTCCCGCAGCGCCCTGCGGCTGCTGCCGCCCGGCGCCGCCGTGGAGGGCAGCGTCCGGGTCCGCGGCGAGGACGTGCTCGCCCTGGACGCCGGCCGGCTGCGCGACGTGCGCGCCACCGCCGCCGCCATGGTCTTCCAGGACCCGCGCGCCGCGGTCAACCCGCTGCGCCGCATCGGGGACTTCCTCACCGAGGGGGCCGTCCTCACCGGGGCCATGACCGCCGGGCGGGCCGCCGCCCGCGCCGCCGAACTCCTGCGCGCCGTGGGCCTCGACGAGTCCGTACAGCGCAAGTACCCCGGCCAGGTCTCCGGCGGCATGCTCCAGCGGGTGGTCATCGCCGCCGCCCTCATGGGCGACCCCGTGCTCCTGCTGGCCGACGAGCCCACCACGGCCCTCGACGTCACCAGCCAGGCCGAGGTCGTCGCCCTCCTCGCCGCACTGCGCGAACGCTTCGGCACCGGGCTGCTGTTCGTCACCCACGACCTCGACCTCGCCGCCGCCGTCAGCGACCGCGTGTACGTCATGTACGCCGGCCGCATCGCCGAGAGCGGCCCCGCCGGGGACCTCTTCGCCCGCCCCCGCCACCCGTACACGGCCGCCCTCCTGGCCTCCACCCCCCGCATGGACGGCCCCCGCGGCCGGCTCGCCGCGATCCAGGGGCAGCCGCCGGACCTGCGCGAGCCCCTGGCGGGCTGCGCCTTCGCGGCGCGCTGCCCGCTGGCCACCGAGGTGTGCGACCGGCAGGCCCCGGAGCCCGCCGCGGCCCCCGGCCGGCCCGGCCACCGGGCCGCCTGCCACCACAGCGACCAGCTCGAAGGGAGCGCCGCGGATGCCGCCGGAGCCTGAGAACGCGCCTGCGCGCCACGTCCTTGAGGTACGCGGACTGCACCGGGCCTACGGAGCCGTCCGCGCCGTGGACGACGTGTCCTTCGCCCTTCCCGCGGGCGGCTCGCTGGGCATCGTGGGGGAGTCGGGCTCCGGCAAGACCACCACCGCCCGCATCGTCGTCGGCCTCGACCGCGCCGACGCGGGGGAGGTGCTGGTCAACGGAGTCCCGCGGACCACGGGCGGCACCGGCCGGCCCCGGGGCCGCGCCGCCCGGCTGGCCCGGGCCCGCGAGGTCCAGATGGTCTTCCAGGACCCGTACCTGTCCCTCGATCCGCGCACCAGCGTCGAGGCGGCCCTGCGCAAGACCCTGGCGCTGCACTTCCCCGGCGGGGACCACGCGCGGCGCATCCGCGAACTGCTCGACCAGGTCGGACTGGGCACCCGGGCCGCCGACGCCCTGCCCCGCTCCCTGTCGGGCGGCCAGCGCCAGCGCGTCGCCATCGCGCGGGCCCTGGCCGTGGAGCCCGCCGTGCTCGTCCTCGACGAGGCGGTGGCCGCCCTCGACGTGTCCGTCCAGGCGCAGATCCTCAACCTGCTGGCCGACGTGCGCGAACAGACCGGCATCGGCTACCTGTTCATCACCCACGACCTCGGGGTGGTGCGGTGCGTCACCGACGAGATCGTCGTGATGCGGCACGGCGCCGTGGTCGAACAGGGCCCCACGCAGGAGGTGCTGGCCGGGCCCCGGCACCCGTACACCCGCCTCCTGCTGGGGTCGGTGCCGCGGCCCGGCTGGGACCCGGCGGCCATCGCGGCGGCCCGGCGGGCGATGTAGGGCGGGCGCACGGGGCCCCGCGGGGGCGTACGGGCTCCTGCCCCCCGGGCTCGTACGGGCTTCTCCCGTACGGCCTGCCCCCCCCCGGGCTCGTCCGGGGCTTCCCGAGCGGGTACGGCATCCCGGCGCGTACGCCCCTCCCCGGCCCGCACGGGCTCCGGGTCAGGGCGCCGGGCGGGTCCCGGCGGCGAGGGTGCGGACCAGCATGCGCAGGACCGCCTCGGGATCGGCGGCGGAGCCCAGCGACTCGGCTGCGGCCAGCCCGTCCACGGCGGCGGCGACGGCCTCGCCCAGCAGCTCCGGGTCCACGCCCCCGGCGCCCTCCGCGGCCCGTTCCTCGGCCAGGACGCGGAACAGCGCGGTGAAGCAGCCGCGCCAGCGCCGGTACTCGGTCTCGAGGGCCGCGCGGACCCGCTCGTCGTTCAGGGCGTGCCAGTGCAGGGCCGCGTGCAGGTGCGAGAGCTCCGTGCCCTCGGGCCGGGAGAGCACGCCGACCAGCCGCCCGGTGCGCTCCTCGAAGGAGCCGGGACCGGACACCGCCTCCTCCAGCGGGTGGATCCACTCCGGGCGGATGTCCGCGACCACCGCCAGCACCAGGTCCGTGCGGTCCTGGAAGTGGTAGTGGCACATCCCGTGCGAAACCCCGCACAGGGCGGCCACGTTGCGGGTCGTGAACCGCTCGGCCATCCCGCCCGCGAGGAGGGTCCGCGCGGCGGCGATGAGGCGCGCCCGGGTCTGCTCGCCCTTCGCGGAGGCCCGGCTCCGGCCGGTGCGGGGCGGCGGGGCGGTCGGGCCGGACGTGTCCGGGGATTCCTCGGATTCCTTCACGGAGGCAGCCATGGCGCCACTCTAACCAGCCGCCCCGCCGCCACCTGCGGCTTCCCCCGATCCGCTGCCGGCCGGCGGCCCGGCTGCGGCCCGCCCGCCGCGGATCCGTCCGGAAGAATCCTGCCGCAACTATTGACCGAGCGCTTGGCCAGTTTTAGCTTTCCGGTCAACTCCCCTTCCCCGCAGCGGAGTCGGGTACGGCCTCCAGCCCCCCAGCCCACGTCAACCGAGGAGCCCTTCATGAACGCTCACGCACCGACCCCGCCCGCCGAGGGCCTGGGCAGGCGCCGCTTCCTGGCCGCCGCCGGACTTGCCGCGGCCGGAGCCGCCATCGCGGCCACCCAGGGCCGGGCCGGAGCCGCGGCGGCCCGCCCCGCCGCGGCAGCGGGCGCCTTCCGGGTGCCGATCGAGGACGTCCGCCACACCCGCACCTGGATGGCCTGGCCCGACTCCTCCTCGATCTGGGGGAACAAGCTCAGCGGGGTTCAGAACGACATCGCGCTGATCGCCCGTACGATCGCCAAGTACGAGCCGGTCTACCTCTGCGCCAACTCCGCCAGCGCCTCGCGGGCCCGCTCCCTGTGCGGCCCCGCCGTCACCGTGGTCAGCACGATCCCCGTGGACGACTGCTGGATGCGCGACACCGGCCCGGTCTTCCGCACCGACGGCGCGGGCGGCCTGGACGCGGTCGGCCTGAACTTCAACGGCTGGGGCAACAAGCAGACCCACGCCCGCGACGCCCTCGTCGCCGGCCGCGTCGCCTCCTACCTCGGCCTGCCCTTCACCTCCGCCGCACTGGTCGGCGAGGGCGGCGCCGTGGAGCAGGACGGCGCCGGCACCCTGATGGCCACCCGCAGCAGCCTCGTCAACCGCAACCGCAACCCCAGCCTCTCGCAGAGCCAGATCGAGGCGGCCCTGTGCGCGGCGTACGGGGCCACCAAGGTCATCTGGTTCGACGGGGTCTACGGGCAGGACATCACCGACGACCACGTGGACGCGACCTCGCGCTTCCTCGCCCCGGGCAGGGCCCTGGTCCAGATGCCGCTGTCCACCGACAACGACGTCTACGCCAAGGACGCCCGCCAGCAGTACCAGATCCTCTCCTCCGCCACGACCGCGGGCGGCGCCCGCATGACGGTGGAGAAGCTCCAGGGCCCCGACTACTACAAGATCCGCTCCACCAACCCGGACTTCCTCGCCTCCTACGCCAACTACTACGTCTGCAACGGGGCCGTCATCAGCGGCCAGTTCGGCGACACCCGCGCCGACAGCGCCTCCAGGGCCACCCTGGCGCGGCTCTTCCCGGGCCGCGTCGTCGAACAGCTCAACATCGACCGCCTCGGGGCGGGCGGCGGCGGCATCCACTGCGTCACCCAGCAGCAGCCGGCGGCGTAGCACAGCGGGCGGGCGGCGGTCCGGCGGCGGGGCCGGCCCCGGGCAGGGGGTCCGGCCCCGCCGCCCGCCGCATCAGTCCCCGACGTCGCGCCGCCGCAGGTCCTCCAGCGTCTCGCGGCGCACCAGCAGCCGGGCCGCGCCCCCGTGGACCGACACCACCGGGGGCCGGCCCACCATGTTGTAGCCGGAGGCCATCGACAGCTGGTACGCCCCGGCCACCGGGACGGCCAGCAGGTCGCCGGGGCGTACGTCGCCCGGCAGCTCCACCCCGGCGGCGAGCACGTCCCCGGCCTCGCAGTGCCGGCCGACCACCGTGGCTGTGCGGGGCCCGGCCGCCGGGGCCCGGCCGATCAGCCGGGGCGCGTAGCGGACCCCGTACAGCGCCGGCCGGGGGTTGTCGCTCATCCCGCCGTCCACGGCGGCGAACAGCGTCCCGCCGCTCTCCTTGACGGCCAGCACCCGGTACAGCGCCACCCCGGCCGGGCCGACCACGGCCCGGCCCGGCTCCACCGCCAGCCGCGGTACGGGCAGCCCGGCCGCGGCGCACTCGCGGGCCAGGGCCGCCCGCAGGGCCGCGGCGAGGGCGGGCAGGTCGAGGGCGGGCTCGCCGGGCCGGTACGCGATGCCGTGGCCGCCGCCGAGGTCGAGCTCGGGCAGCGCGGTGCCGTGGGCGTCGCGCACCGCGGCCGTCAGGGCCACCATCCGCCGCAGGGCGGTCAGATAGGGCTCCACCCCGGTGATCTGGGAGCCGATGTGGCAGTGCAGGCCGGTCAGTTCCAGCTGGGGCTGGGCCAGGATGCGGGCCACGGCGCGCAGCGCGGACCCGTCGGCGGCCGACAGCCCGAACTTCTGGCCCTCCGTACCGGTGCGGACCTTCTCGTGGCCGCCCGCGGACACCCCGGGCACCACGCGGACCATCACCTTCTGGTGCCCGCGCGGACCGACCGCGGCGGCGATCCGGGCGATCTCGGACGGGCTGTCGATCACGATGCGCCCGACGCCGAGCCGCAGCGCGCTGTCGAGGTCGCGCGGCGACTTCGCGTTGCCGTGCAGCAGGATCCGCTCCGGCGGGAAGCCCGCCGTGACGGCGAGTTCGAGCTCGCCCGCCGAGCAGACGTCCAGCCCGAGCCCCTCCTCGCGGATCCAGCGGACCACCGCGCGGGAGAGGAAGGCCTTGGCGGCGTAGTAGACCTCGGCCTCGGGGAGGGCGGCCCGGTAGCCGCGGCAGCGGGCGCGCACCTCGCCCTCGTCGAGTACGTAGAGGGGGGTGCCGTAGCGCTCGGCGAGGCCGGTGAGGTCCACTCCGCCGACGGCCAGGCCGCCGTGCGCGAGCGCGACCGTGGAGGCGGGCCAGACGCCGGGTGCGGGGTCCGTGGCGCAGCCGGCCGCGGGGGCGAGCGCCGTGGTCATCGCGCGCCCTCCCGCCGGGCGGCCGGTGCCGGTACCGGGTCAGGTGCGGGGGCCGCTGCGGGGGAGGGGTGCGGCGCGGGTGCGGACGCGGCCACCGCGGGGGCGGTGAACCTCGGGTCCACGGTCAGCAGCTGCGCCCCGAGCGGCGCGGCCAGGGAGCGGAGCGCCGGTTCGGACAGCAGGATCCACGGCTGGCGCTCCCCGAGGGTCGCGGCCAGCAGGGCGGGGCCCGTGAAGCCGACGGCGGTGCGGGCGCCCAGCGGGGTGCGGAACATGCGGACCGCCACCCCCGCCCTGCCCGGCCGGACGGGGACGCAGAGCAGTCCGGCCGGGACGCGTTCCTCGGGTTCGGGGTCGTTCTCGTAGCGGAACAGGCACATCGGGGCCTCCTGGGAGCCGTGGTCGACAGCCGGTTCCCCGGGACGCGGGGAGGCGGTCCGGGGCGGCTCCCGAAAGCTATGCCCGTACGGGTCCCCCCGTGGCCCGCCCCTGACGCGATCCTGACGGCGGGGGCCGCGGAACTGACGGATCCCTGACGCCTGCGGCCGCGGCCGGGCGGGCGGACGGCCCCCGCGGGGCCGACCCGGGCCCGGAGTCGCCGGGCCCGTCTGCCGGTCCGGTCAGCGCCCGCCCGGGGTACGGTGCCCGGCAGCCCGGGCGACCACCGGCGGGGCGCCCGCCGTGGCCGCGTTGCCCGCGCAGCCCAGGCGGTCGCCGCCGATCGGGGCGCCGTCCGCGGTGTTGCGGTCCCAGCCGACCTTCTCCACGCGGGGCGTGCGGCTGCCGACCGCCACGTCGAAGGAGGCGTCCTGCGCCGGTACGACCTGCCGCCGGGCCCCCGGCAGGGCCGCGGCGAGGGTGGCCGCATCGGCCTCGCGCCCCGGGGCGTACCGGATGACCGGCGGCCCGTCCGGGCGGGTCTTCGGCGCCTTCGCCGAGGTGTCCGAGACGGCGAAACCGGCGGCCTTGAGGGCCGCGGCCGTCCGCGCCTCGTCCACCCGCACCTTGACCGCGGCGGGGTTCGTCGGCACCGGAACGGCCGGAACCGGGTGGATACGGCGGTCCCCGGTGACCGGCCGGTCCTCGGCGAGGGCCTTCCACAGCGCCCGGGACCGCTCCTCGTGCCACAGCAGGGTGGAGCCCACCCCCGGCACCCGGTGGTCGAACTCCCTGAGCGGCACCGTCGCGAACTCGGTCTGCCCGGCGCGCAGCCGTCCCAGCGCCGTCCCGATCCGCACCAGGTCGTCGAGGCCCGTGGCCCCGTCCGTCCGCACGGACTTCAGCAGGGTCCGGGCGGTGGCGGCGGCCGCCGCGGGGTCCGCCAGGGCGCCTTCGAGGGTGAGCCGGGACAGCAGGTCGGAGACCGCGCGCTGCTGGCGCCGCATCCGGCCCAGGTCCCCGGAGCGGGGCGGGATGTGGCGGGCCCTTACGTAGCGCAGGGCGCCGTTGCCGTTCACGTGGTGGATGCCCGGGGTGAGGTCCAGCCCCGAGTTCTCGTCCACGACGGCCCGGTCGGTGCACACCATGGCCCCGCCGATCCCGTCGACGGCCCGCTCGAACCCCCGGAAGTCCGTCTCCAGGTAGTGGTCGACGTGCAGTCCGGTCAGCTTCTCCACGGTCTTGACGGCGAGCGGGCCGCCGCCCCGCTTGAAGGCCCCGTTGATCTTGCCGCGGGTCCCGGTGCCGTCGGCGTACTCGGCGTACGTGTCCCGGGGGATGGAGACGACCGTGGCGCGCCGGCCGTTCGCCGACAGGTGGACCAGCATCATCACGTCGGTGCAGTTGCAGCCCTCGCCGCCCACGTGCAGCCGGTTCTTCTCGGCCTTGGAGAGCCCGGCCCGGCTGTCGGAGCCGACGACGAGGATGTTCGTACCGCGCCCGGAGGCGGCGGCGTGCCCGCCGGGCGCGCCGGTCAGGACGGCGCCCGAGACCAGGGCGGTGAGGACGGTGAGGGCGGAGGCAAGACGGCGCAACGGTCCACTTCCCGGAGGGCCGGGCGGACCGGTGGGCCAGGGGCGGGAGGGCCCGCTGGGGCGCGGGGCGCGCCGGTCCGCGGAGGGGAGCCCGAAGCTAGCCGCGCGCCCCTGCGCCCCCGCGCCTCCACGCCGCGCGCTGCGCCGACCGGGGGACGGCCGTCACCGGGACGGCGGCCGGGCGGGGGCTCCCGCCGGGGCGGGCGGGCCGTCTCCGTGGCAGCCGTCGGGGCCGGGGCCGGTGTCTGCGCCAGCGCCGGTGCCGGGGCCGGTGTCGCCGAGGCCCGCGGCCCCGGCTCCGGGAGCCACCCCGTTCCCGCCCCCGGCAGCGGGGGCCGGCGGGGATCCGCCGTAGTGGCGGGCCACGTTGTCCTCGGCGGGCCGCGCGCGCCCCGCCGGGCCCGCGGCGAAGGCCCGCAGCACGTTCTCCGTGACGATCCGCGTGAAAGCCCCCGCCCGCCCGTCGAGCCCGTGGTTGCCCTTCCCGCCGGCCGGGCCCCGGGCCTCCAGCGACTCCACCCACCGCATCGTGCCGGTCGCGAACAGCCCCGCGCCCGAGGGCAGCGAGGCGTACACCGTGTCCGCGGCACTCGCCCGGCCCTTGCACACCACGGGGGAGTGGGCCAGGACCTGCACCGGCCGCGGGGTCGGGTAGCGCAGGTCGATCCGGTCGTACTCGACGCCCACCAGATGCGCGAAGGACTCCCCGGCCACCGCGCCCGTACCCGCCAGCAGCCAGTGCCCCGGCTCGGTGACCACGTACGGCGCGTCCACCGGGTAGCCGTCGTACAGCACCCCCAGCAGCGCGCTCTCCGGCTCCGGCAGCGGCGCGCGGCGGAACTCGTTCGTCGGCGGCAGGCCCCGCCGGAAGCCGGGGTCCTGCGCGTAGTCCCCCCGGTGGCAGACCATCAGCCGGTCCGGGCCGGTGGCGGAGGGCTCGAAGCGGACCCGGCGGTAGCAGCAGTTCGCCCCGAACACGGCCAGGTTCATCCCCCGGTCGCGGGCCGCGGCCACGCTGCGGCGCTGCTCGGGGCTCCAGTACTCGTCGTGCCCGGGGGAGAGCAGCGCCCGCGCCCCGCACAGCAGTTCCGGCGCGGCCGCCAGGTCCGGGCCCGCCGCGTAGGCCAGCGGCAGCCCGATCCGCTCGGCCAGCCGCAGCAGCGGCTCCTCGTACCGGGGGAACTGCCCGGCGCCGTGCGCGCTGCGGTACGGCCGGTCGAAGCTGACGGCGAGCGAGCGGGTGGCGTACCCGCCGTCGGCGCCGCCGTAGAGGTCCGCATCGCCCCAGCGGTTGTACGCGTGCCAGGTGCCGACGGCGTTGACGAACACCGAGCGGCCCGCGGCCAAGGCCGAGCGGACGGTCAGCGGCACGTACCGCTGGGCCGGCTTCGGCGCACCCACCGCGTCGAGGCGCAGCAGGTAGCAGCCCTCCGGCCAGCCGTCGGTGGGGAGTTGCGCGGTCCGCTCCCAGTCGGCGCGCGCGGCCCGGGTGGCCGGGTCGGTCCGCACCGGCGGCTGGAGCAGCCCGGGCAGCTCCCCCGAACGCCACACCAGGCGGGCCCCGGCGCCCCCGTACCAGCCGATGCGGAAGGCCGACACGGTGAAGCGGGGCGCGGTCGTGGACACGCGCAGCCCGACCTGCTCGCCGGGGAGCACCGAGCAGCGCTCGGCGAAGCCTTCGAGGGCGCGGGCCGTGCCGGGGGTGGTGATCCGCCAGTCGGGCGCGCCGGGCAGGCGGTTCTCCGCCCGGACGTCGAGGCACCCCCCGGACCCGCGCCCGCCCGGCGCGGCGGCGGGCGCCCCCGCCGGTCCCCCCGCGACCGGCCCGGCCCCGCCGCCCCGGCCGGCGGCTGCCGCCCGCCCGGGGTGTGCGGCGGCTGCCGCCCCCACGCCCAGCGCAGCCGCCAGCACCTGCCGCCGCCCGGCCCCACCCCGCACCCCGGCCGACGCGCCGGCCGCGGGCGCGCCGGCAGCCCCCGGCTTCGCTCCGGGCCCGGGCCCCGGTGCGGGCACGGGTACCGGGGCCGGTCCTGGGTGCCGTACCGGACCCGGCGGGTCCGTGTTCCCGGATTGCTCCACCGCACGCTCCACGGCACCTCCTCGGCTCGGGCCCGCCACCGTAAGCCGCCCGGAGGCGCTCGCCCGGGACCTCCGCAGCCCGGTGCGCCGCACACGGCCGGTGCGGCCGACGCCGGGGCGCGACCGTGCTGGTCGGTCGCCGTGGGGAAGCCCCGCGGCGGTCAGCGGGGGCCCGGGAGCCGGTGGGCGCGGCACCAGCGGCGCAGCAGGCAGCACAGGCCGGCCAGGGTGGCCGTCCACGCCAGCGCGAACCCGCCGATGAGCAGCGGCTCGGACGTGGCCGCCGCGGGGACGAGCAGGCCTGCCGAGAGGAGGGCCAGGGCGCAGACCGCCGGGCCCACCGGGATCCGGCGCAGCAGGTCCGCCGCGGCCCGCAGCAGCGGGGCGCGGCTCATGGTGGTCAGCCTCCGGTCCAGCCTGCGGTCGGTGCGCAGCGCGTCCTCGATGGCTGCGAGTGCCAGCTGCTCCTGGTGTGAGAGTCGGGGTCCGTTCACGGCCCTGCCCGCCTTCCCGGGGACGCGCCCCGTCACGCCGCCGCCGTGGCCGCGGCCAGTTCGTCCACCACCGCCGCGGGCCTGCCGGTGCGCCGCAGCGCCGCGCGCTGCCCCGGCTGCGCAGCCCGCGGAGGAGTCCGGTCACCAGCGGCAGGCCACCCGCCGCTTCCGGCCCGGGCCGCGCCCGGCGCAGCGGCCGGTCCAGCAGGACCAGTTCGGGCGCTCCTCGGTTCCGGAGCCCCGCGCCTACCCCGCCCCGGCCCGCGCACGCGTCCCCGCCGCCCGCCCCGTGTAGCCGCGCCCGCCCCGGGCAGGCGCGCCCCCGAGGGAACCGAACCGGGGGGATCCGAACCGAGGAGGCGGCCATGCCGCGCAGCTGGAGCAAGAAGCGGGAACGCCAGTACGAGCACATCAAGGAGAGCGCCGAGGACCGCGGCGAGAGCAAGGAGCGGGCCGAGGAGATCGCGGCCCGCACGGTCAACAAGGAGCGGGCCCGGGCCGGGGAGTCGCAGACCGCGAGCCGGCTGTCGCTCGAGGACATGTCCTCCGGGGAGCGCGGCGGGCGCCGGTCGTATAGCGGGGCGCAGGGCAGGACGTACGAGCAGCTCTACGAGGAGGCCAAGCGCCGCAACGTGCACGGGCGTTCGGGCATGAACAAGGAGCAGCTGCGCCGGGCGCTCGACCAGCGGGGCTGAGCCCGGGGCCGCCGCGCCCCGGGGCCGGTCAGCCGCCGCCGCGGGGCCCGTGCGCGGACGGGACGGCCTCGGCCGGGGGCACCGGGCCCGGGGCGGTGCCCCCGCCGAAGGGCCGTCCGCCGAGGGCGCCCCGCCCGTGCGGTGCGAGCCAGTCCGCGAGGGCGGGCCCGGCCGGGACGATGCCGGTGGGGTTGATGTCCCGGTGGACCCGGTAGTAGTGCCGCTTGATGTGGTCGAAGTCCACGGTGTCGCCGAATCCGGGGGTCTGGAAGAGGTCGCGCGCGTACGCCCACAGCACCGGCATCTCGGTGAGCTTCTGCCGGTTGCACTTGAAGTGGCCGTGGTACACGGAGTCGAAGCGCACCAGGGTCGTGAACAGCCGCACGTCCGCCTCCGTGACCACGTCGCCCACGAGGTAGCGGGTGCGGGCCAGCCGCTCGCTGAGCCCGTCGAGCGCGGTGAAGAGACGGGCGTACGCATCGGCGTAGGCGCGCTGGCTGCCGGCGAACCCGGCCTCGTACACGGCGTTGTTGACGTCGCGGTACACGAGGGCGTTCACGGCGTCGATGTCCGGGCGCAGCGGCGCCGGGTACAGGGCGGGCGCCCCGGGGCGGTGGTGGGCTGCCCATTCCAGGGAGAGGTCCAGGGTGATCTGCGCGTAGTCGTTGGTCACCACCGCGCCGGAGGCGGTGTCCACGAGGGCGGGGACGGTGATCCCGCGGTCGTAGCCGGGGTCGCGCGCGAGGTACGCCTCCCGCAGCCGGTCGATGCCGAGGACGGGGTCGCGGCCGCCGGGGTCCAGGTCGAAGCTCCAGCTGCGCTCGTCGTGCACCGGCCCCGCCACGGCCATGGGCAGGGCCTCCTCCAGGCCGAGCAGCCGCCGTACGATCACGGCCCGGCCCGCCCAGGGGCAGGCCCGGCTGACCACCAGCCGGTAGCGGCCCGGTTCGACGGGGTAGCCGAAGCGGCCGTCGGCGGTGATGCGCGTGGTGAGGTACCGGGTGTCCCGCGTGTACCCCTGGTCCGGGCTGACGTAGTTCACACCGCGCTCCTACCCGCATCGGCCGCGGACACGGGTGCCGGTGCGGGTGGGGCGGCGAGGGCTACTGGAGCTCGGAGAGGTCGACCGAATCCGCGGCGGCGGGCGGCGTGGCGGCCACCGGTTCGTCGAAGTCGGAGAAGGTGGCCGTCACCCGCTCTCCGGAGGCCGTGTCGGTGCCCCGGACCCGCAGCAGGTACGGCGCGTCCTCGGTGGACACGTCGTACACGCCGGTCCGGCCGTCCTGCCTGCTCGTCACGGCGATCGCCGGGCGGCCGTCGACCTGCGTCCGGGCGCCCTTGGCGAGCTGCTCGTTCGGCGGCTTCGAGGAGAACTCCCGCTTGAAGTAGTCGAGGTCGCAGAACTCCGCGAAATCGCGCAGCAGGAAGCTGTTCGTCGTGCCGTGCAGGTAGCGGCCGTCGATCAGCGCGATGGCGTCCTCGGCCGCGGCCCCCGGCAGCTGCGAGCGCAGCAGGGCGTCGTCCAGCTTCATCCACACGTCGTCACCCCGCTTGATCACCTCTGCGCCGCCGGAGTCCCCGGGCGGGGAGACGGTGCCGGTGCAGTTGCCCTGCTCGTCGAAGCGCAGGTCGAGGTCGGTGGTGCCTTCGGACTCGGTCACCTCGGCGACCATGCGCATCGCGCTGACCTCCGACATGGCCTGGCGGGAGGCGTCCGCGATGGCCTGCGGGGTCCTGTCGGCGATCCCGTTGTCCTCGGCCCGTGCGGTGCCCGCCCCCAGGCCGGCGCCTGTGCAGGCGAGGGCGAGGACGGCCGCTGTTGCGGCGGCCCGCCGGCGGGCCGGGGATACCCGGGGCCCGGGTGCTGCGGACATCGGCACTCACCTCCTGCCGGCCGCCTCGGACGGCGTCGGGTGCGGCCGCCGTGGTCGCCGGCGCAGCCGGTCACCTGATCAGCGTAGGTCGGCGGGGCGGCGTGCGCAGTGCGTGGCCGCGCCGCCCGCGCCGTGCCGCGCCTGCCGCCTGCCCCCCGCGTCGTACCCGCCGCCCGCGCCGTGCCGCCCCCGCCGTCTCCGGCCCGGGGCCGCCCGGCCGGCTCAGCCCGCCAGCCGCTGCTCGATGAGCGCCTTGAACTCCTCGTAGCTGCGCGGGGCGACGCGGGTGCCGTCGACGAAGAAGGTCGGGGTGCCCTGCACGCCCAGCCCGGCGCCGTCGCGCTGGTCGAGGGTGATCCGCTCGGCGGTGGCCGGGGCGGCCACATCGGCGTCGTAGCGGGCCAGGTCGAGGCCGAGCTCCTGCGCGAAGGAGCGGAAGACCGCCTCCTTGGGCTCCTGCGCCTCGCCCCACTCGGCCTGCGTGGTGAACAGCTTGTCGTGCATCTGTGCGAACTTCCCCTGCCGGGCGGCGGCCTCGGCGGCGCGCGCGGCGGGCAGGGCGTTGCGGTGGCCGGGCAGCGGGAAGTAGCGGGCGACGAAGGTGACCCGGTCTCCGTACTCCTTCTTGAGCCGGTCCACCACCGGGTGGAAGGCCCCGCAGGACTCGCACTCGAAGTCGAGGAACTCGACCACGGTCAGCCTGCTGTCCGCGGGATCCGTCAGGCGGTGGCTGTTCTCGCGCACCACCCGGGCATCGGCCGCGGGCGCCGGGAGGGCGCTCCCGCCCCCGCTCCCGGAGGGGTCGGGGCGCAGCAGGAGGAAGGAGCCGAGGGCGGCGGCGAAGGCGGTCAGCAGGACGAGGAAGGCGAAGAGGTGCTTCTTCATGCGGGGTCTCCAAGGCTGTCGGAGGGTGGAGGAGAAGGTGCAGGGCCTGCGGTGAGAGGCTGGCGACGGGGCCGCGACTCGGCGGCGGCGGGTCAGCCGCCGGAGCGGGCGCGGCGGCGCACGGTGACGGCCATGGCCGCCGCCAGCCCGAGGACGCCCGCGCCGAAGCCGAACCCGACGGCGGTCAGGCTGGTCCGGGCCCGCTCCACGGTGGCCGCGCGGGCGGAGGACGCGGGCGCGGGGGAGGAACCGGACGGGGAGCCGGGCCCGCCGTGGGCCGCGGCCGCCTGCGGCAGGGCGAGTACGGCGAGCAGCAGGGCGGAGGCGGCCAGGCCGAGGGAGCGTGCGGCCGTACGGGCGGCGGCACGCGGGTCGAGGACACGCATGGGGATCTTCCTGAACGAACGGAAACGGAAAGGGAAGCGGAACGGGACGCCGCGGCCGTGTGACGGAGGCCGCCGCGGGCCGTGCCGGGGACAGCTGCCCCCCGCCGTGCCGGTGCCGTGCCTTCGGAGCCCGTGTCCTCAGACCGCGGGCGTGGGTGCTGCCGCGGGTGTGAAGGGGCGTCCCGGAAGACGGTGCAGGCGGGCGACGGGCGGCCCGGGGCGGGGCGGAGCGCGCCCGGAACGCATCCGGAGCGGGTCCGCGGGGCGCAGCGGGGCCGCGTCGGCGGGCAGGGCGGGGCGCGGCGGGTGGCCGGAGCGCACCGCTGCGGCGAGGAGGGGCCACAGCGCCCGCAGCGCGCGCAGCACGCCGTCCGCCAGCGGCCGGGCGCGTACGGCCAGGGCCTCGGCGGTGCCGAGCAGCCGGGCGGTCAGGATCAGGGTGGCCGCGTGCGCGCCGAGCAGCACCGAGGGCGGCGGGGCGCCGGCCGGGAAGTGCCCGTCCAGGGCCGTGGCGCAGGCGCCGGGCACGACGTAGCAGAGGTGGTACGCGGCCTGGGCCGCCGCGAAGGCGGCGAGCACTTGTACGTCGGTGAGACGGCGCCGGCCGAGCAGCACCCACACCGGCAGCGCCGCGGCCGCGAGCAGCAGCAGGAGCAGCCAGCCGGGCGCGTGCGGGGCGAGCAGCGCGTGCCCGCCCAGCGGCAGCAGTACGCCCACCGCCGCCGGTGCGGCGGCCCGCAGTACCGGGGGCAGCCCGGCCCGCGGCCGGGGGCCGGCAGGGGCGGCGGCGCACAGGGCGGGCATCGGATCGCTTTCGGCGGCGGGTGGGGAGGCGCGGGGCCCCGGGCCCGGCGGGCCGCTCGCAGCGTACCCCGTGGCCGGCTCCCGCCTCAGGCCTCCCCTCCCGCCCCTGTCCGATCCCCTACAGGGCGCGGAGGAGGTACTTCGTACCGAAGGCCCCGCTGGTGGAGCAGTCGAGCGTGCTGGTGGTCGCGGTGTACGTGAACCCGGCCGGCACGGTGCAGGCCCACAGGCCGGTCGTCGGCGTGCGCAGCAGGAACTTGGTGCGGAAGCTGCCGCTGGTCGTGCAGTCGAGGGTGTTGGTGGTGGCGGTGTACGTGAACCCGGCCGCGGGGGCGGTCGTACACGACCACAGGCTGTCCTTGGGCGGCTGCACGTAGAAGTGCGTGCGGAAGCCGGTGCCGCCGCAGCTGAGGGTGTTGGACGTGGCGGTGTACACGTAGCCGGCCGGGACGGTGCAGGACCAGAACGGCGCGGCTGCGGCTGCGGCTGCGGGGGCCGGGGCCGGGGCGGCGGACGCGGGGGCCGGGACGAGGGCGGCGGTCAGCAGGGCCGCCGCGGCCGAGCTCGTGGCCCCGAGCAGCAGCGTGCGCATCTTCGAGCGGATCACAGGTGCACTCCTGACGTTTGTTCACCGGGCGGAACCAGGGAAACCGGGAGGTCCGGGGGCTGCTCTCGGCCCGGGCCTCTGCGGGGCGCGCGGGCACATGCTGGCAGCCGCATAATCCCCGGGCAAAGGCCCACCGCCCGGCCGTGGTCCACTTCCGGCCGCCCCCCAAACCCCTGCGACCAGCGGCTTCCCCTCCCCCCGGAGCTCCACCCCCTCAAGATCCCGTCCGATTCCCGGCCCACCCCCACCCCCACCCAGCCAAGTCGACCCCGCCGCGAGCCACCCACCCACACGAACGGTGCCCGTCCCAACCCCCCGGGGCTCCGCCCCGGACCCCGCGCCTCAAACGCCGGCGGGGCTGGGTTGCCGGGGTCTGCCCTTGGCCCGTTGTCCGCGTCGACAGGGCGGGATTGCCTGGGTCCGCCCCCTTGGCCCGTTGTCCGCGTCGGCGGGGCTGGATTGTCTGGGGCCGCCCCCTGGCCCGTGGTTGGGCTGGCCCGGCTGGATTGCCGGGATCCGCCCTGGCCTGCGGGCTGGGCTGGCGGGGCTGGATCACCGGGGTCTGTGCCGAGCCCGCTGTCCGTACGGGACTTCGGGCCCTCCCGCCTGCCTCAGGGAGCGCAACCGGCTCGCCGCGCGCGCATGCCCGCGCAGGGGGCCACATCAAGCCCGCGCGGCGATTGAGCGCACCGGGCGCGGAGCGCGCGGAAGCCGGCCGCCTCCAGCCCCGCCGGCGATTGAGGCGCGGGGTCCGGGGCGGAGCCCCGGAAACACCCGGCCCCGGTCCGAGGGGAACCGCTCAGCGCGGCACCTGCTTGAGCACGACGAACTCGGCCCCCGCAGGATCCAGGCACACGGCAAGCCGTCCCACATCCTCCGCATCCTCCGGCCCCATCTGCACCCGCCCCCCGGCAGCCCGCACCCGCTCCACCGCCTCGTCGCAGTCCTCGACCGCGAACACGGGATGCCAGTACGGCCGCCCGCCCGCCGCCGCCAGGTCCGCCTCGCCCAGCTGCATCAGCCCGCCGTGCATCCGCTCCTCCGGCAGCCCCGCCGGGGTGATCAGCGTGTACGCACCCCCGCCGCCCGGCAGCGCCATCTCGCTGTACTGCCACCCGAGCACGCCCGCGTAGAACTCCTTCGCCGCCGCCGCGTCGGTCGTGTACAGCTCGGTCCAGCACAGCGACCCCGGCTCGTCGACGAGTTCGACGCCCGTGTTGTCCCCCGGCTGCCACACGGCGAACTGCCCGCCCAGCGGATCGCTGTACTGCGCCATCCGACCCCACTGGCCGAGGTCGAGCGGCGGTACGCGGACGGTGCCCCCGGCCCCCTCCACGGCCCGCGTCGAGGCATCCGCGTCGGCGACGCTGTAGTAGACCATCCAGGCCGACCGCGCCCCCTTCTCCGTGAGCTTCCCGAGCCCGGCGACGATCTTCCCGTCCTTCCGGAACATCCCCCCTTCGAACTCCTCCCCGCCGCCGTCCCCGCCGCCCGCGTCCCCGTCGGGGCCGCCCTCCTCGTCCGGCATGGACTCGTACTCCCAGCCCAGTACGGAGCCGTAGAAGGCCGCGGCGGCGGGGACGTCGGGGGAGCCCAGGTCCAGCCAGCAGGGGGAGCCGGGCACGAAGTCCGTGGTGATCATGGGGGTTCCTCTCACGGGTGACGGGTGACGGGTGATGCGTGACGGGTCACGGGTGGCTGACGGGGCCACGCAGCTCGAGGCCCGGACCCGGGTCTCCCCGGTCCCGGCCTCCGGCCAGCCTGGCACCGGCCCCCGCAGCCCGCCCGTCCACACCGCCGTACGGGCCCCCGCCGCATGCCCCGTCCGGGCGCCTCCGCGGCCGCGCCCCGGGGTTTCGCCCGCCGCGGGCCGGATCCCCGCGGGAGGGTGCCCGCATGACGAGAACCCCCCGGGCCGCCCGTACCCCCGGCACCACCGCACGGACCGGCACCCGCACCCTCTGGTCCCGCACCCGCGGCGCCCGCACCCGCACCGCCCTCCTCTGCGCCGCCCTGCTCGCCGCCCTCACCGCCCCGGCGGCGGTCGGCCCCGCCGCCGCGGCCGGGGACGGCGGGGGCCGGGACGACGCGGCCTGCGTACGCACGGAGAACCCCCGCGACGCCCGCGCCCGCCGCATCCTCGGCATCGCCCGCTCCGCGCAGCAGGACCTCCATCTGAAGGCCGTGCTCCTGAAGGTCACGGTCGACGGCCGCGAGGTGGTCACGGACGCCCTCGGCGAGTCGATGACCGGCGTTCCGGCCCGCCCGGACATGCACTTCCGCGCCGGCTCGGTCGCCTTCGCCCACATCGGCACGGCCCTGCTCCAGCTGGTCCAGGAGCGGAAGGTACGGCTCGACGACACCGTCGAGCGCTGGCTCCCCGGCCTGCCCCGGGCCGACCGCATCACCCTGCGGATGCTCGCGACCAACACCAGCGGCCTGCACGACTACGTCACGGACCCGGAGTTCCTGAAGGAGCTGGTCGCCCACCCGTTCCGCGCCTGGACCCCCGAGCAGCTCCTCGCCTACCCCTTCAGCCACGACTTCTGGTACGAGCCGGGCACCAGCTGGAGCTACTCCCACGCCAACTACGTGCTCCTCGCGGCCGCCCTGGAGGAGATCACGGGCGAGCGGATCGACCGGCTCGTGCAGCAGCGCGTCACCGGCCCCCTGGGCCTGCGCAACACCCGCAACTCCTTCACCCCCGAGATCCCCTCCCCGGTGCTCCACGCCTTCTCCTCGGACCGCGGCTTCTACGAGGAGTCGACCTTCTGGAACCCGTCCTGGACCACCGCCCCCGGCGCCGTGATCACCAGCAACATCTGTGACATGGCCCGGTCCGCGCAGGCGATCGGCAGCGGCGAACTCCTCTCCGAGCGCGCGTACCGCACCCTCCTGAACCCGGGCACCGTCGGCCTCGGCGGCGAGTCCCCGACCTGCCCCGCGAGCATCTGCCTCAAGCAGACCGAGGACTGGCACTTCGGCCTCGGCGTCATCGTCACCCGCGGCTGGGTCGTCCAGAACCCCTCCTTCTCCGGGTACGCCGCGATCCAGGCGTACCTGCCCGGGAAGGGCCTGGCCATCGCGGTCTCGGCGACCCAGACGGCGGACACGCCGGACGGGAACGCGGCCCAGGAGGTCGCCCGGCGCATCGCCGCGGCCCTCGCCCCGGGCGCGCCGCTGGTGGTCTGACCCCGCACCGCCCGCCGTACGGCGTCCGCTGCTGGACCGGCAGGCCCCGGCAGCGGGCCCCGGCCGGGCCGCGGGCCCGTACGGCTGGTTCGGGACGGTACGGCCGGGCAGACGCCCCGGAACAGCGGGGGACGGGCGGGGGACCGGCGGGGGCGGACGGGTTCCGGGCGGGGCCCACGACCTCCGGAGGCGGCATGTACGGCAGGTACGGCCCGTACGGGATGCGCGGCATGTACGGACAGGACCCGGCGGAGGAGCGGCAGCGCGGTGGGCAGGCCCGGGTCAGGCGTGCAACTGTCGAGCCCCCGGACACGGGTACACCCGCAGAGCCCCCGGACACGGGTGCACCCGCCGGACCAGCGAGCACGGGTGCACCCGCCGCGCCCGCGGATACGGATGCACCCACCGCGCCCCCTCCCGCCCGGCGGACCCCCTTCCGCCTCCCGTCCCCCGGCCGCTCCGGCTCTCCCGGATGCGCCTGCCGGGGCCCGGCGACCGCCGGGAGACCTGCGACGAGCGGGCCGACCGCCTCTGGGGTGAGCTCCTGCACGAGGTCCGGGTCACCCTGACCGCCGTACAGCTGCTGCTGGCGTTCCTGCTCGCGGCGGCCTTCACCCCGGTCCTCGCCGGGATCGGCCCCCCGGACCGCCAGATGTACGTCACGTGCATCCTGCTCGGCGCCGCCGCCACCGGCGCCCTCACGGCCCCGTGTGCATCCACCGCCTCGTCACGGGCCTCGGGGTCAAACCCGAGACGGTGGCCTGGGCCGCCCGCTTCACCGCCGTCGGACTCCTGCTCCTGCTCGGCATGATCGCGCTCGCGCTGCCGGTCGTGCTGCGGGCCGTGCTGAGCGCCCCCGTGGCGGCGGCGCTGGACGCGGTGCTCGAGCTGTGGTTCGCCCTCTGCTGGTTGGTCCCGGCGCTGCGGCTGCGCCGGTACGCGGGCGCCCGGCAGGCCGACGGGCCGACCGCTCACCCCGCATCCGCGCCCGCCGGTCCTCCGGTGGCGGGTCCGCGCCGGTCCCCCGAGGATGGCAGCGACCCTGCGGAGCGCATGGAGGTGCGGCTGATGGCGGACGGGTTGACGACGGAGGGGCCCGGCGCGGACGGGCCCGGTAGGGACGGGTCCGGCGGGCGCGGGCTGAGGGCCGAGGCCCTCGGGCCGGTGGACGTGGCGGCCATCGCCTTCGACGGGAACGAGTTCGACGGGCGGATCGCCCCCGCCCTGCGCGAACTCCAGGGCAGGGGCGTCGTGCGGGTCCTCGACCTGACCTTCCTCAGCAAGGGCGCGGACGGCTCGGTGGACGCGCTGGAGGTCACGGACCCGCGGCTCGCGGCCGCCTTCGGCGAGGTCGCCGAATCGCCGGTCGACCTGCTCAGCGACGAGGACGTGCGGCTGGTGGCCGAGGGCATGGAACCCGGTACGAGCGTGGCCGTGGTGGCCTGGGAGAACACCTGGGCGGCCCGGCTCGCGCAGGCCCTGGAGGACAACGGGGCGCGCGTGATGATGCTCGAACGCGTGCCGCGCGAACTGGTCGCCGCCGCCGTGGCCGACCTGGAGACCGAGACGGGCACGGGCCGCACGCCCGCTCCCGGCGAGGAGGCGTAGCCGTGCTCGGACCCCGTAGATTCGGCCGTCCCGGCCTGCTGGGCGCGATGGCCCGCACCGCCGTCGTGGCCGGCACCGCCACCGCGGTCTCCGGCCGCGTGCAGCAGTCCCAGGCCCGCCGCCAGGCTGAGCGCGAGCAGGCGGAGTGGGCGCAGCAGCAGGCGTACGCCGACCAGGCGGCCGCCGAGGCCGCCGCCCGGCAGGCCCCGCCGCCCCCGCCGCCGCCCGCGGCAGCACCCGCGGCCCCGGCGGGCTCCGCCGCGGACCGCATCTCCCAGCTCCAGGCCCTGGCCGACCTCCGGGCGAGCGGGGTCCTGACCGACGAGGAGTTCACCGCGGAGAAGGCCCGCATCCTGGGCACCTGACCCCGTCCCCACCCCCGCGCCCGTACCGAACGCCTTCCCGGCAACCGGTACGGGCGCCTCCGCACCCCCCTCCCATCGCCCCCTAACCCCCTAACCCCTAATCCCCGGTCGCCGAGAAGTGCTGGTAGTCCGGGTTGGCCCAGCGCCCGCCCCAGTACCAGCCGACCTCGCGGAAGGCCGTGGTCAGGGCGTCTCCGGCGCGGATGAGGCCGGGGTGGGCGCGGGAGCGGTCGAGGTGGGTTCGGCCGTTCGGGGGATGGACGGTGCCGTTCACGTCGACGTACGGGTTCTCGACCGGGTTCACGTCGACCGCGTCCCCCCAGGCGTGCCGGGACAGCTGCCGGGGGTCGCCGGTGACGCGCCGGCAGTTGAACGCCGAGGTGTTGTCCGCGGCCATGGCACGCGCGTCGTCGCCCCCGTACACGGCGGTGACCTGCATCCGCCGGATCGGGAACCGGGCCTCGAAGGCGCGCCCGAACACGTGGAGGAGCGGCCGCACGGCGTCCTCGTGCACGATCATCTCGCCGGGGTGGACGCGCCCGTCGAACCCCCAGTGGTTCATCCGGACCAGCCGCAGCCGGGCGGGCGGCACGGGACAGCCGGGCCGGTACGTCGTACCGAGCTTGTCCGCGGGCACGGCGCCCACCCGCGCCGACAGGGCGGGCGGCGGACCCGGCGGCGGGCCCTGCGGGGCGCGCGGGCGCTCGACCTGCACGGCGCAGGACAGCGCGGCAGCGCACAAGGCGGCGGCCACGGCCGCGCGCACAGACATCGGGCGCACACCGCCACGCTACGACCCCCGACCGCCCCCGGCCTCCCGACCGGCCTGCGGCTTGCGGCTTGCGGCCTGCATTCCGCTGCTGCCGGCCCTGTCAGAACGTGCGACGCTCAGGCGTCGGAGCCCGCCCAGCCGATTCCGTCACCTCACCGGAGCCGCCACCGCCGCCACCGCCACTGCCGCCGGGGCCAGGGCGGCCTGGGTACCCGCGGCAGGCCGCCCGCCTCGCCCGCCCCCCCCCGCACGTCGACCCTTGCACCCGCCCCACCAGCACCTTTCTCAGGGATCTCGCCCGCAAACCCTCCCGCCCCCCGTCGTGAGAACTCTTACATTCGCCCCAAAAGCGGACGTTTTCGGGAAATCATTGGTCCTTGCAAACGTCATCGAGGGGCCGTCGAGGCCCGCGTCGGTCGCTGTCCGGATCCGGGCCGGCCGGCTCCGTAGGGAGAGACATGGGACGCCGACGGGCCCGCAACAGCTGGACGAGTGACTGGCGGATCGCGCTGCCCCTCGCGGGTGGAGCCCTCGTCCTCGGGTTCGGCGGGCTGTACGCCGTCGGGCTGGCCGTCGGCGGGGACGTCGAGCGCGGGACCACCGTCCGCGGGGTCGACATCGGCGGCATGAGCGTCGCGGACGCCCGCCGCACCCTGGACCGGGAGCTCGGCCCCGCCGCGGCCGCCCCGCTCGCCCTGCGCATCGGCGACCGTACGCACCAGGCCGCCCCCGCCGAGCTCGGGTTGTCCCTGGACACCGCCGCCACCGTGGACCGGGCCGCCCGTACCGGCTACGCGCCCACCGCCGTCGTCGGCCGCCTCTTCGCCTCCGGCGGCGCGGTCGAGCCCGTGGTGCGGATGGACGAGGGCGCTGCCCGCAACGCCGTGGACCGGCTCGCCCGCAGCAGCCGCCAGCAGGTCCGCGACGGCCGGATCGCCTTCGAGGACGGCACCGCGAAGGCCACCGCTCCCCTCACCGGCATCGCCCTGAAGCCCGCCGAGGCCATCGGGACCCTGCGCGCCTCCTACCTCGCTCCCGAGGGGGGAACGGGGGCTGCGGGGATGCCGGGGGCGCCCGCCGCCACCGGCAGCAAGGCCGCCACCGGCGCCAAGGCCGGCGCCGGGAGGGGGACCGGCACCGGCACCCGTACCACCGTGGTGCTCCCCGTCGAGCGGACCGCGCCCCGGATCGGGGCCGCGGAGACCGACCGCGCGCTGCGCGAGTTCGGCCGCCCGGCCATGTCCGCCCCGGTCGCGGTCAACGTCGCCGGGAAGCGGATATCCATATCCCCGGCCGTCCTCGGCGAGCACCTGTCCATGAAGGCCGACGGCAAGGGCCGCCTCGTGCCCGCGCTCGACTCCGCCGGCCTGCTGGCCGAGCCCGCGGTGGCCCGCCCGGTCGCGGCCGCCGCCCAGGTCGAGGGCGCCGCACCCGTGGTCCGCGTCGCCGCCGACGGCAAGGCCGTCTTCGACGACACCGCGGGCGCCGCCCACCGGGTCACCGACGAGGCCCTCGGCAAGGCGGTGATGCCCTTGCTGACCCGTACCGGCGACGGCCGCACCGGCACGGTCGCCACCGTGGCCGCCGAACCGGAGCTCAGCAGCGCCGAGGCCCGCCGCCTGGGCATCGTGGAGAAGCTGTCCTCCTTCACCGTGGACTTCCCCGCCGCCCCGTACCGCAGCACCAACATCGGCCGCGCCGTCGAACTGATCAACGGCTCCGTGGTCCGCCCCGGCGAGGAGTGGAGCTTCAACAAGACCGTCGGCGAGCGCACCGAGGAGAACGGCTTCGTCGACGGGATCATGATCAACGGCGGCCGGTACGTGAAATCGCCCGGCGGCGGGGTCTCGGCCGTGGCCACCGGCGTCTACAACGCCGCCTTCTTCGCCGGGGTCAAGCCCGTAGAGCACGGCGCCCACTCCTTCTACATCGAGCGCTACCCCGAGGGCCGCGAGGCCACCGTCGCCTGGGGCACCCTCGACCTGCGCTGGCAGAACGACTCCGGCAACGCCATCTACATCAAGGCCTCCTCCACCGACACCTCGCTCACCATCACCTTCCTCGGCACGAAGAAGTACGACGAGATCCGCGCGACCAAGGGCCCGCGCACGAACCTCACCGAGCCGGTCAAGAAGACCGTCACCGGCCCCACCTGCGAGGCCCAGACCCCGCTGGAGGGCTTCGACGTCACCGTGGGCCGGGTCTTCGTGAAGGACGGCAGCGAGGTCAAGCGCGAGGAGTACAAGACCCACTACACCCCGCGCGACGAGGTGGTCTGCAAGCCCGCCGAGTCCGCTTCCCCCTCGGCCGCCCCCTCGGGCTCCCCCTCCGGGGCCCCGTCCGCCGCCCAGGCAGCAGCCGCCCCGTCCGCCTCCGCCGGGCCGGGGGCCGCCGCTCCCGCCGCGGCCCGCTGACACCCGCGCCCGCCGGGGGCGTCCGCGGCCCGCTGACACCCCCTGAGCGTGCGCAACCCCGCCCTGGCGCGCGCGTACCCCCGCCACCGGCCCCGGTAGCGCCCGCCCCCGGGCCGCGCCGCACCGGCCGGGGCAGGGCGCTCCGGGACCCCGGAGGTGCTACAACTGGGTGGGTGACCAGTTCAAGCCACCCGTGCCGGGCACGTCGGTGCGGTCACTGCTAAGCAGCCGCTTCAGGAGCGTCGCCGGACAGGTATTCGTCCTCCAGGTGGCGATCGTGGTCCTGCTCTCCGCCGGGGCGCTGCTGGCCCTGCTCCTCCAGTCCCGTCACGACGTGGACCGCGAGGCCCGCAACCGCTCGGTCTCCGTGGCCGAGACCTTCGCACACCAGCTCGGACTGCGGGCAGTCCTGCGGTCGCCCGATCCGGCGGCCGTGCTCCAGCCGCTCGCCGAGACCACCCGCAAGGCCGCGGGGGTGGACTTCATCGTGGTCATGGACACCTCCGGGACCCGCTACACCCACCCCCGCCCCGAACTGATCGGACAGCGGTTCGTCGGCACGATCGGGCCCTCCCTCGCCGGGAGGGTCCACACCGAGAGCGTGCAGGGCCCCCTGGGCAAGGAGATCCAGGCCGTCGTCCCCGTCACCGACCCCGACGGCACCGTGGTCGGCCTGGTCTCCGCGGGCCTCACCGTCGCCAACGTCGCCGGGGCCGTCGACCGCCAGCTCCCCGTCATCCTCCTCGCCATCGCCACCGGCCTGGCCCTCGCCACCGCCGGCACCGCCCTGATCAGCCGCAGGCTGCGCCGCCAGACCCACGGGCTGGGCACCCAGGAGATGACCCGGATGTACGAGCACCACGACGCGGTGCTCCACGCCGTCCGCGAAGGGGTCCTCATCACCGACGCCGACGGCCGCCTGCTCCTCGCCAACGACGAGGCGAAACGGCTCCTGAGCCTGCCCGAGGACGCTGAGGGCCGCCCCGTGGACGAGGTCCCCGGACTGGACCGCCGGATGACGGAGCTCCTGCTGTCCGGCCGGACCGCCACCGACGAGGTGCTGGAGACCGGGGACCGGCTGCTCGTCGTCAACCAGCGGCCCACCCACCCCCGCGGCCGCCCCGAGGGCAGCGCCGTCACCATCCGCGACTCCACCGAGATGCAGGTGCTCACCACCCGCGCCGAGACCGCCCGCCGCCGCCTCAAACTGCTCTACGACGCCGGGGGCGACATCGGCACCTCCCTCGACGTCACCCGCACCGCCGAGGAGCTCGCCGCCGTCGCCGTCCCGCGGTTCGCGGACTTCTGCACCGTCGACCTCGCCGACGCCGTGCTCGACGGGGACGAGCCCCGCCCCGATTCCGACATGCGCCGCACCGCCGTCAGCGGGATCCGGCCCGACCACCCCCTCTACCCGCGCGGCCGCCTGATCGGGTTCCTGCCCTCCACCCCCCAGGCCCGCGGTTACGGCTCCGGCGAGGCCGAACTCGTACCCGCCCTCGCAGCGGCCCCCGGCTGGCACGCCCAGGACCCGCCCCGGGCCGCGGCCATCGTCGCGTACGGCATCCACTCGCTCATCGCGGCCCCGCTGACCGCCCGCGGAACCGTCCTCGGCGTGGTCAACTTCTGGCGCTCCGAGAAGCCCGAGCCCTTCGACGAGGATGACGTCTCCCTCGCCGTGGAACTCGTCGCCCGCGCCGCCGTCAGCATGGACAACGCCCGCCGCTACACCCGCGAGCACGCCCTCGCCGTCACCCTCCAGCGCAGCCTGCTGCCCCGGGCCCTGCCCGCGCAGAGCGCCGTGGACGTGGCGCACTTCTACCTGCCCGCCCAGTCCGGGGTGGGCGGCGACTGGTTCGACGTCATCCCGCTGCCCGGCAGCCGCGTCGCCCTGGTCGTCGGCGACGTCGTCGGCCACGGACTGCACGCCGCCGCCACCATGGGCCGGCTGCGCACCGCCGTGCACAACTTCGCCTCCCTCGACCTGCCCCCCGACGAGATCCTCGCCCGCCTCGACGACCTGGTGCAGCGCATCGACCACGACCGCTACGGGGACGGCCCCGACGCCGCCCACCTCGCCGGCGGGGACGGGGACGGCGGGGTCCTCGGCGCCACCTGCCTGTACGCCGTGTACGACCCGGTCTCCCAGCTGTGCACCATGGCCCGCGCCGGCCACCTGCCGCCCCTGGTCGCCGCCCCCGACGGCACCACCGAGATCGTGGAACTGCCCGCCGGGCCCCCGCTCGGCCTCGGTGGAATGCCCTTCGAGAAGGCCGAACTGCACCTGGCCGAGGGCAGCCGGCTCGTCCTCTACACCGACGGGCTGGTCGAGGAGCGCACCCGCGACATCAGCGAGGGCCTGGAGCTCCTGCGCGAGGCCCTCAGCCACCCCGGCAGCGACCCGCAGGAGAGCCGCCGGGCCGTGCTCGACCGGCTGCTGCCCGCCCGGCCCACCGACGACGTGGCCCTGCTGATCGCCCGCACCCGCACCCTGGGACCCGACCGGGTCGTCCAGTGGGAGGTGCCCTTCCACCCCAGCGAGGTCGCCGGGATCCGCAGCCTCGCCGCCCGGCAGCTCGACGCCTGGGGCCTGTCCGACCTGGCCTTCGCCACCGAACTCGTCCTCAGCGAGCTCATCACCAACGCCATCCGGCACGGCGGCGCCCCCGTCCGCGTCCGCCTCCTCCACGACAGCGCCCTCACCTGCGAGGTCTGGGACGGCAGCAGCACCGCCCCGCACCTGCGGTACGCCGCCGGCACCGACGAGGGCGGCCGCGGGCTCTTCCTCGTGGCCCAGCTCAGCGAGCACTGGGGCACCCGCTACACCCCCGAGGGCAAGGTCATCTGGGCCGAACTGGCCCTGCCCGGGCAGGACTCCGCCGACGGCCCCGCCCTCGGGGACCCGTCCGCCTTCCTGGACGCCGAGCCCCTCTGAAACGGGCCCGTGCCGCCCGGCCACCGGGTGGCCCGGCCACCCGACTCCCTCGCCCCGCCGCCCGCCGCCCGCCGCCCGCCGCCCGCGGAAAACGGCGTGCCCCCACCCGTCCCTCCGTGGCAGGGTGGCGCCGCCCGGCCCCCGCCCCCCCAGGAGTACTCCCGGTGACCACACCGCCCCGACTGACCCCCCTGCTCGACCAGTTCGACTTCGCGTACGGGCGCCTCGCCGACCGGCTCGCGGGGCCCGTCGCGGACAGCGGGAACGGTACGGACGTACCCGTCGGGCCGCTCACCGACGAGGAGTACCTCTGGGAGCCCGTACCCGGCTGCTGGTCCGTGCGCCCCCGCACCCGCGGCCCCGGCCCGCGCGCCACCGTCCTGACCGGCGCCGGCCCCTGGGGCCGCGACGCCACGCCGCCGCCGCACCCCGTGCCCCCGCCCTTCACCACCCTCGCGTGGCGGCTGTCCCACCTGACCGAACTCCTCGAACTGCGCGCCGACCACACCGCCGGCAGCCGCAGCCTCACCCGCGACGACCACGTCTGCGCCCCCGACGCCGCCACCGCCGTCCGGCACCTGGAGACCGCGGCGGGCGCCTGGCGCAGGGCCCTGCTCGGCGCCGACGACGCGGCCCTGGACACCGTCGGATACAGCTCGTACCCGCACGGCAGCGACCCCGAGGACCCGTTCGTCGAGACGGTGTGGTGGGTGAACCAGGAACTCCTGCACCACGGGGCCGAGATCGCCCTCCTGCGCGACCTCTTCCGGGACCGCGCCAGCTGAACGGGTCCGCCGCCCGCGGAACTTCGCCTACGCTGGGGGCCGGGCAGGGCAGCAGGGGACCGCAGGGGGACGGATGAAGCCGCGTCTGGTGTTCGTGCACGGGATCGGTGCGCCGAGGGACGCCGAGGCCGTACGGGACGCGTGGGTGCAGGCCCTCGCCGACGGCGCCCGCACCGCGGGACACTCCCGCCGGGCGGCCGGACTCCTCGAAGGAGGCGGCGCCGATGCCCGGTTCGCCTCCTACGGCGACCTGTTCGCCACCCCCGGCGCCCAGGGCGGGGGAGCCGCCGGAGCCCGGGACCCGGAAGAGGAGATCGTCGTCGCGCTCCTGCGGGAGGCCGTGGCCGAGCGGCTCGCCGACGCGGACGAACGGGGCCTCGAACCGGACGAGTTGCGCGCCCTCTGGCAGGCCCAGGCCGCCCTGGAACCGCCCCGCGACGGGGCCCAGGGCCCCGGCGGCGCCGGCCGGCACGCCGTCAACGGCCTCACCTCCCTCCTGGCCCTGCCCGGCCTGCGCCGGTTCGGCGGCTGGGCCAGCGCCCGGGTCACCCGCACCCAGCTCGGCCAGGTCGCCCGCTACCTCAACCGCGCGGAATCCGACGCGGCGGGGGTCCCCCTCGACGCCCGGATCCGCCGCCGCATCGCCGACTGCCTCGACCCCGACGGGCCCACCGTCGTCGTCGCCCACTCCCTCGGCACGGTCGTCGCCGCCGAGGCCCTGCACGAACACCCCGGCCCCGTCCCGCTGTTCGTCACCCTCGGCTCCCCGCTCGGCACCCGTACGGCCGTCCTGCCGCGGCTGCGGCCCCAGCCCCCGGCGGCGCCCCCCGGGGTCGCCCGGTGGCTCAACTTCTGGGACCGCGACGACGTGGTCGCCGCGCGCCCCGTCCTGGAGGGGGCCGTCGGACCCAATGCGGCGGGCGTGCGCCCCGAGACCCGGCGCGTGGACTCCGACGGCGCCTGGGTGCACCCCGCCGAGAAGTACCTCGCCCAGCCCGCCGTGGCGGGGCCCGTCATCGAAGCACTGGACGCCGCCGCGCACGCATGAACGCACCACGCCACCTCCTCGTGGTCGCCCCGCAGTGCCCCGACCTCGGCCTGCTCGACGGCCTGGAGGACACCGCCGAGAAGCTGCACCAGGTCCTCGCCCGGCCCCGGGCGGGCGGCTGCACGGGCGGCGGCCCCCTGGCGGCCACCCTGCTGCGGGGCAGCGGACTCGACCAGGCCGCCGTCGAGAACGCCGTACGCGAGGCCGCCCGCCGGGCCGCCGAGGCCCGCGCCGTCCTCGTCCTCGCCCTCATCGGACACGGCATCGCCTCCGGCACCACGCTCTACTTCATGACCGGCACCTCGCGCGCCGACGAGCCCACCACCTGCGTCGACGTCGGCTCCCTCCTCAACCAGGCCCTGGACACCACCGACCTCGGCGGGGTCATCGCCCTCGTCGACACCTGCCACGCCGCCGGAGCCCTCCCGCCGCTGAGCTCCCTGACCGCAGGCATCCGCGAGGGCCGCATCCGGCTCGACCTCATGATGGCCTGCGGCACCCTCGACGCGGCGTACGGCCTCGGCTACACCCGCAGCATCACCAGGGTCCTGGAGTACGGCATCCCGGGCGCGGGGGAGCACCTCCTGCCCGCCGCCGTCCAGGAGGAGGCCGGCCGGGACCCGGACCTCCGCCACCAGCAGCCCGCCCACCTCGCCTTCAACGGCGGGGGGCCGCTGTGGCTCGCCCGCAACCCCCGGCACTGCGGACCCGGCGCCGCCGGCAGCCCCTTCGGAACCGTCGGCGCGACCGAACTCGACTCCCTGCGCACCCTGTTCGGCACCCCACGCACCGGGACCCCCTCCGCCGAAGCCGAACTGGACGCCCTCCAGGACCGCTTGCCGCAGCTCGACCCCCCAGCCGCCGACTGGGCCCGCCGGGTGCTCCACGGACTGCGCGGCGCCCTGCGCACCGCGGAACTCCTGCGCTCCTGGCCCGGCGGCCCCCTCGGCACCGCCCAGCTGCGCTCCGCCCTGGCCGCCGCCGCACCCGCCACCGCCGCCCCCGGAGAAGACTGCATCAAGAGCGACGGAGACGAACTCCTCAATGACGCAGTGGAGTTCCTGCTCCTGCGCGCCGCCGGAACCGCCCTCAAACCGGCCGGCCCCGTCGCGGAGTTCGTCGCCTCACTCGCCCGCAGCACCGGCGTACCGCCCGGCGCACCCGAACTCGCCTCCTGGGCCGCCGGCCTCGACGCCGGCATCGCCCTCACCGACGCCTTCCGCCGCCTCGACCGGCAGAGCGCCGACCGGCGGCTGCGCCTGGTCGTCAGCCTGCACGCAGCCGTCGGCGAGGACTGGCCCGAGACCCTCGACGCCTGGCTCCTCGACGGCGCCGAAGTCCTCGACCACTGGCTGCTGGAGTGCCGGCCCGACCGCGCCGGGGTGGAGCGGCAGCTCGCCGGAGCCCTCAAGAAGGCCGCCCGCCGGGCCCGGGGCCTCGGCGTGCGGCTCCGCCGGATCGAGATCGCCGCCCCCGTCCACCTGCTGCTCGACTGGCGCCCCGAGGAGACCGTCGTCGGCGCCCGGCTCGGCGTCGACCACGACGTGGTCCTGCGCTGGAGCGAGCTCATACAACCCCCCGACACCCACTGGTGGATGGGCGACCAGGCCCGCAGATGCCTGGAGAAGATGGCCGAGGCAAACGGCAGCGCCCCCGTGGACTGGCTCACCGAACCCGACCTCCAACAGCTCCACGAGCTGGAAGAGCGCCTGGTCAAAGGCCAGTTCGCCCGCGCCGTGGCCCTGGACCACCGGCCCGCCCGGCTCCGCGACCTCCTCGTGAGCCTGCTGCGCTACCTCCCCGCCGTCCTGTGGCCGGCGCAGGACGGCCGGCTCGCCGCCGAGGTCCGCACCTGCCTGGAGACCCACTGGCACCGGCTGCCCGCCGGCTTCAGCGAGGCCTACCGCGAGGACTGGCAGGGCGCGCCGCCCACCCCGGAGGGCACCGGACACCTCGCGGGACTGCGCGCCATCTGGCACGACCCCGAGTGGCTGGACTTCTGCGACCTGTACGAGGAGTACGAGCCCCCCGTACCGCAGGACGTGCACGGCGTACGCGACGTACGCGGCACACCGGACGGACACGCACCGCACGCACCGGACCGGCAGTACCCGACCGAAAGGGAACCAACCGCATGAGCTGGCAGGCTGTCTACGTCGGGGACGGCACCCCGCGCGATGTGAAGCTGGGCCCGCCGCCGCCGTGGCGGGACTTCCCCCGGCCCGACCTCACGGACAAGTTCCGGCCCCCGCAGGGCCTCGTGGCCGCCGTCAACGCGGCCCTCGCCCTGCGCCGGCCGCTGCTGATCACCGGACCCGCGGGCTCCGGCAAGTCCTCCGTGATCGGCCAGGTCGCCGCCGAACTGAAACTCGGCGACCCCCTGCACTGGCACATCACCTCCCGCAGCACCCTCAAGGACGCCCTCTACCGCTACGACGCCCTCGGCCGCATCCACGCCCAGCGGCTGTCCGGCCACTCCGCGACCCCCGACGACGTACGCGACGACATCGCCCCCTTCCTCCAGCTCGGCCCCCTCGGCACCGCCCTCCTCGGCGGCTCGGGGAAGCTGCCCCGCGCCCTCCTCATCGACGAGATCGACAAGAGCGACCTCGACCTGCCCAGCGACCTCCTCGACGTGCTGGAGCGCGGCGAGTTCGAGATCCCCGAGCTCGCCCGCTACGCCACCGACACCGTCGACGTCCGCGAATGGGGCGGCGACGCCCGGCACCCGGTCCGCCGCGGCCGGGTCCGGTGCGGCCAGTTCCCCTTCATCATCCTCACCAGCAACGGCGAACGGGACTTCCCCGCCGCCTTCCTGCGCCGCTGCGTCCGCTTCACCATGCCCGTACCCGACCCCGCCACCCTCAAGGAGATCGTCACCGCCCACCTCGGCGCCGACCGGGCCGGGACCGCCGAAGCCGGGGCCCTGATCGGCGAGTTCTTCCAGCGCCTCACCGCCGGCCAGGCCCTCGCCATCGACCAGCTCCTCACCGCCGTCCACCTCCTCACCGGCGACGGCGCCCCCCGCGGCGAGGACGCCGCCGACCTCAAGGACCTCGTCCTGCGCGAGCTGTCCCGTGCCTGAGGACGCCCTCGCCGGCGTCCTCGCCGCCCTCCGGGAGGCCCGGCCCGAGCTGGACGGCACCGCCCTGGCCGAAGCGCTGTGGCTGGCCGCCTCCCTCGCGGCCGCGGCCGGGCCCCAGCCCGACCCCGCAGACCCCGGCGCGGAACCGGAGCCCCCGGTCCCGGCCGCCGACCCGCCCGGCCCGCCGCCCGGCCCCGGCGGGCAGCCGCCCGTACCCGGGCCCGAACCGCCCGCCGCACCCGGACCCGCCACCCCGCCCGAACCCGCCCGGCCCGCGGGCACCACGCTGCACGAACGCCTCGCCGGCACCGACCTCGTCCGCGGCCACGCCCTGACCACCCCCGGAGCGCCCGGCCTGCCCCGCGCCCTGGAGCTCACCCGCGCCCTGCGTCCGTGGAAGCGCCGCTGGCCCCTGGGCCGCCGGCAGGAACTCGACGTGGACCGCACCGTCGAGGCCTACGCCCACACCGGCGAGCTCACCCCGCTGTTCGCCGCCGCCCCCGAACGGTGGTTCGACCTCGTCCTCATCGTGGACCGCACCCCCACCATGGCGGTCTGGCACACCACCCTCGCCGAGTTCGCCCACCTCCTCAAAGGCCTCGGCGCCTTCCGCACCTTCCAGCTCCGCGAACTCGCCTTCACCGCCGACGGCGCCCCCGACTGCCCCGGCCGGCTGCCGTCCGCCGACGGCCGCACCCTCGTCCTCGTCGTCTCCGACTGCACCGACGCGGCCTGGCGGCAGCCCGCCGTCTGGAAGCTCCTGCGCCGCTGGGCCGCCGCCGCCCCCACCGCCCTCCTCAACCCCCTGCCCGCCAAACTCTGGCGCCGCACCGGACTCGACCTGCCCGCCGTCCGCTACACCGCCCCCGCCCCCGGCGCCCGCAGCACCCCCGTACCCCTCCCGGGCCCCGCCCCGCTCGGCGGCGCCCGCCGCCCCGAAGGACTGCCCGTACCCGTCCTCACCCTCTCCCCGCACTCCCTGGGCCGCTGGTCGCGCGCCGTGATGCGCAGCGACCCGGCCGGCTGCCCCGCCGTCCTCGTACCGCCGCACGGCCGGTACGCCGACCAGGCCCGCCCGCGCCCCGCCCTGCTCCCCGGGGACGTCCGGGCCCGCCGCTTCCTGCGCACCGCCGCCCCGCGCGCCGCCCGCCTCGCCGTCCTGGCCTCCGCCCTCGCCCCCCGGCTCAGCCTGAGGATGCTGCACGTCATCCGGCAGGAACTCCTCCCGCAGGCCACGGCGGCGGACCTCGCGGAGGTCCTGACCAGCGGCCTCTTCGAGGTCACCACCACCGGCCCCGGCACGGCCGCCCCCGGCGACGACGGCGCCGTCGAACTCGCCCTCCCCGAGGACGCCGCCGGCGTCCTCAACGCGGAACTCGCCGCCCACGAGGTCTGGCACATCAGCCGCGCGCTGTCCCGCCCCACGGAGTCGGGCCGCACCGCGTCCACCACTCCCGGCGTCGCGGCGGTAGCCGCCGACCCGACCGCCCCCACGGAGTTCCCGGCCGTCCCCCGCGCCTTCGCAGAGGCCTCGCGCAGGGCGCTGGCGCTGCTGGGGGTGCCGGGGGAGGGGGGCGGGGAACCACAGCGGGATGCGGAGCCGCAGGCCGCCCCGCCGGCCGGCCCCGCGCAGCGCTCCGTGGCCTCGCCGCAGGAGCCGGCGCCCACGCCTGCCGACGGATCCGGGCCCGGATCCGCACCCGGAGTCGACGGGATCCCGTTCCGCAGCGCCGAGGCCCGGATCCTGTTCGGCTGGCTCACCGAAGGGCTCGCGGACACCGTGTACATCCACGGCTCCCCCGGCTCGGGGCGCGGCACCCTTGCCCGCTACGTGGCGGACAGCCTCCGGGGCCGCTTCCCGGGCGGGGTGTTCCACATCCGGCTGCGGGACCTGGTCGTCGGGCTGCCGCGCCGGGTGCCGGAGCGGCTGTTCGCGTCCGTACTCCCGGGCTTCTGGGACCCCGACGCCCCACCGGCGTACGAGGCGCGGACGCTCGCGGAGCTCGCCGTCTTCCGCGGGCTCTTCGAAGGGCGGAGCACCCTGCTGGTGGTGGAGGACGTGGCGGACGGGGAGGAGCTGGCCGCCGTACGGCGGCACGTCCCCGGTGCCGTCCTCCTCGTCACCGGGAGGGGCCAGCCACCACCGGGCCGGCCGGGTCTGCGCGTCCTGTCGCTGCGCCGCCTGGCCCCGGACGACGGGCTGCGGCTCCTCGCCGACTGCGGGGGGCGGGAGGCGGTCGCCTCCGACCCGGAGCAGGCGCGGGAGCTCGTCGCGGCCTGCGGAGCCGGACCGGTGGAGCTGCGGCTGCTGGGCACGTGGCTGGGGGCGGACGACGCCCCCGCGCCGGCCGAGATCGTCCGGCAGCTGGAGGCGCTGTCGGCGCAGGACTCCGGTTGGTCTGAGTTCCACGGATTCCTCCGGACCCGGTTCGCAGCACTGGGTTCGACGCTGCGGCGGCATCTGCACCACCTGGCGCTGTCCCCCTCGGAATCGCTGTCGCCCGCAGTGGCCTCCGCACTGGGCGCGACGGGCCTGGGCACGGCCGTGCAGATCCTCGACCTGCTGACCGCCCAGGGGTGGCTGGAGGGTGCGACCCGCGAGCACCTGCGGATCCACCCCCGCCTGCGCATGTTCCTGCGCGGGCACGCGCCGGACCGCCTGCCGAAGCCGGAGGTCGACGCCGCGCTCGACCGCCTCCTCGACCTGTTCGCGGCCAACGCCGTCGAGAGGCACCTGCCGCTGCATCCCGGCACGCAACTGCCCGCACAGCTGGGCTTCGGATCCCAGGTCCTGCGGCGCAGCGCCGCGGAGCCGGACCGCCTGCCCCCCGGCGAGCAACTCCAGGACGTCCTGGCCCTGGTGGGGACCTCGACCCCCGACCCGCTCATCTTGCGGCGGGCCGCCCTGCTGCTGCTGACCGCGGAGAGCGTCGGGGCCCGCGGGCGCGCGGGCCTGGTCCTGGCGGCCGTCCGAGCCGTGCTCACGGATGCGGCCCGGATCGGGGACCTGACGAGCCGTACGCTGGCCCTGCTCGCCCGCGCCCGTGCGCACCTCGACGAAGGGCTGCCCAGGGAGGCGGAGAAGGCACTGGGCGAGGCCGATCCGAAGCTGGCGCCGATGGGCTACTGGGCGCACCTGAGGGGCCGGGCGGCGCACGCGACGGGGCAGTACGGGCGGGCTTCGGCGTACCTCGCACGGGCGGTCGGCGAGTACGGGGACACCGACCGGTACGGCCTCGCCTCGGCCCGGCTGGCCCTGGCCCGCACCCGGCTCGCCCTGCTGGAGGCCGGCGAGGCGCTGGCCGTCGCCCGGGAGGCGGAGGCGGACTTCCTCGAACTGGGCGCAACCTCCGACGTGTTCGACGCCCTCAGGGCCCAGGAGGACGCGCACGTCGTGCTCGGCAGGAACGATGCCGCCCTGGAGGTCCAGATGAGGACCGCCGAACTGCAGGCGAGCCTCGGCCTGTTCGAGCTGGAGGCCGACGCGTACGTCAGGAGCGCCCACACCCTGCTCTCCCTGGGCCGCCTCGCACAGGCGCGGGGCGCCGCGGAGTCGGCGGCAGGCCTGCTGCGGCACCGGGGGGAGCGCCGGGCCGGGGCCCGGGCGGCGCTGCTCCTGGGCCAGATCCTGCGGCTGGAGGGCGAACACGGCGGGGCCCGGGCCGCCTGGCGGGAGGGCCTCGCCCTGCTGGGACCCTCGCAGGCCGGGGTGGCGGGCAGGCTGCGCAGCCTGCTGGAGCCCGCGCCGGACCGGTACAAGGCCGCGCAGTACACCGTCGTCCTGCTGGTGGTGGAGGGGTTCACCGCGTGGCACCCGGCCCTCCAGTCCTCGGTCCGGGCCGCGCTGGCCGAGATCTGCTGGAAGGTCCTCGCGTCCAGCGGTATCCAGCCCGAGCGCGCCGAGACGCACCGTACCGCCCGGGGCCAGGCCGTCGTGATCGAGGAGGCGGGGCTGGAGGCCTCCCTGGTCGCCGCTCTGCTCGACCTGTTGCCCGAGGAACTGGACGCGTTCAACCTGCAGTCGGGCCACCGGCCCCTGGAGGTCCGCACAGTGCTGCTGAAGGTCAGGGCCGATGCGTCGCCCGCAGAGGCCCTGGAATCGGCTGCGGTACAGGATGCTTACCACGTGGCCGACTCGGCCGCACTGCGACGCCTGTCGGAGCTCAGGGGGCGGAGCAGCACGACGGCCCTGACTTGGGGGGCCTACGACCTGCTCGCCGAGCCCCGCGAGGCCGAAGCCGTGACCGGGCGCTTCCGGCAGCACCACTGGGTCTCCGCCGGCGGCAGGGAGATCGGGGCCTGGATGCAGGGACCGGAGTCCGGGAGCGGGCAGGAGCCGCCGGGCGTCCTGTCGGCCGGTCCGCCCCCGGTCCCTCGACGCGCCCCGCGTATCACCGCGGCTCCGGCCATGCCGGCCGTACCGCTGGACGGGGACCTGGAACGGCTGCGCTCCCTGCTGCTGTCGAAGGACCCCGACGGAGCGTGCGCGGGCCACCTGCTCCGGCAGTGCCTCGACGGGGTCCTCTCCCCGCTGGCCGGCCGCTGGGACCCCGAGGGTCTGCACGATGTGGAGCACGCCGGCATCGCCCAGCGGTTCGAGCGGGCGTACGGCAGGGAGTTCGAGCTGCTGCCGGGGCTGGTGCTGGACTTCAGGCTGGACGGCATCGAGTTCGAACTCCGCTTCACCATGAGGCACTTCGGGTGGACGTTCCCGCCGGCGACGATGGGGAGGATCTGCCTCCTGGTCCATGCGGACGACCGTGTCGGCACCTGGTCGGCGGGTCTGCTGCGGGTCCGTCCCGACCTGCTCCTCAACCCCGACAGCCACCGGGACGGCAAGCGCACCCTGGCACCGGTGGCCGGCGAACACCTGCAGTGGCTGTACCGCAACGCCCCCCTGCCCCCGAACCTGCTCCTGCAGCTCTCCCCGGGTGTCCGCTCGACGATCCTCGACCGCGCCACGGCGGAGGACCGCGTGTACGAGCTCTTCCGCAACGTGACGGGCCAGTGGATCCCGGAGTCCGTGGTGCGGGCGGTCGGGGGCGACGAGCGCGACCGGACCAAGGAGGTGCAGGGGCGCCTGATGCGATCGGGCCTGTACACCACCAGCCGCACGGTCCCCGTGCCCCGTGCGGCCGGCCGCCCGCGGGTGATGGTGACGGAGTACAGGAGCGCGTACCTCGGCAGGAGCACGTTCCTCGGGGAGCCGTGACCCCCCGCCCTCAGGTGGTGTCGGGGGCCGCCGCCGGGTTGCGGGTCCGGGTCGGGGTGGAGCGGCCGCGGCCCGCCGTCCGGCAGCCCAGGCAGTCCGGGTGGCCGCCGCGGGCCGCGGTGTCGCGCAGGCGCCAGTCCCAGTCGCGGGCCGGGCGGACCCCGCTCGGTTTGCCCCAGCCGGCCAGGTGCAGGACCCAGGTCGCCGCGGCGGCCAGGGCGGTGACGGCCAGGCCCAGCCAGACCCCGGGCCACCAGCCCGCGCACAGGGCGGCCCCGGCCCCTGCGGACCCGGTCACGCCGACGACCGTGCCGGTCCAGCCGGCCACGGTGTGGCCGACGTCTACGTCCCCGTGTGCACTCACGATGCTCCTCGCGGCTGATCGGATACGAACTCCGGCCGCTGTAGCGTCAGTTGGCGGTGCGGCAGCGGCCTGGTCCTCGATGGTAGGGACCGGGCGGCGGGCGCGGCACCCGTCGGCGGCGGATTTTCCGTGCCGGCGGCGTCCGGGCCGGAATCCGGTGATCCGTCAGGCGGCTTTCCGCAAAAGGATGTTGATTCACCGCCCGGCCACGAGAAGTTCGCTACCGACCGGTAGACATTTGAGCGCGCCGCTCCGAATCTTGGGGTGTACATGTCACACCGTGACCGAGGAGCCCCCCATGCGCCCCACCCGCACCCTGCGTTCCCGTACCGCCGCAGCCCTGGCGGCCACCACCGCCGTCCTCACCCTGGCCCCCGCCGTGACCGCCGAGGCCGCGGCCCCCGCCGCCCCGGCAGCCGCCCGCACCGCCGTGGCCGCCGCCTCCGCCCCCGGCGGGAACGCCGCCATCCTGGGCATCGACTACGAGGCCTGGAAGCGCGACGTGGCCGCCGTCGTCGACGAGGCCCGGCCCTACGTCCAGCGCCGCCTGGACGCCGCGCCCGCGGGGGAGCGGCCCGCGATCGTCCTCGACATCGACAACTCCTCGCTGGAGACGGACTTCCACTACTTCTGGACCTTCCCGACCCCGGCCATCGCCAAGGTCCGCGACCTGGTCCGGTACGCCGATGAGCGCGGGGCCGCGATCTTCTTCGTCACCGCCCGCCCCGGCATCATCCAGTCCCTGACGCAGCACAACCTCAAGGCGGTCGGCTACCCCGTCGACGGGCTCTACGTCCGGGACCTGCCCGACCTCTTCGAGGAGGTCAGCGCCTACAAGACCGCCAAGCGCGCCGAGATCGAGGCCCGCGGCTACACGATCATCGCCAACATCGGCAACCGCCCCAGCGACCTCGTCGGCGGCCACGCCGAGCGCACCTTCAAGCTCCCCGACTACGACGGCAAGCTGTCCTGAACCCGTCCGGGCCGGGCCGCCGCAGTCGGGCGGTCCGGCTCGGCCAGCGTGAAGAACGCGCCCTGCGGATCGCGGACCGTCTGCCAGGTGTGCACGCCGTCGCCCTCCCGCTGCGATACGGCCAGGCCGCCCAGCCCGGCCGCCCGGCCCACGGCCCCCTCCAGATCGGGCACCCGGAAGAACACGTGCCACCGCGGCCTGATCCGCGGATCGGGGGGCTCCGGGGCGTCCGCGGTGGCCCCGTGCAGCCGCGCCACCGGGCGCCCCGCCCGGCGCAGCACCACGTGCCCGTCCTCGTACGAGGCCTCGCAGCAGCCCGTGCGCCGGCAGGACCAGTCGAGGACCTCGCCGTAGAACATCGCCGCGTCGAAGGCGTTGCGGGTGTGCAGTTCGAGCCAGGCGGGGGAGGTCGTGCGGTCCCCGTGCCAGTCCGGGATCACGTACCCCTGCCAGATCCCGAAGACCGCCCCGTCCGGATCCGAGGCCACCGCCGCCCGGCCGGTCCCGAAGGACAGCGGCCCGACGGCCAGCGTGCCGGTGCGCTCCGTGATCCGAGCCGCCGTCACGTCCGCGTCGTCCACGGCGAAGTACGGGGTCCAGGCCACCGGCACCGCGAACTCCGCCGGAGTGCCGATCCCGGCCACCGGGACGCCCCCGGAGAGCGCCACGTGGAAGCTGTCGCCGTCGGAGGCCGGCCGGAACTCCCAGTCCAGGACCTCCCCGTAGAACCGCTCGGCGGCGGGCAGGTCGCGGGCCATGAGACTGACCCAGCAGGGGGCTCCGAACACCTCGTGGCTCGACGTGGTCATGGCGGCCAACCTCATCCGGTCGAAGGGTGCGGCGTCCGCCCCACCCTCACACACCAGCGTAGCCCCCGCACCCGCGCCGACCACCCTCCGTGACCGGCCGGTGCCGCTGCGCGCCCGCGGGTCCGCGCCCCGGCCGGGCTCAGCGGCGGCCCGAGGCCTCCAGGGACCGGCCGTCCGCCTGCCCCGGCGGCCCCGGGGCCCCTGCCCGGGCGGCGCGGGCGGCCGGGTCCCGCTCCAGCTCCCGCAGCCCCTCCTCCAGCTCGTCCAGGGCCCGCCGCGCCGTCTCCAGCCGCTCGCGCAGCCGCTCCGGGTCCGCCGGGCCCCGCGCACCCGGGCCGCCCGGCTCCCCGTCCCGCTGCTCCCGGGCCGCCTCGGCCTCCAGCTCGCGCGCCTCGTCGAGGGAGTTGAGCACCACCCCGATCAGCACGTTCATCAGCACGAACGAGGCGAAGAGCACGTACGAGGCGTAGTACAGGATGCTCAGCCGGGAAATCTCCAGCCCCGCCCGCACGCTGTCGCCGAACCCGTCCAGGAACGTCAGCAGGAACAGCGTCAGCATCGCCCGGCCCGCCGAGCCGAACCGCTGCGGATCCGTCTGCGCGAAGCACACCCAGCCCACGATCGCGTACAGGTAGAGCACCAGCGCGCCCACGAACAGGAAGCTCGCCGTACCCGGCAGGCTGCGCCCCACGGCCACCAGCAGGATCCGCAGCTGCGGCAGGAAGCGTGCCGCGCGCAGCACCCGGGCCAGCCGCAGCAGCCGCAGCACGGTGGCGTTCTCGCGGACGAAGGGCACGAAGGCCGAGACGACGACGGCCAGGTCGAAGAGGTTCCACGGGTCGCGGAAGAATGCTTTCGGCCGGTCCGCGTGGGCGCCGACGCGCAGCAGCATCTCCAGTGAGAACACCGCCAGGCAGCAGGCCTCCGCCGCGCCTAACGCCTCCCGGTGGGCGGCGGCGAGGCCGCTGTACGTCTCCACGCCCAGCAGCGCGGCGTTGAGGAGGATCACGGCCAGGACGAACACCGCGAACGCCGGGTCGTCGGTGATCCTGCGGCAGCGGGCCGCCAGGCGCGTACGGCCGCGGGCGGCCTTGATCGGGTCCGTCATCCTCTTCCCGGCCTTCTTCATCCCGGTCTTCCTCGGGTGGGCTCCCTGCGGGCTCCTGCGGCCCCCTCGGGGCTCCTGCGGGCCCCGGCGGGGGCCCGGGGCCGCCCCGGAGGTGGATCATCCCAGGGCCGGGGCGGCCCGCCCGCCCGATTCCGGGCCGCCCCGGGGATCACAACCCGATCGAGTGCCCCGCCCGCACGGCTGACCTACGCGGGTGCGGGCGCTGCACCGCACGGCCCTGCCGGATCGGATTCCGCAGGGCCCCGCGCCGATGCCTCGGATAGGGTGTTTCGGTAGGAAACGCGCCCACCGGCGTTAGGTCGATGCCTTGGACACTTACCAGTCGGCGAGTGAGGTGCCGGACCAGCCGCTGGCGGCTGTCGGCTACGCGGGCGTCCTCCGCGAACTGCTCCCGATCGCCCTGTGGCGGGAGGACGCCGAGGGGCGCATCGTGGAGTGGTCCCTGGCCGCCCAGGACCTCCTCGGGTACCGCCCCGAGGACCTCCTCGGCCGCCCCGCCACGCCCCTCCTCGTCCCGGACGGCAACCGCGGGCTCGCCGACCAGCTGACCCGCAGGGTCCAGGCGGGCGAGACCGTCGTCGGCACCCTGCCCGTCCGCCACAGCGACGGGCACGACGTGGTCATGGAGATGTGGATCGTCCCCGCGGTGGACCCCGACGGGCGGCCCGGGGCCATGCTCATCGCCGTCGAGACCTCCGCGGTCCTGCAGATGCGCGATTCGCTGGCCGCCCTCCAGAGCCTGTTCACCCAGTCGCCCATCGGCCTCGCCACCCTCGGCCCCGACCTGCGCTTCCTGCGCGTCAACGACGCCCTGGCCCGGATGAACGGCGTCTCCGCCGCCGCCCACCTCGGCAGACGGCTCACCGAGGTCGTCCCCGGGGTCAACGCCACCGCGCTGGAGGCCACCATGCAGCAGGTGCTCGACCGCGGCACCGCCGTGGTCGACGTCCGCCGCACCGGCCGCACCCCCGCCGACCCGGAGCACGACCGCACCTGGTCCTGCTCCTACGCCCCCCTCATCGACGGCTCCGGCCGCCGCCTCGGACTGATCGCCTCCCTCATCGACATCACCGAGGGCCAGCGCGCCCTGGTCGAGGCCGGCCGGGCCCGCCGCCGCCTCGCCCTGCTCGCCGAGGCCGGCACCCGCATCGGCACCACCCTCGACCTGCGCCAGACCGCCGAGGAGGTGGTGCAGGTCCTGGTCCCCACCCTCGCCGACTCAGCCGACGTACAGCTGCTGGAAAGCGTCCTCGAACCCGACGAGGCCGGGGCCTCCACGCACAACCTGCTGCGCCGCCTCGCCGCCGCCTTCCCCGACCCCGCCGCCCCCACCGCCCGGCTCGCCCCCGGCCAGACCTTCCAGATCCCCCTGGGCTCGGTCTACGAGCAGGTCATCAAGGACGGGCGGCCCATGAACCTCTTCCAGTCCGACGTGCCCGCCCTCATCAAGGACCCGCGCTCCGAAGCCCTGCGCACCTACCTCGCCACCCGCATCGGCTCCGCCCGGATGATCCCGCTCACCGCCCGCGGCAAGGTACTCGGCGCCGTCGCCGTCACCCGGCTGCGCGGCCGCGAGCCCTTCGACGAGCAGGACTGCCTGCTCGTCGACGAGCTGGTCGCCCGCGCCGCCCTCAACATCGACAACGCCCGCATGTACACCGGCCAGCGCGACGCCGCCCTGACCCTCCAGCGCAGCCTCACCAACAGCGCCCTGCCCGGGGTCGCGGGGCTCGAACTGACCGGCCGCTACCTGCCCGCCAGCGACCACGACGTCGGCGGGGACTGGTTCGACGCCATCGCCCTGCCCGGCGGCCGCACCGGGCTCGTCATCGGGGACGTCATGGGCCACGGCATCCACGCGGCCGCGGTCATGGGCCAGCTCCGCACCGCCGTGCGCACCCTGGCCCGCCTCGACGTCTCCCCGGCCCGCCTGCTGCGCTCCCTCGACGCGGTCGTCGGCGACCTCGGCGAGGACGAGATGGCCACCTGCGTGTACGCCGTCCACGACCCGGCGACCGGCCGGTGCGTGATCGCCCGGGCCGGCCACCCGCCGCCGGCCGTGGTCGGGGCCGGCGGCGCCGTCGCCTTCCTCGACGGTCCGGCCGGCACCCCCCTGGGGACGGGCGGGCACGACTTCCGCACCGAGGAGGTCCTCCTCGCCCCCGGCAGCCTGCTCGCGCTCTACACCGACGGGCTCATCGAGTCCCGCGACCGGGACCTCGACCAGGGCATGCAGCGGCTCGCCGGGGTCCTGGCGGGCGTCGGGCGGACGCTGGAGGAGGTCTGCGACGCGGTGCTGGGGCTGCTGCCGGACGCGCCCCAGGACGACGTGGCCGTCCTGCTGGCCCGCAGGCCGCTGCACTGACGGGGGCCGGGCGGCCGGGCCCCGGCGGGACGCCCGGCCCCGGTGCCGGGAGGTCCGGGCACGACGGGGCCGCCCGTCACCAGGCGGTGTCCTCGAAGGAGTCCAGGTCCGGCAGCGCGGCCGCCGGCTCCGCCCGGCCCCGGACCCTGCCGTTCAGCGGCAGCTCCGCCCAGATCACCTTGCCGCGGTCCGTGTAGCGCGTCCCCCACCGGTCCGCGAACTGCGCGACCAGGAACAGCCCGCGCCCGCCCTCGTCCGTGGTCGCCGCGTACCGCAGGTGCGGCGAGGTGCTGCTGCTGTCGGACACCTCGCACACCAGGGCCCGGTCGCACAGCAGCCGCACCCCGATGGGCTCGCCCCCGTACCGGATCGCGTTCGTCACCAGCTCGCTCAACACCAGCTCCGCCGTGAACGCGACCTCCTCCAGCTCCCAGGCCGCCAGCTGCGCGGAGGCGGCGTTGCGGATCCGGGAGACGGCCGCCGCGTCCGCGGGCACCTCCCAGCGGGCGATCCGCTCGGCCGCCGTCCGCCGGGCGGCGGCCACCAGCAGGGCGATATCGTCGCTCGGCGCCCGCACCAGCAGCGCCGCCAGCACGTCCGCGCAGGTCTGCTCCGGGCTGCGGTCCGCCCGGGCCAGGGCCGAGCGCAGCAGCTCCAGCCCGGTGTCGAAGTCCCGGCTGCGGTCCACGAGCAGGCCGTCGGTGAACAGCACCAGCCGGGCGTCCGCAGGCAGCTCCAGCTCCGTGGACTCGAAGGGCATCCCGCCCAGCCCCACGCCCAGCGGCAGCCCCGCCGGCACCTCCGGGAACTCCACCCGCCCGTCCGGGTACACCAGCGCCGGCCCGGGGTGCCCCGCGCTGGCGAGGGTGCAGCGCCCCGAGGTCGGGTCGTACACGGCGTACAGGCAGGTGGCGCCGGTGATTCCGGGCTGCTCCCCACCCGCAGCGCCCGCCGCGCCGGACTCCCCGGCGCCTGCCCCGGCCCCGGTGCCCGCCCCCGCACCGCTCCCGTCCCAGGGGACCTGCTGGTCGATGCGGTCCGTCAGCTCGTCGAGGTGGCCCAGCAGCTCCTCCGGCGGCAGGTCGAGGGTGGAGAAGTTGTGCACGGCCGTCCGCAGCCGGCCCATCGTCGCTGCGGCGTGCAGCCCGTGGCCCACCACGTCGCCCACCACCAGCGCCACCCGCGACCCCGGCAGCGGGATCACGTCGAACCAGTCCCCGCCCACCCCCGGCTTCGCCGGCAGGTAGCGGAAGGCCACGTCCACCGCGCTCAGGTCCGGCAGCACCCGCGGCAGCAGGCTGCGCTGGAGGGTCACCGCCATGGTGTGCTCCCGCGTGAACCGGCGGGCGTTGTCGATCGAGACCGCGGCCCGCGCCGCCAGCTCCTCCGCGAAGGACAGGTCCTCCCCGGTGAAGGGCTCCGGCGTGTCCGCCCGCCAGAAGTTCGCCATCCCGAGGACCACCCCGCGGGCCTGCAGCGGTACGGCCAGCAGCGAGTGCAGCCCGTACTCCAGGGCCTCGCGGGTGCCCTCCGGGTCCTGGGCCCGCCAGCCCGCCGCCACCGACAGGTCCGGCTCCAGCACCGCCCGCCCCGTGTCCAGGGCCGCCGCCATCGGCGTGGTCGGCACCACGAAGCGGATCAGGTCCCCTACCGGCTGGAGCGGGCTGTGCCCGCGGATCCCGGACAGCGCCGCCCGCCGCATCTCGGTGAGCGCCCCGCCGCCGGGCTCCTCGCCCCGCAGCACCGGCTCCGGCATCTCCACGGTCACGAAGTCCGCGAACCGCGGCACCGCGACCTCCGCCAGCTCCTCCGCGGTCCGCACCACGTCCAGCGTGGTCCCGATCCGCACCCCCGCCTCGTACAGCAGCTGGAGCCGGCTGCGGGCGATCTCCGCCCGCCCGGAGAGGGCCGAGAGCTCGGTGGAGTCCCGCAGGGTGGTCACCGTGCCCGAGGACTGGCCGCCGTACAGCTGCGCGGGGCGCACGTTCACGGCCAGCAGCCGGTCCCCGGCCAGGTGCACCTCGTCGGTCGCCGACCGCCCCGACAGCAGCAGCGAGGCCATCCGCGGGTCCAGGCCCAGTTCGCCGACGTGCCTCTTCTCGGCGTCTTCGGGCAGGTCCAGCAGCCGCCTGGCCTCGTCGTTGGCCAGCAGCAGCCGGTGGTCCGCCCCGATGATCAGCACGCCCTCCCGCACGGCGTGCAGCACGGCCTCGTGGTGGGCGTTCATCCGCGCCATCTCGGCGGCGCCCAGGCCCATGGTCTGGCGCCGCAGCCGCCGGCTGACCAGGGCCGCCCCGCCCACGGCCAGCACCACCGCCCCGCCCGCGGCCCCCAGCAGGAGGGGGAGCTGCTCCTCCACGGCCTCGCCGACGTTGCGGACCTCCACGCCCGTGCCGACCAGGCCGATCACGGACCCGTCGGCCCCCCGTACGGGCACCACGGCCCGCACGGCGTCGCTGGGCTCCCCGTGGAACACCTCCGTGAAGGAGCGCCCGGCGACCGCCCGCGACAGGTCACCCGTGGCCCGTACGCCGATCAGCTCGGGCCGGGAGTCGGTGTAGCGCACCCCGTCCGTGCCCATCACGGCCACGAAGTCCACGCCCGAGCCCCGGCGGGCCGCCTCGGCGCGGGCCTGGAGCGCCGCCGTCGGGTCCGGTGAGCGCAGGGCCGCCTCCAGCCCCGGGGCCTGCGCGAAGGCCTCGGCGGCGGCCAGGGAGCGGTTGCGGGCGTCGCCCTGGCTGTCGCTGCGGGCCTGGAGCACCAGGGCCAGCACCGCGACGGCCACCACGATCAGCACGATCACCGCCTGGAGGGCGAAGACCTGCCCGGCCACGCTGTCCCGGCGGCGGGTCACGGCGGGCTCCCGGTGCCGCCCGATCCGTCGGCCGCCCCGGCCCCGCCCGCCGCCCCGGCCCCGTCCGCGGCGCCCGGGGGGCGGCTGCGGGCGATCAGCAGGGCCACGTCATCGGGGTCCTGCGGATGCCGCAGTGCCCGCAGCAGCAGGTCGCAGGTGTCCTCCAGCGCCCGCGCCGGATCGTCCAGCAGCCCGCACAGCACCGCCAGCCGCTCGTCGATCGGGTCGTGGCGGGTCTCCACCAGCCCGTCCGTGTACAGCACCAGCTGGTCCCCGGGCCCGAAGGGCACCCCGACCGTCTCGAAGGGCACCCCGCCCACCCCCAGCGGCGCCCCCGTCGGCAGCTCGACGAGCTCCGCGGCCCCCGAGGCCCGCAGCAGCACGGGCGGCAGGTGCCCGGCGTTCGCGATGCGGCACTCGCCCCGCTGCGGGTCGTACACGACGTACGTGCACGTGGCGATGTAGTGCTCCAGCCCCGAGGTGATCTTGTCCAGGTGCCGGAGCACCTGTTCGGGCGGCAGGTCCAGGTCCGCGAAGGCGCAGGTGGCCGTGCGCAGCCGGCCCATCGTCGCCGCCGCGTCGATCCCGCTGCCCATCACGTCGCCCACCACCAGCGCCGTCTTGTCCCCGGCCAGCGGGATCACGTCGTACCAGTCCCCGCCGACCTCGCTCGCGCCCTGCGCCGGCTGGTAGCGGGAGGCCACCTCCAGCCCCTCCGGGTGCGGCGGGTGCCCCGGCAGAAGGCTCCGCTGGAGCGTGACCGCGGAATTGCGCACGCTCTGGTACCAGCGGGCGTTGTCGATCGCCACCGCCGCGCGGGCCGCCAGCTCGCACGCCAGCACCGTGTCGGCCTCGTCGAACGGCAGCGGGTTCGAGGACCGCTTCAGGTCCAGGGCGCCCAGCACCTCCCCGCGCGCGATCAGCGGCACCGCCAGGTACGAGTGCACCCCCGCCCGCCCCAGCATCCGGGCGGCCTCGGCGCTGCGGGCGATCCGCGGCAGGTCCTCCTCGCGCACCCGGGTGATCCGCTCGGGCCGTCCGGTGTGCACGCACCGGGTGACCAGCCGGTCCGCCCCGTACATCGCGGGCTCGCCCACCGGGTCGGCCGCCGCCAGCGCCTCCGTGGGGGAGGAGGCCTTCACCGCCAGCGCCCGGAACAGCTCCGGACCGTAGTCCGGCGCCCCGGGGCGCCGGCAGGACAGCACCGAGTCGAGCACGTCCACCGCCGCCACGTCCGCCAGCTCCGGCACCGCCACGTCCGCCAGCTCCCGCGCCGTCTGGTCCACCTCCAGGGTCGTGCCCACCCGCGCCGAGGCGTCCGCGATCAGCGCCAGCTGCCGCCGCCCCCGCTCCGCGTCGATCGCCGCCTGGTGCCGCTCGGTGACGTCGACCACCGAGGCCGCCACGCCCAGCACCCGGCCCTGCGCACCCTCCAGCCGGAAGTACGACACCGACCAGGCGTGGTCCTCGTCCGGATCGGCGGGGGTGCGGCCCACGGTGTACCAGTCCAGCAGCGGCACCCCCGTCTCCAGCACCCGGCGCAGCGCCGCCTCCGCGGCGGCCGCGTCGACCGACGGCAGCGCGTCCCGGATCCGGCGCCCGATGTGCTCCGCCGCCGGCATCCCGTTGATCCGCTCCAGCGCCGGATTGACCAGCACGTACTTCAGCTCCGCGTCGAAGACCGCCAGCCCGATGGGGGACTGCGACACCAGCCGCTCCGACAGCGCGAGGTCGGTCTCCACCCGCTGCACGGTCGCGTGGTCCGCGGCGATACCGAGCGCGTACACGTCCCCGTAGGCGTCGGTCAGCCGCATGTTGCGGAACTCGACCAGCCGCGTACGGCCGTCCGCGTGGCGGATGGGGAAGGCGCCCGCCCAGCTGTCCCCGCTGGTCAGCACGGTGCGGAACAGCTCGACCACCTGCACCAGCCGGTCCTCGTGCACCAGCAGCCGCCCCGCGTGCCGCCCCAGCGCCTGCGCCGCCGTGTACCCGAACAGCTCGGCGGCCTGCGGGCTCCAGAAAACGATCCGGCCCTCGGCGTCCAGGACCACCGCCGCGACGCCGAGCACGTCGAGCAGGCCCCGCGGCTCCGGCGGCGGAGGACCGGACCGCCGGCCCGCTCCGCCCCCGCCCGCCTCCCCGGCCCGGAAGGATTCGGCTGTCACCCGTGACTCCCTGCCTCTGTTCCTTCCATGCTGCGCCCGGTCGGGTGCCCGGCGCAGCCCGGGAGGCGGGGGCGGGCCGCCCGTCAGCCGGCGGAAGGGGCCGCCGCTTCCCCGTCCTGCGCCGGCAGGCTGTCCATGAAGGAGCTGACCGAGAACACCGCCCGGCCCGGTCCCGGCGGCCCGTACCCGGGCGGGGAGCTCAGCCCGAACTCCGCCATCGTGGACCGGTAGGCCTGGAGCAGCCGGATGTGGTACTCCAGCGGCGCCCCCTCGGGGTTCGCCTTCCCCAGCGGGGTGGTCGGCTCCGGGCACCAGGTCGTGAACCGCGGGGTGATGCCGTGGCCCATGAAGTACCGCAGCCCTTCCACGGTCGAGTCGATGGCCTCGCCGACGTCCGTGAACCCGAACGGCCCGGCCATCTCGACCCCCGCCACGAAGTTCGGGATCACGTTGCGCGCGCCGAAGACCTCCGCCGAGTCCAGGATCCGCCGGTGCCACTCGTCGCGGCCCACGTACCGCTCCTTGCCCGGGCAGTACAGCTCGAAGAGCCGCCGGTCCCACACCTCGTAGTTCGGGTGGTAGATCCGGATCCCGTAGTCGTGGAAGCGCTGCACGTCCGCCTTGGGCAGCGCCTGGGCGACGACCTTGCCGATCCACCGGCCCGGGAAGCGCTCCTCGATGGCCTGCGCGTACTGCCCGTAGAAGTCCGCCTCGTCCTTCCCGCCGACCTTCGAGGTCACGGCCCCGCCCGTCAGCGTGTACGCCGTCGACGTGCGCGCCGTGTCGTACCTGTCGATGATCTCCAGGGCCTCCAGCACCTCCTCGACCGGTTTGACCCCCGTGTACGGGCGGCCCGCCGCCTTGTGCTGGCGCCAGTTGTGGTTGATGTCGCAGTACTGGCACTCCTCCTTGGCGCCGAAGTACTGGCACACCCGGAACACCGTCAGGTAGACGAGGTAGCCCCACTGGATGGTCGGGGCCACCTCCATCACCGACTTGCCGCCCGCCAGCGTGTGCCGGTAGTACTCCGGCATCGGGGGCAGCCCGACGTCCGCGATCCGCAGCCCGTCCAGGTACAGGCCGAGCACCCCGTCCGCGTCCGGCTTCACGCGGTACGGGGAGTCCGGGTTGACCCGCACCGACACCACCGTGCGGCGCAGCCCGTACGGGCCGCCGGTCAGCACGACCTCCTCGGGCGGGCGGCGCAGCGCCGCCGCGCCCAGTTCCGGAAGCGTGCGGTGGTCGAAGGAGAAGATGAAGTACGACTTCGGCTTCACCTCGCCCGCGGCCCCGTCCGCGCTGTCGGTCAGCGCGGACTCGTCGAACGCGATCCCCCCGCGCAGCAGGTCCTCCTTGATCACCGCCTCCGGCGGGACCTCGGGGAACCTCCCCATCAGTTCTTCGACCAGATCGGTACGGCGGGTGGTCATCTGAGCCCTTTCGTGGATGCGGGTGCTCCTGACCGCCACGCTAGCCCGACCCGCCGCCGTCCTGATCGACCCCCGGGAGGAGACCGGGCTCCGCCCAGCGCAGTAGGACCCCGCCCGCCCCCGGGGCCGGCGCCCCGCCCGCTACGCCGGTTTCGCCGAGTCCAGGCCGGGGCGGGAGCGCCGCCACTCGCCGCGGGTGAAGTCCGGCACCTCCTGGGGCGCACCCCCCGCGCGCAGCGAGGCGTGGCTCAGCGGGACCGGCGCGGACCAGGCGGCCGCGTCGTACACGTCGAAGTCCGGGACCAGCCCCAGCTTCATGCACTGCACCAGCCGGAACAGCATGAGGTAGTCGATGCCCCCGTGGCCCCCCGGCGGGTTCGCGTGCTCCTTCCACAGCCAGTGGTCGTACTCCGCGGCGTACGCCGAGAAGTCCGCCCACACGTCGTCCTTGTGGTCGGGCTCCAGATAGATCCGCGGCGGGTAGTCCTCGAACACCCCGCGGGTCCCGCCCAGGCTGTTGATCCTGCTGTACGGGTGCGGGGTCGACACGTCGTGCTCCAGCCGGATCAGCCGCCCCTTGGCCGTCTGCACCATCGTGACCGTGCGGTCGCAGCCCACGTACGTCTCCGACCGGCTGGGGTCCCCGGCCGGGGTGTGCGCCTCCCGGTACTCGGCCAGCCCGCGGGCCGCCGTCCCGAAACTGCTCAGCGAGACCAGGCGGTCCCCGCGGTTCACGTCCAGGTAGCCCGCCACCGGCCCGAGGCCGTGCGTCGGGTACAGGTCCCCGCGCAGCCGCGTGTGCCACTGGCGGCGCCACGGGCCCTCGTAGTAGGTCGGCGAGAACATCTGCGCCCGCAGGTCGTGGTTGTACGCCCCCGCCGCGTGCAGCAGCTCCCCGAACTTCCCGGCGTGCGCCATCCGCAGCACCCGCAGCTCGTTCCTGCCGTAGCAGCAGTTCTCCAGCTGCATGCAGTGCCGCCGGGTCTGCTCGGACAGGTCCACCAGCTGCCACAGCTCGTCGAGCTCCATCGCCACCGGGCACTCCACCCCGACGTGCTTGCCCGCCAGCATCGCCGCCCGCGCCATCGCGAAGTGCGACTCCCACGGGGTGGCCACGTACACGAGGTCCACGTCCCCGCGCGCGCACAGCTTCTCGTAGTCGTCCTCGCCGCTGGTGTACAGCGCCGGCGCCGGCCGGCCCGCCGCCTGCGCCTGGCGCACCGCCCGCTCGGCCTTCGACCGCACCGGATCGCACACCGCCGTCAGCCGCACGTCGGGCAGGGAGAGGAACAGGTCCGCCATCACCCGGCCCCGGTTGCCCAGCCCGATGATCCCGACCCGCACGGTACTCCGCCCCTCGAAGGGGACCCCGGCCATCGTGGCCCGCACGGACCGTGCCCCGGGCACCGCCCCCGCGGGGTCCGCGGACCCGCCGGGCGCCGGCCCGGCCGCGGCCGCCGCCGCAGCCCCCGGCCCGGCGATCCCCAGCCCCGCGGCCCCCGCCACGCCCGCCGTGGTGCGCAGCACCGAACGGCGGCTCGGCCCCGCTTGCGCACCCGTCCCCGCGTCACGCCCGGCACCCGCCCCGGACCCTTCGGCTGCACTGTCCACATGACCTCCCGCTGCTGGTGCCCGCCCGGCCGGCCCCTTATCCCGGATCACCGTCCCGGTACGGACCATGGCCGCTGTCCTTCCGCTCATACAAGGGCGCCTCCCGGCCGCCCGGCGGGTTCCGGCACGCGCGTCCCGCCCGCCGGACCACCCGGCTGGAGCAGCGCTGCGCCGCCTCGTACGATGACGGCCCATGAACACCAGTGAGGCCGGCAGACGGCTGGTCGACGGCCGCTTCGAACTGATTTCCCCCCTGGGCAGCGGAGGCATGGGCACGGTGTGGCGCGCCCGCGACATCGCCCTGCACCGCGAAGTGGCCCTGAAGGAAGTGCGGCCGCTCGACCCGGCTCTCGAACAGGCGCGCCCCGACCTCTCCGCCCAGCTGCGCGAGCGGGCCCTGCGCGAGGCCCGGGCCCTGGCCCGGCTCGCCCACCCGAACGTGGTGACGATCCACCACATCGTCGAGCCCGCCGACGGCTCCGCCCCCTGGCTCGTGATGGAGCTGGTCACGGGCGGCTCCCTCTACGACCGGCTCGCGCAGGGCCCGATGCCCGTCCCCGAGGTGCTCCGGCTCGGCCGCGACGTGCTGTCCGCCCTGCGCGCCGCCCACGCGGAGGGCGTGCAGCACCGCGACGTCAAGCCCGCGAACGTCCTGCTGCGGCCCGACGGCAGCGCCGTCCTCACCGACTTCGGCATCGCCGTGCTCCGCGAGTCCACCAGCCTAACCGCCACCGGCGACCTGGTGGGCTCGCCCGAGTACATCGCCCCGGAGCGGATCCGCGGCGAGGAGGGCAACCCGGCCTCCGACCTGTGGTCCCTCGGCCTGATGATGTACGCGGCCGCGGAGGGGACCCACCCCTTCCGGCGGGCCACCGGCCTGGCCACGGTCGTGGCCGTCCTCGACGAGCCCATCCCGGACCCCGTCCGCTCCGGCCCCCTGACCGGGATCCTCACCGAACTCCTCGTCCGCGACCCCGCGTCCCGCCCCGACGGCACCCGCCTGGCCCGCCTCCTGGACGAGGCCGCCGCCGCGGCCGGACTCCCGGCCGCCCAGCCCTTCGCGAAGGGTCCCGCCGCGCCGTACGCCGCCGGGTCCGCGGGCCCGGGCACCCCGGTTCCCGGCGCCCTGCCCACCGCGTACGGGCCCTCCTCCGGCTTCCCGTCGGCGGCGGTCCCGCCCGCCGCGGCCCACCAGGCGCCCGGCGGCCCCGGCCACTTCGGCCCGCCCACCCCGGCCGCCCCCCTCGGCAACCCGTACGCGCCCGGCGCCCCCGGCAACCCGTACGGCAGCACCGCCGCCGTACCGCACCCGGCCCCCGGCAGGCCCCGGCGCCGCCCGGCCCGTACCGCGCTGCTCGCCGCCGCCCTGGTCGCCGCGGCCGGCTTCGCGGCCTTCCAGTGGCTGCCCACGGGCGGCGACGGGGACGGCGGCACCGGCGGCAGCAAGGCCAAGAGCCCCTCGACGGCCTCGTCCCCTGCCGGCGGCGGCCCGGCCCGCGCCGCCACCGCGGGCACCACCACCGGGACCGCGGCCGGCACCACCGCCGGACCGGACGGCGGGGACACGGAGACGGACGCCCCCGACGCCGGGGGCAGCCTCATCACCCCGGCGAGCGTCCGCGCCGCCGTCGAGGCCTTCCGCAAGGAGAGCGGCACCACCTCGTTCGTCGAGATGACCGTCTACGACGAGTACATCCTCGCCTCCATCCCCACCAAGCCCGGATCCGGGCTCTACGACCGCTACCGCTTCGACGGAGAGGACGCCGCCAGCCGCTTCGGCCCCGGCGGCACCGTCGACCGGGAGAAGCCGCTCATCGACATGGCCAAGATCGACTGGGACATCCTCCCCGCCCTCATGGCCCGCTCCCAGAAGGAACTGGGCGTGGACAAGCCCACGTCGCGCTACGTCATCGTCGCGCCGTGGCTCTTCGACAGCGCCAGCATCTCCGTGCGCCCGTACCTCACCGGCGAGCACGGCGAGGGCGGGTACGTCCACGCCGACGAGAAGGGCCGGGTCAAGAAGGTCTATCGCAGCTGACCCGGCGCGCCACGGCCCCGGGCCTGCTACGTTCGAACGTTCCGGTCGGATCCGACGAAGGTGGTAGACGTGACGCATTCCGTACGCGGTGTCATCGCACGGGCCAAGGGCGCCCCCGTGGAGACGGTGACGGTCCTCGTGCCGGACCCGGGTCCGGGCGAGGCCCTGGTCCGGGTCCAGGCCTGCGGGGTGTGCCACACCGACCTGCACTACCGCGAGGGCGGCATCAACGACGAGTTCCCCTTCCTCCTCGGCCACGAGGCCGCCGGCGTGGTCGAGGCGGTGGGCCCCGACGTCACCTCCGTGGCCCCCGGGGACTTCGTCGTCCTCAACTGGCGCGCGGTGTGCGGGAGCTGCCGGGCCTGCCGGCGCGGCCGCCCCTGGTACTGCTTCGCCACCCACAACGCCGTCCAGCGCATGACCCTGGAGGACGGCACCCCGCTCGCCCCCGCCCTCGGCATCGGGGCCTTCGCCGAGAAGACCCTCGTCGCGGCCGGGCAGTGCACGAAGGTGGACCCGGCGGCCGCCCCCGCCGCCGCCGGACTCCTCGGCTGCGGGGTGATGGCCGGCCTCGGCGCCGCCCTCAACACCGGCGGCGTGGGCCGCGGGGACTCGGTGGCCGTGATCGGCTGCGGGGGAGTGGGCAGCGCGGCCGTCGCGGGCGCCGCCCTCGCCGGGGCGGGCACGATCGTCGCCGTCGACCTGGACGAGCGCAAACTCGCCCTGGCCCGCGGCCTGGGCGCCACGCACACCGTCAACGGCCGCACCGAGGACGTGGTCAAGGCCGTGCAGGAGCTCACCGGCGGCTTCGGCGCCGACGTGGTCATCGACGCCGTCGGCCGCCCCGAGACGTACCGGCAGGCCTTCTACGCCCGGGACCTGGCCGGCACCGTGGTCCTCGTCGGGGTGCCCACCCCCGAGATGCAGCTCGAACTGCCCCTGCTCGACGTGTTCGGGCGCGGCGGCTCCCTCAAGTCCTCCTGGTACGGGGACTGCCTGCCCGAGCGGGACTTCCCCGTGCTCGTCGACCTGTACCTCCAGGGCCGGCTCGACCTCGACGCCTTCGTCTCCGAGACCATCCCCCTCGACGGGGTCGAGGAGGCCTTCGCCCGGATGGAGCGCGGCGAGGTGCTCCGCTCGGTGGTGGAGTTCCCGGCCTGACCCCCGCGCACCGGGCCGCTCCCCGCATCCCGCGCGGAGCGGCCCGGTGCATAGACTCCCCGGTACCGACGAGTGCCCGCGTGACCAGGGAGACCCCCGTGACCAGCAGCTACCGACAGCCCGGAACCGTCCTCACCGACCACCGGTTCACCGTCCCGCTGGACCACGCGGCCCCCGACGGGGAGCAGATCGAGCTCTACGCCCGCGAGGTCACCGCGAGCGGCCGGGACCCGCAGGACCTGCCCTGGCTGCTGTACCTGGAGGGCGGCCCCGGCTTCGGCGCCCGCCGCTTCACCGGCCGCCAGGCCTGGATCGGCCGCGCCGTGCAGGACTACCGCGTGCTCCTCCTCGACCAGCGCGGCACCGGCCGCTCCACCCCCGCGGGCCGCCAGACCCTCCCGCTGCGCGGCACCCCCGCCGAACAGGCCGCCTACCTCGCCCACTTCCGCGCCGACTCCATCGTCAGGGACTGCGAGGCCATCCGCCCCGCCCTCACCGGCGGCGCCCCCTGGACCGTGCTCGGCCAGAGCTTCGGCGGGTTCTGCACCACCCACTACCTCTCCGCCGCCCCCGAAGGCCTCGCCGCGGCCCTCGTCACCGGCGGCCTGCCCTCCCTCGACGCCGACGCCGACGCGGTCTACCGCGCGGCCTTCCCCCGCATCGAGCGCAAGAACCGCGCGCACTACGCCCGCTACCCCATGGACGCCGAGCGGGCCCGCCGGATCGCCGCCCACCTCGCCGAACGCCCCGCGGAGCTGCCCGGCGGGCACCTCCTGACCGTCGAGGGCTTCCAGTCCCTCGGCATGCTCCTCGGCACCGGCGACGGCAGCCACCAGCTCCACTACCTGCTGGAGAACGCCTTCGTGCGCACGGCCTCCGGCCCCGAACTCGCCGACGGCTTCCTGGAGTCCGTACGCGCCCAGCTCTCCTTCGCGGGACACCCCCTGTACGCCCTGCTGCACGAGGCCATCTACGCCCAGGACCCGCAGCGCCCCACCGGCTGGGCCGCCGAGCGCGTCCGGGCCGGATTCCCGCAGTTCGACGCCGGGAAGACCCTGGCCGGGGACGAGCCGCTGCTCTTCACCGGCGAGACCATCCACCCCTGGCACTTCGGGACCGACCCCGCCCTCGCCCCGCTCCGCGAGACCGCCCACGCCCTGGCCGCGCGGACCGGCTGGCAGCCCCTCTACGACCGGCAGCGCCTCGCCGCCAACGAGGTCCCGGCCGCCGCCGCGGTCTACCACGACGACATGTACGTCGACACCGCGCACTCTCTGGACACCGCGGCGGCCGTGCGGGGCCTGCGGACCTGGGTCACCGACGAGTTCGAGCACGACGGGGTCCGGGCGGGCGGCCCGCGCGTCCTGGACCGGCTGCTGGCGCTCGTCCGCGACGAGGTCTGACCGGCCCCCCGGAGCCGGGAGGGACGGCCTAGGCTGGCGATCATGACCGAGCAGCTGGAACCCATGCCCACCGACTGGCGGCGCGCGCTGGCCGTCGTCGCCCACCCCGACGACCTGGAGTACGGCTGCGCCGCCGCCGTCGCGGACTGGACCGACGGGGGCCGCGAGGTGGTCTACCTCCTCGCCACCCGGGGGGAGGCCGGTATCGACGGCCTGGACCCGGAGGCCTGCGCCCCGCTCCGCGAGGCCGAACAGCGGGCGAGCGCCGCCGTGGTGGGGGTCTCGACCGTCGAGTTCCTCGACCACCGCGACGGGGTGGTCGAGTACGGGCCCGGGCTGCGCCGGGACATCGCTGCGGCGATCCGGCGCCACCGCCCCGAGCTGCTGGTCACCCTCAACCACCGGGACACCTGGGGCCCGGGCCCCGGCGCCTTCTGGAACACCCCCGACCACCGGGCGGTCGGCCGGGCCGCCCTCGACGCCGCCGCCGACGCCGGGAACCGCTGGATCTTCCCGGAGCTCACCGCCCAGGGGCTGGAGCCCTGGAACGGGGTCCGCTGGGTCGCTGTGGCCGGCTCCTCCTCGCCCACCCACGCCGCCGACGCGACCCCGGGCCTGGAGCGCTCGGTGCAGTCCCTCCTGGAGCACCGGGCCTACATCGAGGGGCTGACCGACGAGGAGCCCGAGGAGTACTGCCGCACCTTCCTGTCCGACAGCGCCCGGCGGGCCGCGGACCGCTTCGGCGGCCGTCCGGCGGTGCCCTTCGAACTCTTCCCGCGCTGAGCCCCGCCCCCTATTCTGACGATCCGTCAGAGTAGGGGGCCCGTACGGTGATCGACACGATCGGCACGGACATCGCGGAGGGCGAGGAGCGCATCCGCCTCGAGGTCGGGGACGACGGGGTCGCGGCCCTCACCCTCTGCCGCCCCGAGCGGCTCAACGGCTGGAGCTGGGAGTCCACGCGCCAACTGGGCCTGCTCGCCGACCGGATCCGCTTCGACCCCGCCGTCCGGGCGGTCCTGCTCCAGGCCGAGGGCCGGGCCTTCTGCGCCGGGATCGACGTGACCGCCCCCGGCGGCGCCATCACCGGGGAGTCCGGGGCCCAGCGCACCCGCAACTACTACGAGGGCATCCGCTGGGTCCACGAGCGCTTCGCCGTCCTCGCCCGCCTCCCGCAGCCCGTGGTCGCCGCCGTGCAGGGCTACTGCCTCGGCTTCGGCTTCGAACTGGCCCTCATGGCGGACGTGCGGGTGGCCGCCGAGGACGCCGTCTTCGCCCTCCCCGAGGCCCGCCTCGGCGTGGCCGTCGACGCCGGCGGCGACCTGCGGATCGCCCGCGAGGCGGGGGCCGGCTGGGCCAAGTACCTGGCCCTGACCGGCCGCAGGATCGACGCCCGCACCGCCGAGCGCCTCCACCTCGTCCAACTCGTCGTCCCCGCGGAGGAGGTGCGGGAGGCGGGCCGGGCCCTGGCCGCGGAGATCGCCGCGAACGCCCCGCTGGCCGTGCAGGGCATCAAGCGGTCCGTGGACTCCTTCGCGGACGCCCAGCTCCCGGCCGCCCTGGAGCGCACGGCGATGACCGCCGCCCTCACCCTCGCCTCGGAGGACTGCCGCGAGGGCTACGCGGCGGGTGCGGCCCGCCGCACCCCGGAGTTCCGCGGCACCTGACCGGGTCCGCGCTCACCCCTCGAAGGGCCCCCGGTCCAGCTGCTCGCGGACGGGCACCACCTCCGGGTTCACGAGCGACCGCCGCTGCCAGTTGGCCCCGTCCACGACCAGGGTGTGCCCGGTGATGAACCGCGCGTACGGGGAGGCGAGGAAGGTGGCGGCCCAGCCCAGTTCGCGGGGCAGCCCGACCCGCAGGGCGGGCTGCCGGCCGTCGAGCGCGGCGGGCCCGGAGCGGTCCAGCCCCCCGAGGATGTCCGCGGTCATGTCCCCGTGCGGCACCAGCCCCGGCACCAGACCGTTGACCTGGATGCCGTACGGGCCCCACTCCACGGCCAGGGTCTCGACCAGGCTCTTGACCCCCGCCTTGGCCGCCGCGCTGTGCACGAAGCCGGGCCCGCCCGTCCACGCGTACGAGGCCCCGATGCTGACCACGGACGCCGGGGTCCCGGCCGCGAGGTGGCGGCGCCCGAACTCGCGGGTGGCGAACCAGGTCCCGGTCAGCGTGGTGTCCACGACGGCCCGCCAGCCGTTGGGGGAGAGGTCCTCGGCCGGTACGGGGAAGTTCGCGGCCGCGTTGTTCACCAGCACGCCGGGCAGCCCGAAGGCGGCCTCCGCCGTGTCGAGGGCCCGGGCGACCTGCCCGGGGTCGCGGATATCGCAGACGGCCGCCGCCGTCCTGCCCCCCTCGCCGAGCTGCTCCAGCTCCGCGCACGCGGCCGCCAGCGGGTCCGCGCGGCGGCCCGCGAGGACCAGGTGGGCGCCGAGCCGCGCGAACTCCGCCGCGATGGCTCGGCCCAGCCCCGTCCCGCCCCCGGTGACCAGCACCGCCACCCCCTCGAACGTACGGGAGGGCAGGGCGCTGGCCCCGAGCGCGGGCGGGGCGGGCAGACCGGCCGCCGGGCCCCGGCGGCCGGCGGTCCCGGCGCGGCTGCCGCGCTCTTCTCGGTCTTCTCGGTCCTTGTTGTCGGTGTGGTCGGTGCGGTCTTCGCGGTCCACGCGCTCGCCGCGGTCTTGGCGGTGTTCGCGTGCTTCGCGTTCTTCGCGGTCTCCGGACGGGCTCATGGGGCATCGATAGCGTGCCGGGCCGCAGACCGCCAGGCCCGCGGCCCGCCCGCCTGCGCCGCCCGGGTGCTACTGCGGCAGGTAGGCCTGCCGGCTCGCGCAGGTCCACACCACGGCCTTGCGCTTGCCCTGCCCGTCGACCGCGTAACCGCCCACGCGGTCACCGTCGTTGACGGCCTCCGCGGCCGATGCCCCGTCCGGCGCCAGCCGCGGCAGCGCCAGCACCGGGCCGGAGCCGGGCCAGTACTGGGCCTGGTCCGGGACCGTGCTCTCCTCCGGGTGGTGCTTCGCCGCCCCCACGCTCACCCCGGTCGTCGGGCTGACCGCCTCGAAGGTCCCGTACGGGAAGCCCGCCAGCCGGCCCGGGTCGGCCGCGGCGGCGCCGTACGGCGCGTCCTGGTAGGAGGGGCTGTACTCGTGCCAGGGGCCCAGCCAGGTGTAGCCGACGATCCGGCCGCGGTCGTCGATGTCCTGGACCTCGGCGGTGTAGAACCCGGAGGTGTACGAGGGCAGGGCCCGCGCGGGCCCGCCGCCGGCCGGCCACAGCACGGGGTACGTGCGCTCGATGTGCTGGCCCGACTCGGGCACCTCGTAGTCCTGTTCGGCCACGCCGACGATGTCGCCGCGGGTGTTGACCGCGGCGACCCGCTGGAGCCGGGTGCCCGGGCCGCTGTCCGCGGGCAGCTCCAGCAGCCGCTCCTGCCCGCCGGAGAGGGCCGCGCCGGTGCCGTCGGCCTTCGTCATGACGATCGTGCCGGAGTCGCTGACGTCCATGTGCCGGCGCCAGTGGGCCTCGGGCAGCAGGGTGACGGCGGCGTCGCCGGGCCGGTAGCTGAAGGCCCGGACCGTCTGGCTGCCCTCCGCGCGGAACTGGCCGACCATCAGGCCGCCCGCGTTGACCGCCAGGACGGCGCCCCCGTCCCCGGCGCCCGGCAGGGGTATCCGGTGCACGGTGGTCCCGGTCCAGTAGACGGGCTTGTCCGCCGACCGGCCGACGGCGAGGTTCCCGCGGCCCAGGGCCAGGACCGCGTCCGCGTCGTGGGCGCCCTGCTCGGCGGAGGCGAGCGGCTTCAGCACCTTGATCCGCGGGGTGCAGGCGGCCGTAGACGCGGTACCGGTACCGGCGTCGGCTGCGGCGGCGGGAGCCGCGACGGACACCAGGCCGGCGAGTACGGCTGCGGCAGCGCACACGGACATGCTCTTCTTCATGCTCATGCGGTGGTCCCCCGTAGTGATCGGTCCTTGCGCCGATCATGTTGCCCGCTGAGGGGGCAGACCGGGGCGGAATGGCGTCAACTGCTTTCGGACGATGCGGATGCCGCGGTTCCCCGATGGCCAAGCAACCGCTTAGTATGCCCGCGAGCACGGTCCCCCGAAGGCCGCTGGAGGCCCCGCATGATGCAGGCATGGCGCGTACACACCCACGGCGAACCCCGCGAGGCCATGCGCCTCGACACGGTGCCCCTGCCGGAACCGGGACCCGGCCAGGTCCGCCTGCGGGTCCTCGCCGCCAACGTCAACTTCCCCGACGCCCTGCTGTGCCGGGGCCACTACCAGGTCCGCCCCCCGCTGCCCTTCACCCCCGGCGTCGAGGTCTGCGCCGAGACCGGGGACGGCCGCCGCGTCATCGCCACCCCCCGCCTGCCGCACGGCGGCTTCGCCTCCCACGTGCTCGCGGACGAGTCCGCCCTGCTCCCGGCCCCCGCGGCCCTCGACGACGCCGAGGCCGCGGCCCTGCACATCGGCTACCAGACCGGCTGGTTCGGCCTGCACCGCCGGGCCCGGATCCGGCCCGGCGAGACCCTCCTCGTCCACGCCGCCGCCGGCGGGGTCGGCAGCGCCGCCGTCCAGCTCGGCAGGGCCGCCGGAGCCCGCGTCGTCGGGGTCGTCGGCGGCCGGGACAAGGTGCGCACCGCCGAGGAGCTCGGCTGCGAGCTGGTCATCGACCGGACCGGGGCCGCCCCGGCCGATATCGCCGCCCGCGTCAAGGAGTTCACCGGCGGCCGGGGCGCCGACGTGGTCTACGACCCCGTCGGCGGGGACGCGTACGCCGCCTCCGCGAAGTGCGTCGCCTTCGAGGGCCGCATCCTCGTCGTCGGCTTCGCGAGCGGCACCGTCCCGGCCCCCGCCCTCAACCACGCCCTGATCAAGAACTACTCCGTCCTCGGCCTGCACTGGGGCCTGTACGCCGCCCAGGACCCCGCCGCGGTCCGCGCCTGCCACGAGGAGCTGACCCGGCTCTGCGGGGAGGGCGCCCTCCGCCCCCTGGTCAGCGAACGCGTCCCGCTCGCGGCCGCGGCCGACGCCGTCCAGCGGCTCGCCGACGGCGCCACCACCGGCCGCATCGCCGTCCTCCCCGGCGAGGGGGCGCACCGGTGAGCCCCGAGCCGCCCGCCGGGCCGCAGGACGCGCCCGCGCCCGACGCCCACGCGACAGAGCCGCCCGCCCCGCACCCGCTGGCCGCCCACCCGCACGGCACCGACCCCGGGGCCGCCGAAGTCCGGCTGCGCACCGAGAGGTTCCTCGCGGCGCACCCGCCCTCCCGCACCGACCCCGCCGCCTTCCTCCGGGCCCGCTTCGACGCCGGGCTCGCCTGGGTCCACTACCCCGGGGGCCTCGGCGGACTCGGCGCCCCCCGCAGCCTCCAGCCCGTGGTCGACTCCCTCCTCGCCGCCGCAGGCGCCCCCGACAACGACCCCCGGCGGATCGGCATCGGTCTCGGCATGGCCGCGCCCACCCTCCTCGCGTACGGCACCGCGGAGCAGAAGCGCCGCTTCCTGCGGCCCCTGTGGACCGGCGAGGAGGTCTGGTGCCAGCTCTTCAGCGAACCGGGCGCCGGCTCCGACCTCGCCGCCCTGGCCACCCGCGCCGTCCCGGACGGGGACGGCGGCTGGATCGTCGACGGGCAGAAGGTGTGGACCTCCAGCGCCCACACCGCCCGCTGGGCCATCCTCCTGGCCCGCACCGACCCCGCCCTGCCCAAGCACCGGGGCCTGACGTACTTCCTGTGCGATATGACCGACCCCGGCGTGGAGGTCCGCCCGCTGCGGCAGATCACCGGCGAGGCCGAGTTCAACGAGGTCTTCCTGACCGGGGTCCGCATCCCCGACGCCCACCGCCTCGGCGCCGTCGGCCAGGGCTGGGAGGTGGCCCGCACCACCCTCATGAACGAGCGCGTCTCCATCGGCGGGATGCGGCTGCCCCGCGAGGGCGGCATGATCGGGCCCGTCTGCGCCCTCTGGCGCGAGCGCCCCGACCTGCGCACCCACGAGCTCCACCAGCGACTCCTGGGCCTGTGGGTCGAGGCCGAGGTGGCCCGGCTCACCGCCGAGCGGCTGCGCCAGCAGCTCGCCGCCGGGGAGCCCGGCCCCGAGGGCTCCGGGCTGAAGCTCTCCTTCGCCCGACTCAACCAGGAGATCAGCGGCCTGGAGGTCGAACTCCTCGGCGGCGAGGGCCTCCTGTACGGGGACTGGACCATGAGCCGCCCCGAGACCGTCGACTTCACCGGCCGTGACGCCGGCTACCGCTACCTGCGCGCCAAGGGCAACTCCATCGAGGGCGGCACCAGCGAGGTGCTCCTCAACATCGTCGCCGAACGCGTCCTCGGACTGCCGCCCGAACCCCGCGACGACAAGGACCTGCCCTGGAAGGAGCTCGACCGGTGACGCACACCCCCGACCTGCTGTACTCGGAGGCCGAGACCGCACTGCGCGCCTCCGTGCGCGGCCTCCTCGCCGACAAGGCGGGCGACCGCGCCGAGGCCCTGCGCCGGGCCGAGGCGGGCGATCCCCACGACCCCGGGCTCTGGGCGCTGCTCGCCCGGGGGGTCGGGGCCGCGGGCCTCCTCGTCCCCGAGGAGCTCGGCGGCCAGGGCGCAGGCCCCCGCGAGGCCGCCGTCGTCCTGGAGGAGCTCGGCCGCGCCGCCGCCCGCCTGCCCTACCTGACCAGCTCCGTCCTGGCCACCGCGGCCCTGCTCGGCTGCCGCGGGGAGAGCGCCGCCGCCGGCCCCCTGCTGCGCTCCCTCGCGGCGGGCGCCACCACCGCCGCGCTCGCCCTGCCCCTGACCGCGGATCCGTGGAGCCCGCTGCCCGTCCCCTTCCGCGACACCGGCGGCGGGCGCCTCCACGGCAGCGCCGCCCCGGTCGCCGAGGCCGCCGGTGCCGGGGTCCTCCTGGTCCCCGCCGACACCGGCCTGTACGCCGTACCGCGCGCGGAGGCCGCCGTCAGCCCCCTCGTCCCGCTCGACCTGACCCGGCCGCTCGCCCGGGTCGTGCTCGACGGCGCGCGCGGCGAACTCCTCGCCGGACCCGGCGCGGCGGCCGGGGCCGTCCGGCGGTCCCTGTGCACCGGGGCCGGGCTGCTCGCCTCCGAACAGCTCGGGACCGCCGAGTGGTGCCTCGACGAGACGGTCCGGTACGTCCGCACCCGCCGGCAGTTCAACCGGCCCGTCGGCTCCTTCCAGGCCGTCAAGCACCGGCTGGCGGCCCTCTGGCTGGAGACCGCCTCCGCCCGGGCCGCGGCCCGCGGTGCGGCGGGTGCCCTCGCCGGGGGCGGTCCCGGCACCGACCTCGCCGTGGCCCTGGCCCAGGCCTTCTGCTCCGGGGCGGCCGTCCGCGCCGCCGAGGAGTGCGTACAGCTGCACGGCGGCCTCGGCATGACCTGGGAGCACCCCGCCCACCTCTACCTCAAGCGCGCCAAGAGCGACGCCCTGGCCCTGGGCACCGCAGGCGCCCACCGGTCCCGGATCGCCGCCCTCGCCGGGCTCCCGGCGCCCGTGCGGTGAGCCGGGAGGGGACCGCGCGGGAGCCGGGGCGGCCGCGGGGGCCGGCCGCGCGGTGACTTCGGCCGCACCGGGGCGTTAGTCCGCCTGAGGCGGTTGACGCGAACCCGGCGAAGGAGAGCAGATGAGCCCGCAGTCCCCCCGGTGGTACGCCCCCACCCGGCGCACCGTGCTCCGTTCGGCGTTCAGCGCCGCCGTGGTCGCCGCGACCGCGGCGGCGCTCGCGCCCGTCGTCCGCTCCCGGCAGTCCGTGGAGAGCGCCGTCGCCCCCGGGCCCACGCCCGGCGGGGCCCCCGTACCGCTCTTCGAGGAGACCTACCGGGGCCGGCACATCGCGGCGTACCGCTCCGCGCCCGTCCCCGCGGGCGGCCGCGAGGCGGTCCACGTCCACATCGACGGCCGGCCGCTGCACGTCATGCGCCGGGCCGACGGGAGCTACCTCAGCGGGGTCAACCACTTCGAGTCCTTCGACACCCCGCTCGACCTGGCCCGCGCCGCCGTGGACGAGATCGGCACGGCCCAGCTCGCGGCGGCCTCCGGCCACCGCGCCTGACGCAACGAGAAGGGGAGATCCTCGCGCGTGTACACCCGCCGCAACCAGAAGGACCTGACCGCCGCGCAGCGCAAGCGCTTCGTCGCCGCCGTACTGGAGCTCAAGCGCAACGGCACCTACGACGAGTTCGTCCGCACCCACGACCGGTACTTCGTCCCGGACGACGAGGACGGGCTGCGCGTCGGCCACATGTCCCCCTCGTTCTTCCCCTGGCACCGGCAGTACCTGCTGGACTTCGAGCGGGCCCTGCGCGCCCTCGACCCGCAGGTCTCCGTGCCGTACTGGGACTGGACCGCGGACCGCAGCCCGGCCTCCGCCCTGTGGGGAGAGGACTTCATGGGCGGCACCGGCCGGGCCTCCGACCGCAAGGTCATGACCGGCCCCTTCGCCCACGACACCGGCAACTGGAACATCACCGTCGGCGTGACCGACGGCGCCTACCTCACCCGCAACCTCGGCCGCCCGCACCAGCCGATCACCCTGCCCACCGCCTCCGAACTCCAGTGGGCCCTCGACGACCCGCAGTACGACACCTCCCCCTGGGACTCCACCGCCGGGGCCGGCGGCTTCCGCAACAAGCTGGAGGGCTGGGCGGCCCCGCGCAGCGAGCGCTGGCGCAACCACAACAAGGTCCACCAGTGGATCGGCGGGCACATGACCGGAGGCACGGCGCCCAACGACCCCGTGTTCTGGCTGCACCACGCCTTCGTCGACCTGGTCTGGGACCGCTGGCAGGCCCGCCACCCCGGCTCCGGCTACCTCCCCGCGGGCCCCCTCGACCGCTGGGACCGCCAGTACGGCCGGGTCCTCACCGCCGGGGACCGGATGCCCCCCTGGGACCTCACCCCGGCCGACCTCCTCAGCCACCAGGGCGTCTACCGCTACGAGGTCTAGCACCGCCCGTGTCGGGCCGCCCCGCGGCCCCGGACGCGCTGCGGGCGCACGGGACGGCCCCCCACCGCACTGCGGTGGGGGGCCGGGAGCTTCACCCGGGAGGGGGAGCTCAGTGGCCGTAGCCGTTGGTCGGCTTGTCGCCGCCGTCGTTGATGCAGGTGTTGCCGAACGCCGGGTTCAGGAGCGCGATGACGTTGATGGTGTTGCCGCACACGTTGACCGGCACGTTGACCGGGACCTGCACGACGTTGCCCGACGCGACGCCGGGGGAGCCGACCGCAGCGCCGTGCGCTCCGGCGTCGGCCACGGCCAGCCCGGCACCGGCGGCCAGAACACCGCCGGCGGCGGCGGTGACGGCAACGGCCTTCGCGATACGCGACATCGAGATCTCCTTGAGAAGTGAAGAGCCGCAGGAGTCCTGCGGCGTTGACATGGCATACAACGCCTCCGCCGCCGCATGGTCACGGCCGCTGCGCCTACCTGGTGACGGGGAAGCCCACGGAGGAGAAGTACGGGCGCACCGGCGCGCTGCCGCCCGCCGGGACGGTGGCCACCGCGGGCCCGGAGCAGTCCGCGGTCGGGTAGAGCAGGGCGGCGCGGCCCGAGTGGTTCACCACCCCGTGCCCCCCGCCGCCCTGGGCGGCGAAGCAGCCCTCGGCCCGCTGGATGGCGTGGACCTTGTCGTCGCTGCCCAGGTACTGGAAGTCGGGGCCGGCCGCGTGGGCCGTGCCCCCGGTGGCCGCGGCGGCCGCGGCGGCCAGGAGGAGGGTGCCGTAGTAGCGCATGGGAGCCTCACGGTGTGTGTCGGTGGGCGGGAGCCGGGCGGCGGGCCCGGCTGAGGGCTCAACCACCCGTACGGCCGCAGGTCACGCCGAATCACCCGTAGGGGCGGGCGGCGCCGGTGCACGGCCCCGCAGGGGCGCGCGGGGGCCCGTACCGCCCCCGGGTGCGGGTGGTGGCGGGCCGCCGGGGATGCTGGGATGGCAGAACGCGTGTACGGGACAGGCGTGCACAGGGAGGACGGGGCCGGGTATGGACCGTACGGACATAGGCGCCGCGCAGGCCGTGGGCGGCGGCGGGGACGGCCCCGCCCCGCGGGCCGCGGGCCGCTTCACCGAGGCCGCCACCCGCCACGGCCGGGTCCGCGGCCGCATCGAGGACGGCATCGCCGTCTTCCGGGGCATCCCGTACGCCGCCCCGCCCTTCGGCCCGCACCGCTTCGCCGCCCCCGCGCCCCCGCGCCCCTGGGACGGGGTCCGCGACGCCCTGGCCTTCGGGCCCACCGCCCCCAAGGTCCCCTACCCGGAGCCCTTCGCCTCCCTGCTGCCGGACCCCGAGGTCCCCGGCGACGACTGCCTCAACCTGAACGTGTGGACCCCCGAGCCCGGCCCCGGGGCGCGGCTGCCCGTCATGGTCTGGATCCACGGCGGGGCCCTGACCCGGGGCTCCTCCGCCGTGTCCGTCTACGACGGCCGGGCCTTCGCCCGCGACGGGATCGTACTGGTGTCCGTGAACTACCGGCTGGGCGTCGAGGGCTTCGGGGTCTTCCCCGACGCCCCGCACAACCGCGGGCTCCTCGACCAGATCGCCGCCCTGGAGTGGGTCCGGGACAACATCGCGCAGTTCGGCGGCGACCCCGGCCGGGTCACCGTGTTCGGCGAGTCCGCCGGGGCCATCAGCACCGGGGTCCTGCTCGCCTCCCCGCGGGCCGCCGGGCTGTTCCGGCAGGCCGCCCTCCAGAGCGGGGCCCCCGAGGCGCTGCCCCGGGACAAGGTGCGTGCCATGGTGCGGCGGATGGCCTCCGGGCTGAAGCTCCCCGCCACGGCCGCCGCCTTCGCCGCCGCCGACCGCCGCACCCTGCTGGCCGCCCAGGCCGCGGTGCTGCGCCGCTCCAGCCCGCTGATCGGCGGCGCCGCCTTCGGGATCGTCACGGACGGGGACGCCGTGCCCGAGGACCCGCTCGCCGCCCTGGTCGCGGGCCGGGCCGGGGCCGGCGTACCCCTGCTCATGGGCTGGACCGCCGAGGAGTACCGGCTGTGGCTGGCCCCCACCGGGCTGCTGCCGCGGCTGGACCGGATGGGCCCGCTCACCCTGGCCGGCGCCATGCTGCGCAGCGGGCGCGGGCTCGCCGAGATCCGGGCCCGGCGCGCCGCCGACCCGCGGGCCGGGGCCGGGGAGGTCCTCGGCGTCCTCCTCACCGACCACCTGCTGCGCGAACCGCTGCGGGCCCTGGCCGGCTCCCGGGGGGCCGCGCCCTGCCACGTGTACGAGTTCGCCTGGAGCTCCGGGGTGCCGGGCCTCGGCTCCTGCCACGCGCTGGAGCTCGGCTTCGTCTTCGACACGCTCGACGCCCCCGAGGCCTCCTGGCTGGCCGGGCCGAACCCGCCGCAGGAGCTGGCCGACGAGATGCACGCGGCGTGGGTGCGTTTCGCGGTGTCCGGGGACCCCGGCTGGGACCCTTGGGACGCCTCGGAGCGGCCCTACACCTTCGGCGGGCCGCGGGCCGGGGCCCCCGGCGCGGCCGGGGAGCGGATCTGACGCCGGCCGGGCGGGGGCGTACGGGCCTCAGGCGGCCGGGACCGGGCCGGCGAGCTGCCTGCTGATCCACTGGATCGGCCCGTCGCCCATGGCGGGCACGTAGGTCTTGGCGTTGTGGCGGCCGCCGGGGATCACGTTGAGCTCGGTGTGGACCGGACCCCGGCCGCCGAACTCGGCGATGAACTTCTTCACGTTCGGCAGGGTGTTCCTGTTGCTCTCGTCGGTGCCGACCTGGAAGGAGAGGTACACGTCCGGTCCCTTGTGCGCGATCAGCTCCTTCGCGAGCAGCGCGGGGTCGTTCTCCGCCTTCTCCTTGTCGTGGCCCTTCCACAGCGGGGAGTCCGGTGCGGTGTCGGGGCCGGAGGCGATCACGGCCTTGAACTTGTCGGGGTGCTTGAGCACGGCCTTCAGGCCCGCGAACCCGCCGGTGGAGGAGCCCATGAAGGCCCAGCCGTCCCGGGAGCCGACGGTGCGGAAGTTCTCCTTCATCAGCTCGGGCACGTCCTCGGTGAGCCAGGTGCCCATCCGGGGCTGGCCGGGGATGTCGGAGCCGTCCCAGTAGAGGCCCTTGTCGTCGGGGGCGGGGTTCAGCACGGGCATGGCCAGCAGGAAGGGCTTGCTCTTGCCCTGTCGGTACCACTCGGAGATGCTCTTCTGCAGCCCGAGGTCCGTACCCATCCAGTAGTTGTTCGGGTACCCGGCCCCGCCGGGCAGGGCGATCATCACGGGGAAGCCGCTGCGGGCGTACTCCGCCTCGCCGTACTCCTTCGGCGCCCAGACCCAGACCTTGCCGGTGAAGCCCGACTTCGGGCCGTGGAAGGTGGTCACCGCCACATGGGTGCCGTCGTCCAGCGTCATCGAGTTCTTGAAGTCTGCGGCCGGGCCGGTGGGCATCAGGCCGACGGGGGCCCCGCCCGGCTGCTTCCCGCCGGCGCCGGCCGTGCCCGCCGTGCCGCCGCCCGTACCGCTCCCGTCCCCGCCGGCTCCGGCGCCGCGCTCCGCGGGGGCCCCGAAGGAGACCGGGTCGCCCTTGTCGGTGAACGGCGGGATGTCGTAGTACGACATGACGGCCCCGGCGGCGAGGCCGAGGACGGCTGCCGATGCTCCCGCGACCGCCCACCGGCGGGCGCGCCGGGGGCGGCGGCGGTGTCCGGGACGGGGCCCGGGCTCGTGGGGTGCGTACGACATCGTGCGGTTCTCCGGAGGGTGCGGCGGCATGGGCTGCGGTCCCGTTCCGTACGGAAGAGGGCAGCGGGCGCGTCCGGGTTGCCCTTTTTTGACTCTCTTGGGGTTTTGAAGGGACACGCCTTGCCAAGCCGGCGGGTCCCCCGGTAGGGGGGATCGGGGGGATCGGCCTGCCGGGAGGCATCCGGACGGCGAACCTGGTGGGGCACGCGACACGTCCTGACCGAAAGGAACCGCCGTATGTCCGGATCCGGATCCCGTATCACCTTCAGCCAGGGCCAGGACCAGCAGGGCGCCGCCCTCGAACGCATCGCCCGGCGCGTGGGGCGCGCCCTCGCCGGGACGGGTACGGAGCCGCTGCGCGCCGCGAGCCGCCCGCTGTTCACCGGCATCGGCGCCTCGTACGCGGCCCTCGCCCTGCCGGTCCACCTGCTGCGCGCCCACGGCGTGGCCGCCCAGCGGGTGCTGGCCAGCGAGATCGCGGACGGCGGGGTCCGGGGGTTCGACACCGACGCCCTGATTGCGGTCTCCCAGGGCGGCCGCAGCTCGGACACCCTCGCGGCGCTCCGCGGAGCGCCGGAGGTGCTCAGGGCGGCCGTGCTGAACGTGTGCCCCTCCCCGCTCGGAGGCCTGGCCGACCTGGTCGTGGACCTGGGCGGGGAACCCGACTCGCAGGCCTCGACCACCGGGTTCACGGGCACCCTGGTCGCCCTGGACCTCACCGCCGAGGCCCTGGCGGGCCGGGCGGCGGGCCCCGGCGGCCCGGCCGGGGGAGCGTGGAGCGGGGGCGGGCGCCGCTGGGAGGGCATCGCCGGGCGGGCCGCGGCCGTGCGCCGGCTGGCGGCCGAGGCCGTCGGCGCGCTGCGCGTCCGGGCCGCCCGCTGCTCCGCGGCCGACCTGGTGGCCTCGGGGGCCTCCCGGGCGGCCGCGGAGGAGGGGGCGCTGCTGCTGCGCGAGGTGGCCCGGCTGACCGGTGCGGCCTGCGCCACCCGCAACTACCTGCACGGGGGCATGGAGTCGGCTGGCAACACCCTCCACGTGGTCCTGGGCGCGGGGCGCGAACTGGCCCTGGCCCGCGCCCTCTCCGAGGCCGGGCACCTCACCCTGCTGGTGACCACGGCGGCCGCGGCGGCGGGGCCGGGCGGGGACCCGGAGCACCTCTTCACCGTCCGGCTGCCCGATCCCGGCGGGGCCGCGCCCCGGGTGGTGCTGGAGACCGTGGTCCTCCAGGAGCTCGCGGGGCAGCTCGGGGCCGAGCGCGGGATCCCGGCGGACACCTCCGCCTTCGTCCAGACCGATACGAAGGAGCCGTATGCGGTGGGGGCGGCGGGCGCGGGCACCGCGGGAGCCGGGGCCGCTTCGGGAGCCGGCGGGGACGGCGCCGCCGGGGAGGCGGGCCGCTCCGCGTACGCGATCGCCTCGCCCGCGGCGCTCTGACCCCGCCGCCGGGGCCCCGTGCCCCGGGGCGCCCGGGAGCGCGGGTGTCCGGCGCCCGCCGGCCAGGTGTACCGGGTCGACCTGGTCGGGCAGGGTGGGCAGGCGGGTCGGGTGGGGCAGCCGGACCGGGCCCGGCGGGTCAGGCGCCCGTCGGGAGGGCGGCGAGGAGGGCCGGGAGCGCGGTGCCGATCGGCTCGCGGATCACCTCGTCGGCCCGCTCGTCGTACGGGGTCGGCTCGGCGTTGACGATGACGAGCCGGGCCCCGTGGTCCGCGGCCACCCCGGCCAGGGCGGCGGCCGGGTGCACCTGGAGGGTGGTGCCCACCGCGACGAACAGGTCGCACGCCTTCGCCACGGCCGCCGCCTGCCCCAGCACCTCGGGGTCGAGGTGCTCGCCGAACATGACCGTCGCGGGCTTCAGCACCCCGCCGCAGCCCCGGCAGTCCGGGTCCGCCTCGCCCGCGGCCACCCGCTCCAGGGCCTCCGCCATGGCAGAGCGCACGTGGCAGCGGGTGCAGGTCACCGCGCGGGCCGTGCCGTGCAGCTCCAGCACCTTGCGCTCGGGCATCCCGCCGAGCTGGTGCAGCCCGTCCACGTTCTGCGTCAGCACCCGGACGGGGACCCCGGCGCGGTCGAGCGCGGCCACCGCGCGGTGCGCCGCGTTCGGCTCCGCGCCGAGGGCGCCGACCTCGATCCGCATCCGCCACGAGGCGCGGCGCACCGCGGGGTCCGCCATGTACGCGTCGTACGTGACCAGCTTCTCGGCCCCCGGGTCCCGCCGCCAGAGGCCCTGGGGCCCCCGGTAGTCCGGGATTCCGGAGTCGGTGGAGATGCCGGCACCGCTGAGGACCGCCACGAGGGGCTTGCGCTGGGACATGGCCGGAGCGTAGGCAGCGGCCGCGCGCCGCCGCCAGCGGGTTGAGATCGTCGCTTCCGGATCTGGGTGGATCAGGCCGCGGCGTCCGGTGCTGCGCCAGGCGTCGCGGACCCGCCAGGATCCGGAAGGGACGGCCTACGCGGCGCCCCGGTCCGCGGCGGCGGGCCAGTCGTCCGTACGCCACTCCCGGGCGGCGCCGGAGGGGCCGCCGTGCCGCGCCAGGGCCGAGGCCAGGTCCCGGTGGACCGGTACCGCCGGTACCGCGGGGGCGGCCGGGGTGCCGTCGCCGGGGACGGCCGCCAGTTCCAGCGGGCGGCCCCCGTCGGCCAGGACGCGGGCCGCCTCCGCCACCGCGGTGCGGCCGCAGGCGGACCAGCCGCGCAGCCCGGTCAGGTCGAGGACGACCGGCCCGGTGCCCCGGGCCAGGGCCCAGCCCACCGCGCCGGTGAAGCGGGCGGTGGCATCGGGGCCGAGATATCCGGCCAGCGAGAGGACTCCCAGGCCCTGCTGGGTGGTGTAACGCCACTCGATGGTCATGGTCGCTGTTCCTCGTTCCTGCGGGTGTGCGCGTAGGGCCCGTGGGGCCTTCGGGATGAGGGGATGGCGGAGGCTGCGGTACCGCGGCGCTGCGGTACGGCGGGGTGGTGCGAACTGCGGGGGTGGTGCGTACTGCGGGGGTCCCGGGAGGGGGGACGGCGCGGGAGGCGCGGGCGGGGCGGCGGCCCGTACGGGGGCCGGCGGCTACGCCGCGTACTCCGTGAGGTCGATGCCGAAGATCCGCAGCGGGTGGCCGTACCGGGGGTCGTCGAGCTCGCGCTCCAGCTCCATGCCGAGCTTGCGCGCGACGTTCTCGGAGGCGGAGTTGCCGGCCCGGCAGATGCTGATCACGCGCTCCAGCCCGCGGTCCTGGAGTGCGAACTCGAGGGCGGCGTGCGCCGCCTCCGAGGCGTACCCCTGGCCCCAGAACGGGCGCCCGAGCCGCCAGCCGATCTCCACCTCGTGCTCCGCCCCGGGCAGGCGCGGCACCGACAGGCCCGTGAACCCGGCCAGCTCGCCCGAGCCGAGGAGCTCGACGGCGAAGAGGCCGAAGCCCTCGTCGTCCCACTCCTCCTCCCACCGCTCCAGGGCGTCGGCGGACTGCTCCAGGTCCAGGACGGACCCGTCGCGGATCCACTGCATGACCGCCTCGTCGGCATTGATCTCGGCCATGGGCACCAGGTCCTCCTCGCGCCAGCGGCGCAGAAGGAGGCGGGGGGTGAGGATCTCGGTCATGGGCCCATCCTCGCGGACGGACGCCGTGGCCGGAAATCGTGCTCCTCTGCGGTGGCCGCCGTCCGGTATCCGGGCGGATCCGGGGCTTGCGGAACGCCGGTTGACAGGGCACGAACCGGTGCTATTTGATGTTCGCGGTGTTGCGTGGCGCCGGCCGAGAGCAGTGGGCAGGCCCCCCGCCGGGCAGCACCCTTCATCAAAGGGGCGACGTCATGAGTTCTCACTCCGCTTCCCGCGTCTGATCCGAGCGCCGTCGTGCGCTGCCCCTGATCCGTCCTCCCCGGCTCCTCGCGCGGTTCCGTGCGGTCGCGGACCCGTCCGCCCCGCCTGCCGCGGGTCCCCCGCGGACCCGCCCGACCGGCTCCGCCCGTACCGCTCCGGACAGGGCCCGTGCGCACCGGCGCTCCCCGCACCGTGCACACCCGCTTCCGTACAGCCCCGGCCGACCGTGCCGCACGGGCTGAACGCACCCGTCTGGAGAATCCTTGCCCATGCCCGTTTCCGGTCGCGACACGTCCGGCACCGCCACCACCGACCCCGCCGCCCTGGAGGCGTTCCACGCCTTCAACCGGGGGGTCGTCGAAGAGTTCCGCGCCAACGGCGGGAAGGTCGGAGGCCCCTTCGAGGGCGGCGACCTCCTGCTGCTCACCACCACCGGGGCCCGCAGCGGCGAGCAGCGCACCGTCCCGCTCGGCTACGTCCGATCCGGCGGGCTGCTCATGGTCGTCGGCTCCGCCGGCGGCGCCCCCCGGCACCCGGCCTGGTACCACAACCTGCTCGCGCACCCCCTGGTCACCGTGGAGCTCGGCACGGAGACCTTCGAGGCGGTGGCCGTGCCCGCCGAGGGCGGGCGCCGCGACCGCCTGTTCGCGGAGGTGGCCGCGGCCGAGCCCGGATACGCGGACTACCAGCGGCAGACCGACCGCGTCCTGCCCGTGGTCGTCCTGGAACCCGCCGGCGCGGCCGCGCCGGACGCGGACGCCCCGGCCCCCGTCACGATGGCCGGGAAGCTCGTGGAGGTCCACGACTGGCTCCGGGGCCAGCTGGCACACGTACGAGAGGAGGCCGCCGCGCACTTCGCGGCGCGCGCCGGGCAGCCGGGTGCCGCGCCCGGGCTCGGGCTGCAACTGCGCCAGCACTGCCTGGCGTTCTGCGAGTCGCTGGAGTTCCACCACACCGGCGAGGACCGGCACGCGTTCCCCGCCCTGGAGGCCGCGCACCCCCGTCTGGCCGGTCCGCTGCGGAGGTTGCGGGACGAGCACGTGACGGTCTCCCGCATCAAGGGCGAACTGCTCGCCCTGCTGGGGGACATCGGCACCGCCGAGCCCGGTCCCTTCCTCACGGAGCTGGAGCGGATGGACCGGGAGCTGCGGGCCCACCTCGACTACGAGGAGGAGTCGCTGATCCCGGCCCTGGCGGAGATCCCCTTCCCCCCGGCGGGGCCGCCCGCCGGGGACTGACCCCGCAGCGCGGACCAGGCCGCGCGGGCCTCACTGCTCGCGCAGCCCCCACGGGGAGCCGTACTCCGTGAGCAGGTCCAGGAAGGGGCGCGGCGGCAGGGCCTCGGGGCCGAGCACCCCGGAGCCCTGCCAGGCGCCGCCGGCGAGCAGTTCCAGGGCCACGACCGGGTTGACGGCCGTCTGCCAGACCACGGCCTGCGAACCGTACTCCGTCATGGACCACTCGTTGTCCACCACGTGGTAGAGGTACACCTCGCGCGGCCGGCCGTCCTTCGTGCCCTTCACCCAGGTGCCCGCGCAGGTCTTGCCCGTCATCCGGTCCCCGAGCGTGGCGGGGTCCGGGAGGGCGGCCGCGACCAGGTCGCGGGGGGAGACCCGGGCGGTGCCCCCGTCCGTGCGGACGGCCACCGGCTCCGTGCGGTCGAGGCCCAGCGCGTGCAGGGTCTTGAGCTTCTCGATGAAGTCCGAGCCCAGCCCGTACTTGAACGTCACCCGCTTCGCCCGCACCCAGCGCGGTACGAGCAGCACCTCCTCGTGCTCGACGTTCACGCACTCGACCGGGCCGATGCCCTCGGGGAAGTCGAAGACCTCCGGCTCGCTGAAGGGGGCCGTCGTGAACCAGCCGCGGTCCTCCTCGTAGACCACCGGCGGGTTCAGGCACTCCTCGATGGTGGTCCAGATGTTGAACGACGGCGCGAACGCGTAGCCCGCGACGGCGAGGTTCGCGCCGTCGCGGATGCCGATCTCCTCGATCTCGTCGAAGAGCTCGTCCGCGGCGTACCGCGCGAACACGTCCGACAGGCCGGGCTCCACGCCCATGCCGACCAGCGCCAGCCGGCCCGCCTCCTCCCACTGCGCGGCCAGTTCGAACTGCGCGTCGCCGAGCTTGACCCCGCACTCCTCGTACGGGCGCTCCGGGTGCGGGTACGACAGGGACATCGCCATGTCGAGGTAGTGGGTGCCCGCCTTCAGCGCCGCCCGGAACAGCGGGAGCACGAAGCGCGGGTCGGTGGCGTTCAGCAGGGCGTCGTACCCGCCCCCGGCCAGCAGCGCCGCGACCGCCTCCTCGTCCGAGGCGTCCAGCCGGCAGGCGTCGAACCGGGACTCCCCGGGCCCGAGCGCGGCGACCGCCGCCTGCGCACGGGCCGGGTCGTAGTCGGCGACGGTCATGTGGGTGAGGAACGGGCGGCGGGCGGCGATCCGGGTGACCGCGGTGCCGACGCCGCCGGCGCCTACGAGCAGGACGCGCATGGCGGGCTCTCTTCCGTGAGGAGGGGACGAGGGTACGGGAATGTGAGACCTGTGCGGATATGCACGGGTATGGGGGATGCGGGGGGTGGAGGTGATACAACCCGGGCGGCTGCGTTAACGTCAATCGCGTTGGCATAAGAACCCGCGGGCACCCCGCCCGCCCGGACCCGCCCGGCCCGCGGCCCCCGGCGGAAGGAGACCGGTCCGATGCCCAAGCAGGTGGTCCCCGAGGAGGCGCGCCGCAGGCGGCGGCCCACCCGGACCGGCACCGTCCTCTCGGAGCGCCTCATCGTGGAGACCGCCCTGCGGATGCTGCGCGAGCACGGCAGCGCGGGGCTGACGGCCCGCCGCCTCGGCGCGGCCCTCGGCGCCGACCCCAGCACCCTGTACCGGTACTTCGCGGGCATGGACGAGCTGACCCGGGCCATCGGCGAGGAGCTCACCGGCCGGGCCCTGGAGGGCTGGGCCCCCGGCGGCGACTGGCGCGCCGACCTGCGCACCCTCGGCCTGCGCATCCACCGGGCCTACCTGGCCCACCCGCAGGCCGCGGTGCTCACCGCCAGCCGGGTCACCGGCCGCCCCCGCGAGATCGCCGCGGACGAGGCGGTCCTCGGGGTGCTGCGCGGCGCGGGCTTCCCGGACGCCGCCGCGGTGCGGATCTACCACGCGTTCATCGACCAGAGCCTCGCCTTCGCGGCCCTGGACGCGGGTGCGCTCGCCCTGGCGGAGGAGGCCCGCGAGGCCGACGAGGAGATGTGGGAGAACACGTACGCCCGGCTGCCCGCCGAGCGCTACCCGCACATCGCGGCCACCGCGGGACTGCTCGCGGCCCGGATGAAGGACAGCGCGTACCCGGTGGCCCTGGAGATGCTGCTCGACAGCGCCGAGGCCGAGTCGAAGCGCGGCTGAGGCGCGGCGGGGGGCGGCTCGGGGGGCTGCCCGGCCGCAGGGATACTGGGGCCGTGGAAGAGATCATGGAGCGGCTGGCCGTCGTCGGACCGTTCTTCACCGCGGGCGGCGGCGGTCCGGACGGCCCGGACGGGACCGGTTTCCGCCCGCTGACCGAGCTGTACGGGCGGGAGCTCCGCGCGTACGTCGAGGAGGTCGGGCGGCGCCTGGGCACCGGCCCCGGCCGGGTCGCCGCCTCCACCGCCCACCTCGGCATCGCCTCGCGGATCTGGTCCCTCGCCCTCGGGGCCGCCGCGCTCGGCGGCCGGGTGCCGGACCTGGCCCCGGAGCTGCTGCGCTGGCGGGTGCCCGCCGGCGGCTCCCTGGAACTGGCCCTGCCGGCCCCGCGGGCCCTGCCCGGGACCGTGGAGGAGGGCCTGGCCGCGGTCCGCGACGGGAACCTGCGGCTGCTGGAGGAGGCGGTCCGGGCGGCGTACGGCGTCTCGCCGAAGGTGCTCCGGGGCAATGCCGCCGCGGGGCTGGTCGGGGCGCTGCGCGTGCTCACCGGCGCGGCGCCGCAGGCCCCCCGCCCGCCGGTGCCGCTGGTGGCGGGGCTGCTGCGGACCGGGGTGCTGGCGGACGCGGGGACCTTCCTCCACGAGGAGGGGCTCGGCTTCGCCTTCGTGCGCAACAACTGCTGCCTGTACTACCGGGCGCCGGGCGGGGGCCTGTGCGGGGAGTGCGTGCTGAGGACCCGGCCGCCGAGGCGAAACGAGACGTAACGTTACGTCGGGGGTAGTATCGCGGCATGTCCGCCCGTCGCAGTGAGAAGGCCCGCCAGGCCATCGTCTCGGCCGCCGTCGAGCTGTGCATCGAGCGCGGCATGGGCGCGGTGACCATCGAGGCGATCGCCGCCAGGGCCGGAGTCGGCAAGACGACGATCTACCGCTGGTGGCCCTCCAAGGCCGCGATCGTCATCGAGGGGATCGAGCAGGCCCGCGACGCGAACGCGGGCTTCCCCGACACCGGGGACGTCCGAGCCGACCTGATCGCCCAGACCGCCAACGTGATGGCCCTGTTCCAGAGCGAGTTCGGGCTGATCTGGCGCGGCCTGATCGCGGCCGCCCAGGAGGACGAGGCCGTCGCGGAGGGGGTCCGGCGCATCCTGCGGGTCTCCATCGACGCCTGCACCGAGCGGCTCGCCAAGGCCCGGGACGCCGGACAGCTGCGCCCCGGACTCGACCTGGAGCTCGCCGTGGAGCTCATCTACGGGCCCGTCTACCACACGTGGCTGCTGCGCACCCGCCCGCTGCCGGACTCCTTCATGGAGACCGTGCTCGACACCCTCATGCCCGCCCTGCTCCCCGAGAACTGACGGGACACGTGCGGCCGGGAGCGGCTGCGCGGGGGCCGGTGTGGTGGGATGGCGGCGCCGCCCCGGGGGATTGAACCGGTTTGCGGCGTATCGCACCAGTTGCTGGTGTGCCGAGCGGGCTTCCGGAGGGATGTCGTGCAGGAGAGTATGCGGGCCGTGGCGTACGAGGCGTACGGGGGCGACGAGGCGCTGAGGGAGGTGCGGCTGCCGCTGCCGAAGGTCGCGCCCGGCGAGGTGCTCGTCCGGGTCCGGCGGGCGGCGGTGAACCCCGTGGACTGGAAGATCATGGGCGGTCACCTCGACGGGATGATGGACGTCCTCTTCCCCGTGGTCCCCGGCTGGGACGTGGCCGGCACGGTGGAGCGGCTCGGCCCCGACGTCCCGGAGTTCGCCGTGGGCGAGGAGGTGATGGCCTACGCGCGCAAGGACCACGTGCACGGCGGCACCTTCGCCGAGTTCGTGTCCGTACCCGCCCGGATGCTCGCGCACAAGCCCGCCGCCCTCGGCTGGGACGAGGCCGCCGGGCTGCCGCTGGCCGGGCTCACCGCGTACCAGCTGCTCACCCGGCTCGGCACCGGCGAGGGCGACACCGTGCTGGTGCACGGCGCCGCCGGGGGAGTCGGCTCCCTGGGCGTGCAGATCGCGCGCGTGCTCGGCGCCCGGGTCATCGGAACGGCCTCGCCGCGCAACCACGACCGGGTGCGGGAGCTGGGGGCGGAGCCGGTGCAGTACGGGGAGGGGCTCGTGGACCGGGTCCGCGCCCTCGCGCCCGCGGGGGTGGACGTCGTCGCGGACTTCGTCGGCGGGGTGCTGGACGTGACCTCGGCCGTGCTCGCGCAGGGCGGGCGGCACGCCTCGATCGCCGACCCCTCGGTGCTGGGGGCGGGCGGCCAGTGGATGTGGGTGCGGCCGGTCGGCACCGATCTGGCGCGGCTCGGACGGCTCGCGGAGAGCGGCCGGCTGAAGGTCCCGGTGGCCCGCTCCTTCCCGCTGGAGAAGACGGCGGAGGCCTTCGCGCTGAGCCGGACGGGCCATACGGCCGGGAAGATCGTCATCGAGATCTGAGCGGTCCGCCCCCGGGCGGCTCCCGGCTTTGCCACTCTGGAGGGGTGCGGGTGTGGAAACCGGCCCCGATGACCGCTGAGGTCCGTACCTGACACGAAATGATCAGTGATCGGTCATGTATGGCCATTGCCCGCGTCCGGAAGATCTTCTTCCGGCCGCGGGCGGCAGTTTTTCGGCATGTTCCGATGGAATGTGCCAGAACTCGCTTACGCATCCGGGTTGTTGAGTAGCGTTCTGTGGTGCCGCCGGAAGCGAACGCGTACTCGCACGGCCGGCGGGGAGGGGAGCCGGAGTGCCCGGGATCGATGAATGCCTGTCGGAGGCCATGGCCGTGCCCGGCGCCCGGGGCGCCGCCCTCGTGGACTGGAGCAGCGGGCTCGCCCTCGGTACGGCGGGGGAGTCGCCCGTCGGGGACCACGAGACCACGGCCGCCGAGACCGCCGAACTGGCCCGCGCCGCCGCCGAGTACGAGTCCTTCAGCGCCGCGATACCCGGGCCGGGCGGACCCCCCGGGGCGGCCGCCCCGGAACCGGGCGCGGGCGGCGCACCGGGAGAGGGCCTGCCCCTGGAGGACGTGATCGTCACCACCCGCACCGGCTACCACGTCCTCCGCTTCGTCGAGACCACCTTCGACAGCAGCGTCTTCCTCCACCTCTGGCTGGACCGCACCGAGGGGAACCTCGCCCTCGCCCGGATCAGACTGCGCGACCTCGCCGCCGGACTGGTGCTCGGATGACCGCCCAGGCCGCCCCCGCCGCACCAGGGGCCACGGCAGTCTCGCCCATGCTGCTGAGACTCGCCGACGAGCGCGCCACCGGCGCCCTGCTGCGCGACCACGGCACCCTCTTCCTCGAGGACGGCCGCGTCGTCCACGCCGAGAGCCCCGCCACCCCCGGACTCGACGTCCTGCTCACCGCGGGCGGCCGGCTGCCCCTGTCGGGCTGGCAGGACGCCGTGGACCGGGCCGGATCCCGCCGGCAGGTCGGCCGCTACCTCGTCGAATCCGGCCGGGTCGGCGGGGGCGAGCTGGAGATCTGCCACCTCGGCGCGGTCTACGACGCCGCCTTCTTCGTCCTGGCCCCCGGGAGCGGCCCCACACGCTTCCGCCGCGGCGCCACCCACTGGATCGGCACCGTCCGCTCCGTCTCCGCCGCCGCCGTCGAACGCGAGACGGTCCGGCGCCGCGAACTGCTCGACTCGGTCTGGCCCTACCCGGCCCTGGACGCCGCGCCCGTGGTGCCCCGGCCCGCCGCGCCCGGGCAGACGGTCACCCCCCGCCAGCGCGCCCTGCTCCGCAAGGCGGACGGGGTCCGCACCCCCGCCGGCCTCGCCTGGGAGCTGGGCCGGCCCGCCTTCCACACCCTGCTGGAGGTACGGCGGCTCGCCGCGACCGGCCTGGTCGAAACGCCGCGCGACCCCAGGCCCGTAGCACCATCCGCCCTGCCCGGCTGGGTAACGCAGGTCGCCTCCCCGGACATCGCCCTGCTCCGTCGGCTCCGTGACGCCTTGGAGGCATCCCTGTGACCGAGTTCTTCCCCCGTACCGCCGGCCGGGTCCCGCGTACCTCGTCATGAGGCTCCCGATGCGTCCGCGCACCACGAGGCCGGTGAGCCGGAGCCACCAGGAAAGGAGACAGCTGATGACGGCAGAGCCCGAAGTGCTCGGTGAGCTCAGAAGGTTAAGAGCCCGGCTGCCCCAGCTGACCGGCGCCCTCGCCGCCAGTGTCGACGGACTGGTCCTCGCCCGCGAGGCCGGCGCCGACGAGGCCGAGAGCGTCGCCGCCCTCACCGCCTCCGCCCTCGGCGTGGCCCAGCGGCTGACCGACCTCACCGGGCAGGGGGGCTTCCGCGAACTCCTCCTGCGCGGGGAGCACGGCTACGTCGCCACGTACGCGGCCGGCAGCTCGGCGGTGCTCACGCTGCTGGCAGAGCCGCGCATCAACGTGGGCCGCCTGCACCTCGAAGCCCGCCGCTCCAGCACCCGCATCGGCGAACTCGTCGACGGGGCGCTGTTCCGGCGCGAGCCCTGAGCCGCCCCGGCGGCCCCGGAAGACCGTCCGTTCCCCCACGCTGCACCGCTCACCTGAGCACCCCGTCAGCAGATCAGAAGATCAGCAGATCCCCCGATCGGTAAGAGAAAAGGAAGTGCCCTGAACATGGCGAACACCGAGACCGCCCTCAAGGAAGCGATGTCCACGATCGACGGCACCATCGGTGCCGCCCTGGTCGACTACAGCAGCGGCATGGCCCTCGGCATGGTCGGCGGCGGCAAGGAGCTCGACCTCAACCTCGCCGCCGCGGGCAACACCGACGTGGTCCGCGCCAAGGTCCGCACCATGGAGATGCTCAAGCTCAACGAGGAGATCGAGGACATCCTCATCACACTGGGCAGTCAGTACCATCTGATCCGCCTGCTCAAGAGCCGGGGGAACAACGGCCTGTTCCTCTACCTCGCCCTCGACAAGACCCGCGCCAACCTGGCCATGGCCCGCCACCAGCTGCGCGCCATCGAGGCCACGCTGGAGGTCTGAGTCCCCGGCGGCCCCGGACCCCGGCCCCGTACCCCCGTCGGGGTCCGGGGCCGGGGTCCGGGGCTATCCCGGTCAGCGGGCGCCGAACACCTGCGTCCACCAGGGCCCGCCCGAACCGGTCTCGATGCCGATCCCGATCTCCTTGAAGGAGCAGTTGAGGATGTTGGCGCGGTGCCCGGAGCTGTTCATCCACGAGTCCATCACCTGCGCCGCGGACCGCTGGCCCGCCGCGATGTTCTCGCCGTACGTCGACCAGCGGTAGCCCGCCTGCGTGATCCGCTCGCCGGGGCCCTCCCCGTCCGGGTTCGTGTGGTCGAAGTAGTCCCGTGACGCCATGTCCTGCGAATGCCCCTGCGCCGCCGCGGCCAGCTGCGCGTTCGAGGTCAGCGGGGCGCAGCCGGCCTTCGCCCGCTCCCCGTTCACCAGCGAGACCACCTGCCCCGCGGTCCCGGAGGCGCCGCCGCTGCTGCCGCCACCCGGACGCGGGGCGGGGGTCGTCGGACGCGCCGTCGTCGGCTTCGGCCGGGGCTTCGGCGGGGCGGTCGTCGGCTTCCCCGTCGTCGCCGAGGGACTCGGGGTCGGCGAAGCGGAGGGGCTCGCCGCAGCGGACGGCGAGGCGGACGCCGAAGCGGAAGCGGAGGGCGAGGGCGCCCCGGTCGACGGGGACAGCACCGCCACCGGCTCCGCGGGGGCCGCCAGCGGTCGCACCGCCGGCGGCTCCTCCGGCCCGCCGAAGAGGTAGTACGCCCCGCCGGAGACCGCCACCACGGCCACCGCACCCGCGGCGGCCACCCGACGCCGGCCGCTCCTGCGCGCCAGCTTCCGGCGGGCCCCGCGGCCCCCGCCCGCCGCGGACTCCACGAGCCCTGCGCCACCGCTGCCGGACCCGTACGCGGAACCCTGCCCGTAAGCCGGTACGGAACCCCCGCCCAGCGGCGCGGCGGAGCCTGCCGGGGCCATGGACCCCGCCACCGCCCCGCGGGTCGCCGCCAGCAGTCCGGCCGCGGGCGCCAGCAGCGCCAGACCGGCCAGCAGCCCCTCCGCCGGGTAGAGCCCGCTCCACAGGCCCGAGCAGTGGACGCACTCGCGGGCGTGCCGGGCTATCCGCTTGCGCCACAGCGCGCTCGGCCGCCCGTCCCAGGCGCCCAGCCCGCCGCGCAGCTGCTCGCACGGCGGGTTCGCCTGCAGGGCGCGCACGACGACCCGCGCGGACTCCAGCTGCGCCTTCATCCGCTGCACCCGCACCGCGGCGTGCTGCGGGGACAGCTCCAGGGCGGCGGCCACCTCGCCCCGGGTCAGCTCCCCGGCGCACTCCAGCCACCACAGCGACAGCAGGGCCCGGTCGTCGGGCTCCAGCCAGCGGGTGGCCTCGGCCGTTTCCAGGCGCTGGCCGGACAGGTTCAGGCGGACGACGGTCAGGTCGACGAAGTCGGCGCCCGGGTCGGCGAGCTCGCTCGCGTAGTCGAGGCCGCCCAGGCCCAGCCCGGCCGAGGCCTGGCGGGCCTGGCGGTCCTCCCAGTGGGCCCGGACCCGGTTCATGGCGATGGCCACGAGCCAGGAGCGGAAGCTTTCGGGGGAGCGCAGCCCGGCCAGCCCGTCGAGGGCCCGCAGCATCGTGTCCTGCACGACGTCGTCCGTGTCGCAGTGCCCGTTGAGCGCCCGGCCGACCACGTTGTAGACCAGCGGGAGGTAGGCGGAAACCAGCTCGTCCTGCGCCCGCTGGTCGCCGGCCTGCGCGGCCAGCACGAGCGCCGTGCCCTGCTCTGTACCCATGTTCCGATCAACCCTGCCTGTCCCGGACGACGATGTTGCCCAACACCTGGGAGACCCGGGTGCACCCGCCGGATAACAGGAAACGCCGAAAGTACCCCGGATTTTTTCGGTGGATCCGGTGCTTCCCGTTCCGCGCATCGCACACGCTAGCGGCACACGGGTGTTCGCCGGATGGCCCCGGCGGATCCGGGCAGCGAGACTTGTCACAGGCCGGACCGGATATTCCGGGAGGAGTCACTCATGCCTGCCCATCACGAAGGCGTTCCGCCGGGAGAACTCGCGGAGGACCGGCTCCTCAAGGAGCTCGAGGCCATCCACCGCACGCGCCACGAAACCCTGCTCCACGGCTCCGACGATGCCCTCGCCACGCACGGCCGCCGGATGGCCGCCCTGGAGGAGGAGTACCTGCGCAGGCACCCCGCCCGGGCCCCCGCCTCCGGGCGCACCCGCGACGGGGCCCGCTCCCGGGCTGTCTGACCGGGGCTGGCTGACCGGGGCGTCCGCCTCAGGCGCCGTCTGACCGGGGCGTCGGATCCTGGGCGTCCGGTCCGGGGGTACGGCCTGCCCGCCGTGCCCCCCGAGCCCGCCGTACGCGTCGCCTCAGTCGGCCGGCGGGGCCTCCGGGAGGGCCGCCAGCACCTCCGCCACGTCCAGCGGCATCACCGCGATCTCCAGCGGACCCGCCTCCGACCGGCACACCACGATCCGCGAGCCCGGGTTGATGGCGAGGCCCTCACGGGTGGTCGGCACCCTGACCTGCGTACGGACCAGCCCGGGCGGCAGCTCCAGCGGGCCCCCGCGGGCGCTCGCCGGGGCGAAGGAGGGCGCGGGCCCCGAGACCAGCAGCTCGCCGGCCCGCCAGCGGCGGTCCGTACCGGGCCTCCTCACCATGCACGGCACCCCCGGCGGCCGCGCCGCCGCCAGCCGCTCCTGCCGGGCCAGCATCTTGCGGCGCAGGTATTCCATCACCGGGCCATTCAAGCAGCCCGCCGCCCCGGGCCCGCTCCGTGCCCCCTGCACCTGCTCTCGAACCCCGCTCCACCACCCCCTGGGACTCTGCCGGGGTCCATTGACGACCCGTGCAGACGAGCCGAAAGGGGAGGCCGGGATGTCCGCGCACCTCGTTGAAGCAGCAACCGCCGGGACACAGGCCCCGGCGCCGCCTCCGGCCCCGGAAGCCGCCGCCCCGCCCGCCCGTACCGGCGCCGCCCGGCGCCCGGCCCGCCCGGGGCTCGCCCTGGCCGTGATCGCCGGCACGAACGCCATGATCCAGCTCGACGACGCCGTCGTGAACATCGCGCTGCCGGGGATGCGCGAGTCCCTCGGCCTCTCCGCGGTCGGCGCCTCCTGGGTCCTCAACGCCTACCTGCTCGCCTTCGGAGGCCTGCTCCTGCTCGGCGGCCGCGCCGGGGACATCCTCGGCCGCCGCCGGGTCTTCCTGGCCGGAGTCGGCCTCTTCACCCTCGCGGCGGCCCTGCGCGGCCTGGCCACCGGTACGGAGTTCCTGGTCGCGGTCCGCGTGCTCCAGGGCATCGGCGCCGCCCTGGCCGCTCCCAGCGGCCTCGCCCTGCTGCTGAGCACCTTCGGGGAGGGCGCGGCGCGGGCGCGCGCCATCGCCGTGTGCACGGCCGCCGGCGCCGCCAGCACCGCGGGCGGACTGCTCCTCGCGGGCGCCCTCACCTCGCTCAGCTCCTGGCGTTGGGAGCTGTACCTGAACGTGCCGATCGGCCTGGCGGTCCTGGTCCTGGCCCCCCGGGCGATCTCCGAGACCCGCCGCAACCCCGGCCGCTTCGACCTGGCCGGCGCCCTGCTGTCCGCGCTCGGCGCCACCGCCCTCGTGTACGGGCTGGCGCGCGGGGCCGAGCACGGGATCACCGACGCGGCGGCGCTGTCCTGCGCCGGTGCGGGCGTCCTGCTCTTCGTCCTGTTCGCGGCCGTGGAGCGGCGGGCCGAGCAGCCCATCGTGCTGCCCCGGCTGTTCCGGGACCGCGACCGCGTCCTCGCCTACGCCGGCACCCTGGCCGTACCCGGCTCGATCATGGGCGCGTACTTCTTCCTCAACCAGTACTTCCAGCAGCTCGCCGGGTACGGGCCGCTGAGCGCCGCCGTCGCGCTCACCCCGCTGCCCGCCACCATGGCCGCGATGGCCGGGGCCGCCGGCCGCGTCGAGCGGCTGGTCGGGCCGCGGCTGCTGATGGCCTCCGGCGCCGGGCTGCTCGTCCTCGGCAACCTGTGGCTGTCCCTGCTGACGGCCTCCGCCGGGTACGCCGCCGGGGTGCTGCCCGCACTGGTGCTGCTGGGCGCGGGCATGGCCTTCTGCGTGATCCCGCCGACCGTCCTGGCCACCTCCGGGCTGCGCAGCGGGGAGGCGGGCGCGGCCGCCAGCGTGCTGAACGCCGTCCAGACCCTCGGCGGCTCGCTCGGCCTGGCCGCGCTGGTGACCGTGGCCGTCCGGGCCGGGGCCGGCGGGGGCTCCGGCCCGGACGGTGCGGGCTCCGGGGCGGAGGCCTTCCTGTCCACCAGCTCCGCCGGGTTCCTGGCCGCCGCGGTCAGCGCGGGCCTGGCCCTGACGGCGGCGCTGCTCATCCGGCGGCGGACCGCGGTCTGACACGGACGCGCCCCCCCCCGGCGGCGGCCCGGGGGCGTGAAAGGGCGCCGCCCCGGTGTCCGTCCTCGCGGACGGGCACCGGGGCGGCGCTGTGGGGGGTGGGGATGGAGGCCTCAGGCGGCGCCGGGAACCGTCAGAAGGTCAGGTTCCAGGCGTCGATCTTGCCGGTGTCCTGGTTGGCGATGTCCTGGACGCGGAGCTTCCAGGTGCCGTTCGCCAGCTCGGAGGAGGCGTTGACCGTGTACGTCTTGATGACGTTGTCGGCGCTGTCGCTGTTGTTGAAGTCCTCCAGCAGGTACACCGTGCCGTCGGGGGCGACCAGGGAGACCACCAGGTCGCCGCGGTAGGTGTGCTTGATGTCCACGCCGACCTTGAGGGTGGCGGGGGCGTTGCCGGTGACACCGGAGACGGTCAGCGGGCTGTCCACGGTGGCGCGGTCCACGATGGCCGTGTCAGCGGTGGTCTCGAAGAACTTGCCGGGGGGCGGGGTCGAGCCGCCGACGGCCTTCAGGGCGTCGGTCTGGCCCTCGCCGAAGAAGCCGTTCTTCGCCGTGGTGCCGGTGCAGCGGCTGTCGGACGGGCAGGAGGTGTCGTTCGCCTGCACGCCGAGCCGGTCGCGGATCTCGGCCGGGGTGAGCGCCGGGTTCACGCTGGCGATCAGCGCGGCCACGCCCGCGACGTGCGGGGAGGCCATCGAGGTGCCGTTCATGTTGCCGTACTTGCCGCCCGGCAGGGTGGAGTAGACGCCCGAGGCGCCGTCGCCGCCGGGGGCCGCGATGTCGATGACCCCGTTGCCGAAGTTCGAGTACGAGGCCTTGACGTTGCCGTTGCCCATGGCGGCCACCGTCACCACGCCCGGGAGCTCGGTGGGGATGTCGATGCAGGCGTTGGTGATGTTGCGGGTGACCGGGGTGGAGTCGTTGGGGGACTCGCTGTCCGTGGTCTTGTTCGCCAGGTCGTAGTTGCTGTTGCCGGCGGCGGCGACCTGGAGGGAGCCCTTGTTCTCGGCGTACTTCTGGGCCCGGCCCACGCCCTCGATGATGGCGGCCTGGTCCACGTTGTCCGGGCAGTTGAACTGCCACGGGTCCGTGTAGTAGCTGTTGTTGGTGACCTTGAAGCCGTGGTCGCCGGCCCACATGAACCCGCAGATGGTGTTCTCCGCGAAGAACAGGCTGCTGCCCGGCTCGGCGATGCGGACCGAGGAGATCTTCACGCCGGGGGCGACACCGATGACGCCCTTGCCGTTCTTGGCGGCGGCGACGGTGCCCGCGACGTGGGTGCCGTGGGTGCCGACGTCGCGCCACGCGCCGGTGCGGGTGTCCGCCTTGCCGTAGGCGCAGGAGGCCGAGTCGGCGGCGTTGAAGTTCGGGGCGATGTCCTGGTGCTGGTCGTCCACGCCCGTGTCCAGGATGCCGACCTTGACCGAGGCGGAGCCGGTGGTCACGGCCCAGGCCTGGTCGGCCTTGATCTGGGTCATGTCCCAGCGGTTGGACTCGTTGAGCGTGGTGGTGCTCTGCGCGGGGTTCGCGGGCAGCGCCGGGTTGTAGGCGTCGGCCGGGACGTCGGAGGTGCGGGTGGCCCCGACCTGCTGCACCCCGGAGACCCCGCGCATCGTGGCGGCGAAGCCGGCGGAGGACGAGTGGGCGACGATCACGCCGATCGCGTCGTAGGACGCGTAGACGGAACCGCCGTTGTTCGCGACGGCGGTGCGCACCGCGGTGGTGTCACCGGGGGCGGTGATGACCAGGTACGCGCGGGTCCCGGCGGCCCAGGCGCCGGCCGCGGCCGGAGCGGCGGCGCGGGCGGTCTGCGCGGCCGGGGCCGCCTGCGGGCCGACCGGGTCGGTGCCCGCGAAGGCGGCGGGGGCCGACGACAGGGCGAGGGCGGCACCCAGGGCGGTGGCGGCCGCGGCAGTGGTTCGAAGCCGACTGAATATGTGGGGTATCAATGCGTCCTCCGAAAGTCCGGCGGCGCCGCGGGGCGCTGCCGGACCGTGTGAATAAAGGGGTGAACGCAAGATGTCAGAAGGGTGCCGGGGCAGGGAAGCAGGGAAAACCCTTGCAGTGCAGGTCACTTGGGCGGAAGAAATCCTTCCGTAACACCCGGGCGGACCGGGCCCCCGCGGGGCGGTGTCCGGGCCGGGCAACAGCGTGATCGCGGCTCGGTGACAAACGGGATCCGGCCGTTCTCCGCAGGGATCCCGCCACGCTACGGTGGCGCGGACTTCCCACGGAGGAGACGGAAAATGGCTCACAGACGGTCGCTGGCCGCCCTGGTCCTGTGCGGCGCCCTCGCGCTGACCGCGTGCAACGGCGACGGGGACGGCGCCCCCGCCGCGGACGCCGCCGGACCCGCGGGCTCCGCCTCCGCCGCGGCCCCGGCCGAGCCCGGCGGCGGGGGATCCGCGGCCCCCTCGGACGCGCCTGCGGGCAGCACCGCGCCCGCCCCCGGGCCCAGCGCCGCCCCCTCGGCGAAGACCACGGTGAAGCCCGTACCCAAGCCGCCCGCCAAGGGCACCCCCGCGCCCGACCCCACCTGCGACCACAAGATGCCCATCTCCCCGGACGAGATCGCCGTCCACCGCTCCACCGAGGCCGGCGGGGTGCTCGGACTCGTCGTCCAGCACGGCAACTGGGGCTGCGGCACGCCCGACTCGGACGGCGCCCCCTTCGAACCCGTGGGCGTGAAGACGGTCATCCCCCTCAACCAGGCCGCGCACATCACCGTCACCACCCCGATCGTCGAGAGCACCGAGAACCAGGAGATCGGCGTACAGGAGTTCCTGGACTGGCTGGCGGCCCACCCGGACCAGGGGCTGGTCTTCCGCTACGGACTGGGTGCGGACGGTGCCATCGACAGCCTCCACGAGGTGTTCACCCCCTGAGGCGGGCCGCAGCCCCGGAGCCGGACCGCCCCGTGAGGCCGGTCAGCGCAGCCCGCTGAACACGAATCCGGCGATCCCCGCGCCGAGCACCGCCCCCGCGCACACCTGCGCCACCGTGTGGTCCCGGAGCACCACCCGGGACCAGCCCGTCAGGACGAGCAGGGGGACGCACACCAGGGCCCACGGGCCGCAGGACAGGGCGGCCACCATGACCGCCCCGGCCGGGACCGCCGTATGGAAGGAGATCTTCCATACGGTGGTGATCCCGAGGAACACCACCAGGGCCACCAGCATCGCCGCGATCAGCGCGACCAGTTCGAGGGGGCCGCCGAGCAGGAGCAGCAGCGAGATCCCCGCCGCCACGCACAGCAGGATCCCCGGCAGCACCAGCAGCCGGTCCTCGCGGCGGCCCACGTGCCGCCCGCCCCACCAGCCGCGCCGCCGCCCCCAGCCGATCCACAGCACGGGCAGCACCGCGCAGAAGAAGCCCGCGGCCAGCCCCCAGCCCACCCCGGCCAGCCGGCCGGACTCCCAGCCGACGAGCAGCACCACGGCGAGCAGCCAGTTCTTGGGCTCCAGCCAGTCGGTGATGCGCCGGGCCGCCGCGGGGGTCACGGGGTCCCCGCCCCGGCCGCGCAGCGGTCCGCGAACTCCCGCGCGGCCGCCGAGCGGTACACCGCGGCCAGCCGCCGCAGCCGGGCCACCTCGGCCCCGAAGTCCAGGGCGTCGGAGCCCCCGGCCGTCGGCGCCTCGCCCGGGGCCGGCGCCTCCCCGCGCGCCCGCGCCGCCACGGCGGCCCGCAGCCACAGGGCCTCGGCCGCGGCCTCCCAGGCGGCGGGGTCCGCGGCCGGGTCCGCGGCGGCGGCCGCCGCCGCCGCGCCCTCGCGCACCGCGGGACCGGCGTACGGCGCCAGCACCAGGGCCGCGTCCCGGATCTCGATGACCGCCCGGTGCAGCCGGATCCGCGGACCGCGCAGGCCGCGCGCACCCAGCACGATGTCCGGCACCGCCGCGGTCAGCGCGGCCCACAGCGGCCGGATGGCGCGCAGCGAGCGCCAGTCGCGCACCGACTGCACGAGCGCGCCCAGCGGGGCCAGGGAGTTGCCGACGATGATCAGGAAGATGGAGGCGTACTCGATCGCGTCGGCGGTGGCCTGCACGGTCGGCTCGGCCAGCGGGAAGGGCGCCTCCAGCAGCCGCGCCGACAGGTGCGCGGCCCGGAAGAGGCTGTAGACCGTCCCGATGGCCAGGCCCGCGCCCAGCACCTGGAGCCCCGTGCGCAGGAAGCTGCGCGCCGACTTGCGCCCGTAGCCCAGGCAGAGCCAGGAGCCGACGGCGGTGGCGAGGGCGAGGTAGAGGACGAAGGTCAGGCCGTAACCGGTGGCGGCCGCCGAATCGGCGTGGTCCTCGTAGAAGTTGTCCACCCGCACGGGCCGCGGCACCTGGAAGAACAGCACGCACAGCAGCGCCGAGGCGGCGGCCGCGCCGGCGGCGTTGAGCCGGCGGGAGCGGCGCAGCAGGTCGGGGCGGGCCATGGCGGTGACCAGGTCGAGGACCGCGGCGCAGGCCCCGACGCCGACCACGTTCTTGAGGAGCACGCAGAAGTCGTTGATCCCGGCCGCGGTGTCGATGGCCAGGGCGATCGGCGGGATGGCGATGGTCGTGGCCACGGCCAGCCCGGTGAACGCCAGCCAGGTCGCGCGCTGCCGGGGGCGGCGGACCGCGGCCGGCAGCCGCCACACGGCGACGATCCAGAGCAGGACGGCGGTGAATATCTTGAAGGAGTTCATTCGTTCCGAACCGGGTGCCCGAAGGTGTCGTTGAGGCGGTGGAGCACGTCGGCGGCGTCGTCGGACGTGGCCTCGATCTCGCGGGGCCTGCTGGCCCGTTCCAGGATGAGCGTGGCGACCGTCTCGGCCTCCTGCTCCTCCCGGCTGGAGTACTTGGTGCGGCCGAGCAGGTGCACGATCCGGTCGGCGGACAGGCCCAGGGCCGCGTCCGCGGGCCGGGCCGCGGAGGCGGCCGCGCGGATCCGCGCGGACTCGGCGCGGACGATCGCCGCAACGGGCAGGCCGGGCCGGTCGGCGGTGTCGAGGGCGCCGTCGGCGCGGGACAGGAGCCGGCCGAAGTGCGCTGCTGCCGCGTCGAGTTCCTCCTGGGAGGCGTCCTCGGCGAGGTCGAGCTCCGGGGCCACGTGGTCGAGCAGCATGTGGGCGATCTCGTGCAGGACGATGTGCACGCGCAGGATGTCGGGGGCCGTCGCGTCGTAGAAGACGAGGTCGGCGGTGTCGAGCCCGAGCCAGATCCCGCAGGGCAGGTCCTCGCTGCCCGGCCCGTCGAGGGGCAGCAGGACCAGGGGGCGGCCGCGCCGTTCGGCGATCAGGCCGCAGAAGGACCCGAGGTCGAACGGCTGAGGTATCTCCAGGCCGTTCACGAGGGCGGTGCACGCCCTGCGCCGGCGTCCCCACCGCCACATACCCGCTGTGCCCCGTCCGTCCGGCGAGCGGCGGGGATGTCCTCCGCCGCGCAGGCCAGGGTTGCCCGGCGCCGCGAGCACACCCTAGTGCCCCGCGGCCGCGGGGTGGCGGCGAGGGGGTGCGCAGGGGAGCGTCCGGGGTCCGGCTCAGGCGGGGCCGCCGCCCCGCCGGCGGCCGCGGGGGCCGATCTCCGGGAGCCCCTCGGCCTGCCGGAAGCCCTCGACGATGCCCTTGATGCCGCGCAGCGAGCGGGCCGACAGGCCGCTGAGCCGGAAGGCCACCGCCCGGACCTCGCGGTCCTCCAGGGCCCGGGCGAGCTCGTCCCCGGCCGCCGCGCGGTCCACACCCTCCTTGATCTCCCGGATGCGCTGGTCCACGGCCGCGGTGACGGTGTCGTCGAGGAAGTAGCCGACGGGCACGCCGAAGAAGCCGGCCAGGGCCCGCAGGGAGTCGACGCTCGGGTTGGTGACCTTGCCGGTCCGGATGGACTGGATCGTCCCGTGCGAGACGGTCGGATCGCCCTCGCCCGCCCGCTGCCGGATCAGGTCCGCGATCTCCTGGTACGTGTACGGGCCCCGGTCCTCCGGGTGCAGCGTGTCGATCAGGTGGCCCAGCTTGCGGGCGATGTCGGGCCGGTCGCCGGGAGGTCGCTCGGTCATCGCGGGGTGCCCTCCTCCGTACGCCGGTCGTGCCCGGCGGAACGCCGTGCGCGAGCAATCTACTCGACTAGACGGAAACGGCCACAGCCGGGGGTGGAGCAAGGGCGGTCACGGGGGAAACGGGCTTGACAACGCTTCAGGGTGCTGGCGTAAGTTTCAGGAGTCCATCTAGTTGACTAGATGGATCTTGCGGCTGCCGGCCCCGCCGGCGGCCCGGCGCGTGATGTGTCTCGGCGCCCACGGGGGTGGCGCCCAGACACATCACCACCGGCTCTGCCGGGCACCCCGCGCGGGTCCCTGCTGGTACGTTCCCCCCATCCGGGACCACCCGCAGAGAGGGCCGCGCACCGTGACCGACGCCCCGCCGCACCTGCCCTCCTACGACGACGTGCTCGCCGCCGCCGGCCGCCTCGCGGGCGCCGCCCACCGCACGCCCGTCCTGCGCTCCCGCCTGATCGACGAACAGCTCGGCCTCCAGGTGCTGTTCAAATGCGAAAACCTCCAGCGCGCGGGCGCCTTCAAGTTCCGCGGCGCCTACAACGCCCTCAGCCGGCTCACCCCCGCACAGCGCGCGGCCGGCGTCGTCGCGTACTCCTCCGGGAACCACGCCCAGGCGGTGGCCCTGTCCGCCCGGCTGCTCGGCATCCCCGCCACCATTGTGATGCCGCACGACGCGCCCGCCGCCAAGGTCCGGGCCACCCGCGGCTACGGCGGACAGGTGGTCGTCTACGACCGCTTCACCGAGGACCGCGAGGCCGTCGGGCGCAGGCTCGCCGAGGAGCGCGGCCTCGCGCTGATCCCCCCGTACGACCACCCCGACGTCATCGCCGGACAGGGCACGGCCGCCCTGGAGCTCTTCCAGGACGAGGGCCCCCTCGACGCCCTCTTCGTCCCCCTCGGCGGCGGCGGGCTCCTCTCCGGCACCGCCCTGGCCGCGGGGGCGCTGGCGCCCGGCTGCCGGCTGTACGGGGTCGAACCCGAAGCCGGCAACGACGCCCAGCGCTCCCTGCGCGAAGGCCGCATCGTCCACATCGACACCCCGCACACCCTCGCCGACGGGGCCCAGACCCAGCACCTCGGGAAGCTGACCTTCGCGGTCCTGCACCGCGAGCGGCCCGAGGTGGTCACCGCATCGGACCCCGAACTCGTCGAGGCCATGCGGACGTTCGCGACCTACCTCAAACTCGTGGTCGAGCCCACCGGCTGTCTGGGGCTGGCCGCCCTGCGCGCCCACGCCCCGGACCTGCGCGGCCGCCGCGTCGGCGTCCTCGTCAGCGGGGGTAACATCGACCTCGACCGCTACGCCCAACTCCTCGCCCCCACCTGACAACTGACGGTCCGTTTTCCGCCGCGGCGGCGCCCTGGCGGATGCCCGGCGCCGATGGGACGATGCCGCCGTGACCTCGACCTTGGACGCCGCGACCGCCGCCGGACCGGGCGGCTGGCCCCTGCTCGGCAACCTCCCCGCCTTCGCCCGCGACCCCCTCTCCTTCTTCGAGCTGCTCCGCGACCGGCACGGCGACCGGGCCCCCTGGGCCCTCGGCCCGCGCCGCGCCCTGCTGCTCTCCCGCCCCGAAGACGTCGCCGAACTCCTCGCCGGGGTCGAGCACACCTTCGGGCACATGGAACTCGGCTGGGCCTTTCACCAGTTGCTCGGCGACGGTGTGGCGGTCAGCACCGGCGCCGACTGGCGGCGCAAGCGCACCCTCGTCCAGCCCGCCGTCCGCCCCCGCCAGGTCAAGGCCTACGCCGCCACCATGGTCGAATGCGCCGACGCGCTGGCCTCCCGCTGGCTGGACGGCGCCCGGATCGACGTCCAGAAGGAGATGGCCGCACTCACCCAGCGGATAGCCGTGCGCACCCTCTTCGGCGCCGAGGCCGCGGGCCGCGAGGAGGTCATCGGCAGGGCCATGGCCGTGGCCCAGCGCGAACTCGGCGCCGAGATGCGCGGGGTCACCCTCTTCCTGCCGTCCTGGCTGCCCACCCCCGGACGGCGCCGCATGCGCGCGGCGGTGTCCTGCATCGACGAGGAGATCGCCCGCGTCATCGCCGGACACCGGGCCGCCGCCGCGGCCGGCGAGGAGCGCGACGACCTCCTCTCGCGGCTGCTCGCCGCCCGCGACGAGCACGGCGCGCCGCTCACCGAACGCGAACTGCGCGACGAGTCCGTCACCTTGTACGTCGGCGGGCACGAGACCACCTCCACCGCCCTGCTGTGGACCTGGCAGCTCCTGTCCCTCAACCCCGCGGCGCGCGACCGGCTGGAGGAGGAGCTCGACACGGTCCTCGGCGGGCGGCTCCCCGCGTACGAGGACTACGCGCGCCTGCCGTGGACCCGGCAGGTGGTCAAGGAGGCCCTGCGCCTGTACCCGCCGATCTGGCTGATCAGCGCCGTGGCCGGGGCGGGGGCGAGCCTGGGCGGGCGGCCGGTGCCGGAGGGCACCGCGGTGTGGTGCAGCCAGTGGTCCATGCACCGGGACCCGCGGTGGTTCGAGGAGCCGCTGGAGTTCCGGCCCGAGCGGTGGTCCGAGGACGCGCCCCTCAAGGCGACCGAGGAGGCCTGGATCCCCTTCGGCGGCGGGCCGCGCGCCTGCCTCGGAGCCCGGTTCGCCCTCGTGGAGTCGGCCCTGCTGCTCGCCGTGCTGGCTCAGCGGCACCGGGTGGACACGGGCCCGGAGATCGCCCGCCCGTACACGGGCCTCACCCTCCAGCCCTCCACCCCGGTCCTGGCCACCCTCCACACCCGCCCCTAGCCGCCCGCCCGTACCCGGGTGCCGCCCAGAAGCAGGGGCTCCGCCCCCACACCCCTGCGCCTCAAACTCCCCCAGACTTCGTCCGGGGGGACCCCCTGGCGGGGCTGGGGATTCGCCCCACGGGCCGGCGAGGCCGGGTGCGGCCGGGGGGCCCGGCCCCGGGTGGCCGGGTGGCTCCGGGGCTCCGCCCCGGACCCCGATTCCGTGCGCTGCGCGCACGGTGCGCTCAAACTCCCCCAGACTCCGTCCGGGGGGACCCCCTGCGCGGGCTGGATTTGGCCGCGCCTGGGCCGGATAAGTGCAGCCGCACTGTCCAACCGGGCACCAGCCAAATCCAGCCCCGCCGGCGTTTGAGGCGACCTTCCAGCCCCGCCGGCCTTTGAGGCGCGGGGGCTGGGGCGGAGCCCCGGTTCGGGAAGGGGCGGGGTGGGGAAGGAGCCCCGCGCAGCGGGCCCGGGGCGGCAGGGCGGGCGCCCTGCCGGAGTCAGTGGCGGGCGCTGCGCCGACGCAGGGCGACGTACGTGAGGGCGCCCATCACGGCGACCGCCCCCACCGCACCCCCGGTCAACGCCAACGCCCCCGCATCCCCGGCCCCGACGGCCGCCCGCCCCCGCGCACACCGCCCCGGCACCCCCGCCCGGTCGGCCCGCACCGTCACCCGCCCCTCCACCGGCTTCCCGCCGCGCTCGACCGGGTCCCGGAACGACACCGGATAGCTGCCGGGCTTCGCATCGCACCGCACCCGCGCCTTCGCCTGCCAGACGGGCCCGCCCGCCTTTCCGGGCCCACCGCCCGCCGCGGCCCCCTCCGCCGGCCGCAACCGCACCTCCCGTTCGAACGCCGGCGAGGTGACGGCTACCCGCCCGGCCGCCCCGGCCTGCGGGAGGAGGCCCGCCCCGACGGCGTGCAGGGTGACCCGCTCACCGCGCTGCACCGCGCCGGGGGAGACCTCCAGCCCTCCACCGCCGGCGTCCGCCGGAGCCGCCGCGCACAGGATCAGGACCGGGGCGGCCAGGCCCGCGCAGCAGCGGCGTATCCGTGACATGGCGTGGGGCCCTCCGCTTCGTACGGACAGCGCCGACCACGCTCCCCCGAGTCCGTGATCTTAACCGGGCCCGGTACGACCGCCCCCGCGCCCGGCGTCCGGCGTCCGGGGGTCCGCGCATCAGAGCGTCCGGACATCCAGGCGTCCGGCCCGGAGACCCCCGCAGTCCGCCTCCCGCGCCCGGCGCCCTCGGCCCGGCGCCCCGCGCCCTCCGCTCGGCGCCCCGCGCCCGGACATCCGGCCGGTGACCCCCGCGCCCCGCGCCCTCGGCCCCGCGCCCCGCGCCCTCGGCCCCGCGCCCGGCGCCCTCCGCCCGGCGCCCCGCGCCCCGCGCACGACCGCCCCCCGCCCCCCCTCCGCCCGGTGGAGCAGTCGGCGTGCGCCCCGGTGGTGGGGGAGCGCAGGGTGGGGGTGTGGAATTTCCTGTGGCCGCCGCCACCGCCGAGGACACGGACGCCCTGCCCGAGGGCCCGCAGTGGTGGTTCGAGCCGGTCTTCGACGGGCAGCGGGCCCTGCTCCACCGCGTCCCGACCGGCACCCGGATCCACCGCCGCGGGGGCGCCGAGACCACCGCCGCCTGGAGCGACCTCGCCCACGCCGGCCGCCGCCTGCGCCCCGGTACCGTGCTCGACGGCGCCGCCGTCGTCTGGCGCGACGGCTGCCTCGACCCGGCCGCCGCCCTGGCCCGCGCCGCCGCCCCGCCCGCGGCCGCCGCCGCCCTGGCCCGCGAACGGCCCGCCTCCTACGCCGCCTTCGACCTCCTGGCCCACCCCGTGCACGGGGACGTCCGCGCCCTGCCGTACACCGAGCGCCGCGGGCTCCTGCTGGAGGTGCTGGAGCTGATCGGCCCGCCCCTCCAGCCCGTCCCCGCCACCGACGATCCCGAGACGGCCCTGATCTGGTACGCGTCCCTGCGCGACCAGGGCGTCGAGGCCGTCGCCGCCAAGCACGGCGGAGCCCCGTACGGGAGGCCCGGCGGCTGGCTGGCCATGCGCCACGCGGACCGCGCCGACCTGCCCGTGGTCGGCTACACGGGCGCCGCCGTCCGCCCCAAGCGGCTGGTCGTACGCCTGCCCGACGGCCGCCGCCGGGCCTGCCTGCCGCTGAGCGCCGAACTGGCCGCGCAGGCAGCCGCGTTCCTGACGGCGGCCGGACCGGGCCGGCGCGCGCGCACCGAGGACGGCGAGCCGTACGCCACCTGCGCCGCCGGGCTCACCGCTCGGGCCGTGACCGGCCCGGCACGGCATGCCGTCATCACCGTCACAGCCGTCACAGCCGTCACCGCTGGCGGTACCGGGACCGGTACCGCCAGCGGCGGTGACAGCAGCGGCTGAGGGTCAGGCGGGCACGTTGTCCGGCACACCGCCCTTGGCCGCCGCGGGCCGCGCGTCCGGCAGCCCGGCCCCGGCCCCGGATCCGGCGTCGGACGCGGCCCCGCCGCCGTCCCCGTGCCCGTCCTCGTCCTCGTCCAGCAGCGTGGTCTCGTCGAACGGCAGCCGGCCCGCCAGCACCTCGGCCGCCCGCTCCCGGTCGAACTCCTTGGTCCACGTCCCGACCAGCACCGTGGCCACCGCGTTCCCGGCGAAGTTCGTCAGGGCCCGCGCCTCGCTCATGAACCGGTCGATGCCCACGATCAGGCCCACGCCGTCCACCAGCTCCGGCCGGTGGGACTGGAGCCCGCCCGCCAGGGTGGCCAGGCCGGCGCCGGTGACCCCCGCCGCCCCCTTCGAGGCGATGACCATGAACAGCAGGAGCGAGACCTGTTCCCCGACCGACAGCGGGTCGCCCATCGCCTCGGCCACGAACAGCGAGGCCATCGTCAGGTAGATCGCCGTACCGTCCAGGTTGAAGGAGTACCCCGTCGGCACCGTGATGCCCGTGACCGGCTTCGAGACCCCCAGGTGCTCCATCTTCGCGATCAGCCGCGGCAGCGCCGACTCGGAGGAGGAGGTGGACAGGATCAGCAGGAACTCCCGGCCCAGGTACTTCAGCAGCGCGAAGACGCTGATGCCCGTGCACAGCCGCAGCAGGGCGCCCAGCACCACGAACACGAAGAGCGCGCAGGCCGTGTAGAAGCCGATCATGATCACGGCCAGCGACTTCAGCGCGTCGATGCCCGTGGCCCCGACCACCGCGGCGATGGCCCCGAAGGCGCCCACCGGAGCCGCCCACATGATCATGCCCAGCACCCGGAAGACCAGCTTCTGCACATGCCCGATGCCCCGCAGCACCGGCTCGCCCGACGCGCCCATGGCCTGCAGCGCGAACCCGCACAGCAGGGCCACCAGCAGGGTCTGGAGCACCTCGCCCGCGGTGAACGCCGACACCAGCGTGGTCGGCACGATGCCCAGCAGGAAGTCGGCCGTGGACTCCGCACCGCCCTTCGACGCCTGCTCCGCGCCCGCGCTGCGCACCGCCTCGGTCAGCTGCAGCCCGCTGCCCGGCTCCAGCAGGTTGCCGACCAGCAGGCCGATGGCGAGCGCGACCGTGGACATCACCAGGAAGTAGCCGAGGGCCAGCCCGCCCACCGCGCCGACCTTCGCCGCCTTGCGGACCGAGCCCACGCCCAGCACGATCGTGCAGAAGATCACCGGGGAGATCATCATCTTGATGAGGTTCACGAAGCCGGTGCCGAGGGGCTTCAGTTCGACCGCGACACCGGGGGCGGCGAAGCCGACGAGGATGCCGAGCACCACCGCGGCGATCACCGCGATGTAGAGGTAGTGGGTTCTGTCCCGGCCGGTCTTGCGTGCGGGCTGTGCGGACACGAGGGCTCCCTGAAGTGCGCGGAGGGGTTTCGGAAGACGGCTCCCGGAGGGGTCCCGAAGACTGTCCACCAGCCTGTGACCCCGGTCACCCTTGCGTTCATTGAGTTCACCGGCCGGTGCACACTGAACGCCATGTTCCGCATCCCCCGGCCGCGCAGCCTGGCCGGCCAGCTCTTCGCCATGCAGGCCGTGCTCGTCGCGGTCGTCGTCGCCGGGTGCGCGGTCTTCGCCTACGCCGCCGCCCGCGACCAGGCCGAAGAGGCCGCCCAGCGGCAGGCCGGGGCGGTCGCCCGCGCCGTCGCCGACTCGCCCTCGGTCCGCCAGGCCGTCCGCTCCGCAGGCGCCGGTACGGACCCCACGGCCGTGCTCCAGCCCTACGCGGAGCGGGTGCGGGCCGACGCCGGGGTGGACTTCGTGACGATCATGGATCCGGCCGGGGTGCGCTGGACCCATCCCGACCCGCGCCGCATCGGCGAGCGCTTCCTCGGCAACACCGCCCCCGCCCTGCGCGGCCGCACCTTCAGCGAGACGTACACCGGCACCCTCGGACCGTCCATCCGCGTGGTCACCCCCGTCACCGACGGCGGCCGGATCACCGCCCTGGTCAGCGCCGGGATCACCGTCGAAGCCGTCAGCGACCGGCTCGGCAGCCGGATAGCGGCGCTGGTCTGGGTCGCCGCCGCGGCCCTCGGACTCGGCGGACTGGGCACGTACGTGGTCAACGCCCGGCTGCGCCGGCACACCCACGGCATGAACGCCGCCGAACTGAGCCGGATGCACGACTACCACCAGGCCGCCCTGCACGCGGTCCGCGAGGGCCTGCTGATGCTCGACGGCCGCCGCCGGATCTCCCTGGTGAACGACGCGGGCCGCGAACTCCTCGGTATCGGCGGGGAGGTGCTCGGCCGCAGCCCCGCCGAGCTGGGCCTGCCCGCGCCACTGGCCGGGGCCCTCCTCGCCGACGGACCGCGCGTGGACGAGGTCCACCTCACCGCCGACCGGGTCCTGGTGGTGAACACCTCCCCGGTCGCGGGCGGCGGCCGCCGCGGCACCGTGGTCACCCTCCGCGACCACACCGAACTCCAGTCCCTGACCGGGGAGCTGGACCAGGAGCGCGGATTCACCCAGGCCCTGCGCTCCCAGGCGCACGAGGCGGCCAACCGCCTGCACACCGTGGTCTCCCTCGTCGAACTCGGCCGCACCGGCGAGGCCGTGGAGTTCGCGACGGCCGAACTGGAGCTGGCACAGGCCCTGACCGACCAGGTCGTCACCGCCGTGGACGAGCCGGTCCTCGCCGCCCTGCTCCTCGGCAAGGCCGCCCAGGCCCACGAGCGCGGGGTGGAGCTGGTCGTCACCCCGCAGAGCTCCCTGCCGGCCCTGCTGCCCGCCCGGGACCTGGTCACCGTGCTCGGCAACCTCATCGACAACGCTGTCGACGCCGTCACCGGCACCCCCGGCGCCACCGTCTCCGTCACCGCCCGCAGCACCGGCGCGGAACTCGTCCTCACCGTCGCGGACAACGGCCCCGGGCTCCCCGCCGGGGCGGACGTCTTCGCCCGCGGCTGGTCCGGCAAGGGGCCCGGCCGCGGGCTGGGCCTCGCCCTGGTCCGCCAGACCGCCCGGCGCCACGGCGGCAGCGTGGCCGCCTCCCAACCCCCGTGCGGCGGAACGCAGTTCACGGTCACCCTGCCCGTACCCCGGCCGGCCCCGGCGGACCGGCGTACGGATACGCCCCCGCACCCGGATACGCCCCCGCACCCGGACGGGCCCCCCGCCCCGCACCCCGCCGCACCGGAGCCGCGCCCGTGAGCCCCGGCCCGGCCCCCGGCCCCGTGCGCGTCCTCGTCGTCGAGGACGACCCCGTCGCCGCCGACGCCCACGCCCTCTACGTGGAGCGCGTACCGGGCTTCACCGCCGTCGGCACCGCCCACACCGTCGCGGACGCCCGCCGCATCCTGGAGCGGACCGGGGTCGATCTCCTGCTGCTCGACCTCTACCTGCCCGACGGGCACGGCCTGGGCCTGGCCCGCGCGCTGCGCGCGGCCGGCCGCCGGGTGGACGTGATCGCCGTGACCTCGGCCCGCGACCTGGCCGTCGTACGCGAGAGCGTCGCCCTGGGCGTGGTGCAGTACGTGCTCAAGCCCTTCGCCTTCCCCACCCTGCGCGACCGGCTGCTGCGCTACGCGGAGTTCCGGACGGCGGCGGGGGAGGCCGGCGGTCAGGACGATGTGGACCGGGCCCTCGCCGCCCTGCGCTCCCCGGGCCCCGCCGCCCTCCCCAAGGGGCTCAGCGCCCCCACCCTCGACCGGGTCGCGGGCATCCTGCGCGCGGCCCCCGAGGGGGTCACGGCCGCAGCCGCCGCCGAGGCGGCCGGGATCTCCCGGATCACCGCCCGCCGCTACCTGGAGCACCTCGTGGAGGCCGACCGGGCGGTGCGCACCCCCCGCTACGGCCAGGTGGGCCGCCCCGAGCTGCACTACCGCTGGGTGCCGGACGCGTCCTTCGGGTGATCTGCGCGGGTCCGCGGCACGGGCTGCGGCCCCCGGGCCCGTACGGCCCCACCATGGGTGGACGCGCCGGACGGCGCGCATCAGGGCCCGCACCTGGAGGACGGATGGCGATGCCGGAGCGGTTCGAGCTGGTCTTCCCCGACGGACCGGCCGCGCCGGGGGGCGGCGCGGACACGGTGGTGGTCGGCCGCACCGCGGCGAAGGGCCCGGGCGGCCACCCGGTGTACGCGGACCCCACCGGGATCGTCCGGGCCGAGATCAGCGACCGCGGGGAGGTGCGGATCCTGGCCTCGGGAGGCCACCAGGACCCCGCCAGGCGGGTCCTGGCCCGCCCCCTCCCGGACCCGGACCCGGGGGAGCCGGCCTGAACCCGCCCGGCCGGGCGCCTGCTAGGCGTCGGTGTCGAACGTGTAGAACTTCGTGTGGTCGAGCATGTCGGCCGGGGTCACGTTGTTCCACGGCCGCATCGTGTCGTTGAGGTCGACCACGTTGGGCGTGCCCGCCGCCGGCAGGTACGGCGACTGCGGGTGCAGCTTCTGCCACCGGGCCCACAGCTTGTCCACGTACGCGTGGTGCAGCCAGAACACGGGGTCGTTGGGCGAGACCCCGGTGGCCATCTGGCCGCCCACCCACACGTGCACCCGGTTGTGCAGGTTCGCCCCGCGCCAGCCCTCCAGGTGGTTGCGGAAGCCGGCCGAGGAGCTGTTCCAGGGCGCGGCGTCGTACTCGGGCATGGCGAGGACGGCGTCCACCTCGGCCTTCGTCGGCAGCTGCGCCACCCCGGTGCCCAGGGCGCGGCGCAGGAACGAGCGGCCGTCCACGCGGACGTTGACGGCCCAGTTGCCCTGCGCGGAGGCGAAGGGCCCGTCGAGCACCTGGCCGTCGCGGGCCCGCCCGGTGCCGCCGAGGAAGTCGGCCGCCCACAGCGAGGAGCGGGCGGTGCGGTCGGCGGTCCAGTCCCAGTAGGGCAGGTTCACCGTCGGGTCCACGGCCTGGAGCGCCTCCTCGAAGTCGAGGAGGAAGCGCCGGTGCCAGGGCAGGAAGGAGGGGGAGCGGTGGCCGACCCGGTCGCCCGAGTCGGTGTCGCCCATGATGAAGGCGTTGTGCGTGGTGACGAAGGTGTCGTAGCGGCCGTTGCGCTTGAGCTCCAGGACGGCCTTGACGAAGCGGCTCTTCTCGTCCGGGGTCAGGGTGGCCTGGTTCTTGCGGATGGTCATCGGTGGGTTCCCTGTTTCGGACGTGCTCAGGCGGTCTGGATCGGAACGAGTACGGCACCCTGGAGCTCGGTGACCGCGGCGCGGGCGAGGGCCCGCGGGGTGGCGAAGGTCTCGTAGTGGTTGACCACGCTGATCCAGGTGCCGTCGGCGTTGCGCATCACGTGCAGCTCCCTGCCGTCGACGCGCACGGTGTAGCCGGCGGAGTGGTGGCCGGCCCCGTGCCCGCCCCCGTGTCCGGCGTGCGGGTCGGGCGCGCCCTGGATCCGGCGGCCCTGGAAGACCTCGTCGAAGGCCGCGGGGGCCTGGGCGGCCGAGGCTATGCCGTCCGGGCGGGCGGGGTGCGGGGTCTGCGCCGCGTGGTCCGTACGGGAGGTCGCGGTGGCCCGGGTGGTGAGGGCCAGGCTGAGCGTCGAGACGGCGCCCGCACCGGCCAACAGGGCGCTGCGGCGCGTGAGTCGAGACATGGTGTTCCTTGATCGGGGGTCGCTGGAATGTGCGAGCCGATGACTATCAGTGAGGTCAGGGCCACGGGAAGTTCCGGACGGGGGCTGGGATGCGATCCGGACATGCGGGGATAAGTTGCGTGCAAAACGAGTTTGTTGATCTTCCTGGTCCACCCCGGCACCCTCGTGGCCGATGGTGAAAAATTTCCTGCGAAGCCCTCATTCAAAGGGAAAATATTGCGTCTACGCGCGTTGCCGTGGTCACCCTCACAGGGGAAAGCTGGCGCGAACCGGCAGATGTGCGGAGCCATGCCCGAGAGCCCAAATATCCGCGTATGTCCGCTGCTGAGTGTTCAATCGGCTGATGGCCCTCCACGACGCGCGCCCCGAGCGCTCCGACGACCCCGCCGCCGACGTGTTCGCCTCCGTCCTGAGCGGACACGTCCTGCCCAAGTACCGGATGCCGGAGGACCACTCGCCGCCCGGGACCGTGTACTCGATGATCCGCAACGAGCTGCTGCTCGACGGCAACGCGGCCCAGAACCTGGCGACCTTCTGCACCACCTGGTCCGAGGACGAGGTGCACCGGCTCATGAACGAGTGCATCGACAAGAACATGATCGACAAGGACGAGTACCCGCAGACGGCCGAGATCGAGGCCCGCTGCGTGGCCATGCTCGCCGACCTCTGGAACGCCCCCGGCGCAGGCGGGCCCGAGGCCTCCGCCGCTCCGGCGGCGCCCGCCACCGGCTGTTCCACCACCGGCTCCAGCGAGGCCGCGATGCTCGGCGGACTGGCCCTCAAATGGCGCTGGCGGGCCCGCCGCCGGGCCGAGGGCAAGCCCGCCGACCGGCCGAACCTGGTCTGCGGACCCGTCCAGGTCTGCTGGGAGAAGTTCGCCCGCTACTTCGACGTGGAGCTGCGCCAGGTGCCGCTGGAGCCCGGCGCCACCGGCCTGCGCGCCCACCAGCTCGACGCGTACGTGGACGAGAACACCATCGGGGTCGTCGCCATCCTCGGCGTCACCTACACCTGCGACTACGAGCCCGTGGCCGAGATCGCCGCCGCGCTCGACTGGATCCAGGAGACCCGCGGCTGGGACGTGCCCGTGCACGTGGACGCGGCCAGCGGCGGGTTCGTCGCGCCCTTCCTGCACCCCGAGGTGGTCTGGGACTTCCGGCTGGAGCGGGTGGCCTCCGTCAACGCCTCGGGGCACAAGTACGGGCTCGCCCCGCTCGGGGTCGGGTGGGTGGTCTGGCGCAGCGCCGAACTCCTCCCGGAGGAGCTGGTGTTCCGGGTCGGCTACCTCGGCGGCGACATGCCGACCTTCGCCCTGAACTTCTCCCGCCCCGGCGGGGAGATCATCGCCCAGTACTACATCTTCCTCAGGCTGGGCCGCGGCGGGTACCGGCGGGTGCAGCAGGCCTGCGCCGACACCGCCCGCCACCTCGCCGGCCTGATCGCCGGCATGGGCCCCTTCACCCTGCTGTACGACGGCCAGGGCGGCCTGCCCGCCGTGTCGTACATGCTGACCGACCCCGCGGGCGCGGGGTTCAGCCTCTACGACCTGTCCGACCGGCTGCGGATGCGCGGCTGGCAGGTGCCCTCGTACCCGCTGCCCGCCGACCGGCAGGACACCGTCATCCAGCGGATCCTCATCCGTCACGGCGTCACGCGCGACCAGATCGAGCTGCTCGCCGCCGATCTGCGCCGGGCCGTCGCGGACCTGTCCGGCCCCGCCCCGGCCGGCGGCGCCGCCGGCGCGACCCGCAGCGGATTCCACCACTGAGCGGACGCGGCGCGGCCCGCCCCGGACCGGATCCGGGGCGGGCCGCACGCACGAGGGGCCGCAACCCCTCACCCTCGGACGCCTCAGCCGCAGACGCTGAGTAGTGCGAGTTCCGCACTCCGGCGGACGCGATCCGTCCGGATTCGGCCACCCGCCGCGAAGGCCCGCGGCGCCGCCCGGAATCTGCTACAAACTCCGGGCATGGACCGGATCGAGGGTTTCGACATCGCGGCCGCGAGCCGCGCCGACATGGCACTGCTGCGCACCTGGGCGGAGGCCGAGGGCTGGAACCCGGGGGACGGCGACGCCGCCGCCTTCGCCGTCGCCGACCCCCGCGGCTTCCTCGTCGGACGGCTCGACGGGGAGCCGGTGTCCTCCCTCTCCGCCGTGCGCTACGGCACGGGCTTCGGTTTCATCGGCTTCTACATCGCCCGGCCCGGGTTCCGCGGCCGCGGCTACGGCATCCGGGTCTGGGAGGCCGGCATGGAGCGCCTCGCCGGCCGGCTCGTCGGACTCGACGGGGTCGTCGAGCAGCAGGACAACTACCGCCGCTCCGGCTTCCGCCCCGCCTGGAACAACATCCGCTACGAGGGCTCCGTACCGCAGGCCGCGCCCCCGCTCCCCGCCGGGCTCGCCCTCACCGGCACCGACACCCTGCCCTTCGCCGAACTGGCCGACTACGACCGCCGGTTCTTCCCCGAGGAGCGGGACGGCTTCCTCGCCGCCTGGACCGGCCAGCCCGGCCGCACCGCCCTGGCCGCCGTCCGCGCGGACGGCCGGATCGAGGGGCTCGGGGTCGTCCGCCCCTGCGCCGGCCCCTGGCGCATCGGCCCGCTGTACGCCCGTACGCCCGACACGGCCGCCGCGCTGCTGCACCGGCTCGCCGACGCCGCACCCGGCCGGACCGTCGCCGTCGACGTCCCCGACGCCAACCCGGCCGCCACCGCCCTCGCGGCGGGCCTCGGCCTCGTACCGGCCTTCGAGACCGCCCGGATGTACACGGGACCCGTCCCCGACCTGGACCTCGCGGGCCTGTACGGGATCACCAGCCTCGAACTGGGCTGATCCGCCGAACCGCTGCGCCCCGGGGGCTCGACCCGGCCGGATATCGGCGTACCTTGGAGGAAGAGACGGAGGTCACCATGAGCGCGACGCCCACCGGCACACCCGCCAGCCCGTACGCCGACCCCTACCGGATCCGGGCCGGTGAAGGCCCCCAGACCATCGCGGAGTTGCGCGCCGCGCTGGCCGTGGCCGCCCCCCTGGACCTCGCCGCCTTCAACGCCCGGCTGGACGGCGCCGCCCTGGCCGCCGTCCCGGCCGTGCTGACGGAGTACCGGCAGGTACTGGCCCTGCGGACCCGGCCCGAGGTGGCCGCCGCCGTGGCCGACGCCCTCGACGGCAGCGAGAAGACCATGGGCATGGACGACTTCTTCGCCTCCCTCGACGCGGCGGCGGGCCTCCCCGACGGCCCGGCGCACGGTGAGGGGGGCCGTTGAGCGACTGGAACGTACTCCTGCCCGAGCGGCTCAACCGCGAGGTCGCCGAACTCACCCCGGGCGAACGCAAATCCCTCTACCTCGCCCTCAAGCGGCTCGCCGTGGACCCCCGGGCGGACACCTCCGCCGAACCGGTCACGGGAGCCGAGCTGCGCCGGGTCCTGACCGCCCCCGCCGCCGACACCGGGGGAGTGGTCACCGTCCTGTACCGCGTCATCCCCGACACCCGCACGGTCGCCGTCATCTGGATCATCGCGGGCCCCTGAGGCCGGCCGCGCGCCCCGGTGCGTACGGGGACGGTCCCGCGGGCCGCGGGCCGCAGGCCGTTCCCCCGGGGCGCCCGGTTCGTTGACCCGGCATGGACCTGTTGCCCGATACGGCGGCGCCGGGAGTCGGGGAGCGCGCCGCCGAAGCCGCCGAGGCCGCGTGCCACCTGCACGACGCCGTGGGGCCCGGCCGCTGGAGCCGGGAAGCCGCCGAGGACGCCCTCGACGTGATCGAGACCACCGCCCAGGCGCTGGCCAGCGCGCACCCCGAGGCCCCCGCCTCCCTCGCCCCCGTGCACGCCGCCCTGGCCGCCCTGCGCCGCAGCCTGGGACTGCCGCCCGCCGAACCGGGCCTGCCCGGGGACGCCCTCCCGCTGCTCCCCCGGATGCTCGGCAACCCCCGCCGCTCCCGGCTGTCCGGCCCGCCGCCCGGACCCCGGCCGCAGGCCGCGGCCGGACCCGGTGCCGGCCGCCCGGCCTGCCCCGATCCTCGAACCTCCCGCGAGGGCCGCCCCGTACCCTGGTGACCTCAGGAATCCGGTCACGAAGGGGAGTTGCACCACTCATGCGCTACGTACCTCTCGGCACGTCGGGACTGCGGGTCTCGGCCGTGGGCCTCGGCTGCAACAACTTCGGCGCGCGGCTCGACGCGGAGGCCACCCGCGAGGTCCTCGACGCCGCCCTCGACGCGGGCATCACGCTCCTCGACACCGCCGACATCTACGGCAGCCCCCGCGGCAGCTCCGAGGAGTTCCTCGGCCGCGCCCTGCGGGGCCGCCGCGACGAGGTCGTCCTCGCCACCAAGTTCGGCTACGACTCCGCCGACATGGGCTACGGTCCCGCCGCGGGCGCCCTCGGCGGGCGCGCGTACATACGGCGGGCCGTCGAGGCCTCGCTGCGCCGCCTCGGCACCGACCGCATCGACCTGCTCCAGCTGCACAGCTGGGACCCGTCCACCCCCCTGGCCGAGACCCTCGCGGCCCTCACCGAACTGGTCGCCGAGGGCAAGGTCCGCTACCTCGGGCACTCGAACTTCACCGGCTGGCAGCTCGCCCAGGCCGCCCACACCGCCCGCGAGACCGGCGCCGTCCCCTTCGTCTCCGCGCAGAACGAGTGGTCGCTGCTGGAGCGCGGCGCCGAGGCCGAACTCCTGCCCGCCGCCCGGCACTACGGGGTCGGCGTGCTGCCGTACTACCCGCTTGCCAACGGCCTGCTGACCGGCAAGCTCCGCCGCGGGGCCGCGGCCCCCGCCGGATCGCGGCTGGTCGACCACGACTACGTCACCGAGGAGCGGCTCGACCGGGTCGAGGACCTGGCCGCCCTCGCCGGGAAGAGCGGGCGCAGCCTGCTCGAACTGGCCGTGGGCTGGCTCACCGCACAGCCCGGCTGCGCCTCCGTGATCGCCGGGGCCACCTCGGCCGAGCAGGTCCGCGCCAACGCCGCGGCTGCCGAACTCCCCCTGGAGGCCGACCTGCTGGCCGCGGTCGACGCCGCCTGCCCGCGCTGACGCAATCCCCGCCCCGGTCCGGACCGCGGGTGCGGTCCGGACCGGGGCGGCCCGGGTCAGCAGCTCAGGTTCGAGCCCGTCGGGACGTTCAGGAGCTGGGTGAAGCGGCGGTAGTTGTCGATACGGCTCTGGACCTGGGCGGGGTTGCCGCCGTTGCACTCCAGGGCTCCGTTGATGGAGCGGATCGACTCGCCGAAGCCGGCGCCGCTCACCATGGCGTGGTGCCCGGTCATGGTGCCGGGGCCGTTCTGGGTGTTCCAGTACCAGAGGGCGGTCTTCCAGGCCACGGCCGCGTCCCGCTCCACGAGGTAGGGGTCGGCGAGCAGGTTGATGCCCAGGGCGTCGCCCGCGGCCTTGTAGTTGAAGTTCCAGCTGAGCTGGATGGGCCCGCGCCCGTAGTAGGCCGCCCGGCCGGCGGGACAGCCGTACGGCTGGTTCGCATCGCAGTAGTGCGGGTAGTTGGCCTGGTTCTGCTCGACGATGTGGACCAGCCCGCCCGTCTCGTGCGAGATGTTCGCGAGGAACGCCGCCGCCTCCTGCCGGCTGACGGTCGCCCCGCCGGTGGTGGCGAAGGCCGGGTACGCGGAGAGCGCCGCCTTCAGGCCCGCGTACGTGTAGAAGCTGTTGCGGTTCGGGAACATCTGGTTGAACTGGGTCTCGCTCACCACGAATCCGGAGGGGTCGGGGTCCGGGTCGGTGGTGCCGCCGCAGGCGCCCTGGTCGGCCCAGACGCCCCACTGGCCGGTGGTGCCGGGGGTCTCGCCCTGGGTCCACCACTTGGCCTGCCAGTTGCGGCCGCCGTGGGAGACGGAGGCGCCGCCGGTGTAGACGGAGGAACCGGACCAGGGGCTGGCGCAGGGGGCGGCCGCGGTGGCCGGGGCGGTGAGCGTGAGGGAGAGCGAGGCGGCGGCAGCGGCGGCGGCCAGCAGGGACAGGGCGCGGCGGCGCAGTGCACGGGTCACGAACTGCTCCTTCGGTGGGGGGAGTTGCCGTCGGAGCCGACGGGCTTCCCGCCACTGAACCGAAACTGGTCTGGACCTGTCAAGGTCTAGACCAAGCTTCATTCCGCTTTTGCCGGCCCCGGCCGGACCCCGGATGCGCCGCGCCTCCCCCCGGATCGGCGGCGGGGGGAGGCGCGGCAGGGGAGGCGGGGCGGAGCCCCGGGGGTCCGGCCGGAGCCGGGGTCGGAAGGGGAGCCGGAGGGCTCCGGAGGACCAGAGAAGGATCGGAAGGCTCAGAAAGAGAAGACCGCCCCACTGCCGCCGTCCATCACGCAGGGGTTGCCGAAGGTGTACGAGTAGCTCAGCCGCGCGCCCTGCCACACGCCGTCCGCCGTCACCGTCACCGGGTCCCAGTGCCGCGGACACGCGGTCTGCGAGCCCTCCGCGGTGATCGCGTCGAACTCGGCTCCGTTCGCGAGCAGTTCGGCACACGCGGCGGCGGGATCGGGATGCGTGCCGCCCGGAACGGGCGCGCACGTCAGCGTCACCGCGCGCAGGAAGGTGCCGGTGCCCCCGTCCTCCCCGGCGGCCACGCCGAGGACGAGGGCCGAGGGGGCGTACGGGCTCGCCGGACCGGCGGGCGCGGCCCCGGCTGCGCCGGTGGGCGCCATGAGCGCGAGCGTGGTGGCTGCTGCGAGTCCGAGGCTCCGCGCGATGAACCGCATGTCGAACACTCCTGTCGGTCGGTGCCGGATATCGGACGGGAGTCTTGCCTACGGAGCCGGGCCCCGCATGGTCTTACCATCAATTCGCGTCACCCAAGGTGACCGCTCAGGTGCAGATCGTGGCCGCCCCGCCTGCTCTGACCTGTACGCCCGCCCGCCCCCGAAACGGCCGAAGAGCGACCGGACACCGATCCGAACGCCCCTCCCCGCACTGGCAGTTACCCCTCGGTACTGACAGGATCGGCCCACGCACCGGACGATCGGAGGACTGGGACGGATGGCCGAACTGCATGATCTGACCGCGCTGGAGCAGGGCGGGGCGGTCCGGACGGGCGAGCTCTCGCCCCTGGAGCTGGCCGAGCACTACCTCGCCCGCATCGAACGCCACGACGCCACCCTCGGCGCCTACCTGACGGTCACCCCCGAACTCGCCCGGGAACAGGCCGGGCGGGCCGGGCGGGAGGCGGCCGCCGCCCGGCGCGAGGGCTGGGACCTGGGTCCGCTGCACGGCGTACCCGTCCCCGTGAAGGACCTCAGCTTCGTCGCCGGAGTGCGCTGCACCCTCGGCTCGCAGGCGTACGCGGACCACGTGCCGGACACCGACGACCACGTGGTCACCCGGCTGCGCGCCGCGGGCACCGTGATGCTCGGCAAGACCAACACCCCCGAGTTCGGACTGCCGGGCTACACCGAGAACGCCCTCGGCCCCGCCGCCCGCACCCCCTGGGACCTCGGCCGCTCGGCCGGCGGCTCCTCCGGCGGCGCCGCCGCCGCGGTCGCCGGCGGGCTGGCGCCGCTGGCCCACGGCAGCGACGGCGGCGGCTCCATCCGGATACCCGCCTCCGCGTGCGGGCTCTTCGGCATCAAACCCAGCCGCGGCCGGGTGCCTTCCGGACCGGTCCTGCACGATGTCACCGGGCTCTCCGTGCACGGGCCGCTCGCCCGCACGGTCGCCGATGCGGCCGCCCTCCTCGACGTGCTCGCGGGCCAGGAGCCCGCAGGCCCCTACGGGGCGCCCTCCCTGCCCCCGGGCGAGACCTTCCTCGCCGCCGCCCGCCGCGAACCCGGCCGGCTGCGCGTGGTCGTCCTGCCCCAACCCCCGGTGCCCGGGGTCGCCCTGCACCCCGACTGCGCCGCCGCCCTCGCCGACGCGGCCGCGCTCCTCGGCGAACTCGGCCACGAGGTCGACGAGTTGGCCCTGCCCGCCGACGAGGCCCTGCTGACCGCCTTCTCCCGGGTCTGGCAGGTCGCCTCGACGGTCCTGCCGGTCGCCCCCGGGGACGAGAAGCTGCTGATGCCGCTCAGCCGGCACCTGCGCGAAGCCGGACGGCAGGTGTCCGCCACCGAGTTCGCGGAGTCCCTGTACGCCTTCCGGGCCCTCGGCGAGCTGGTCTCCCAGGCCCTGCTGGGGTCCTACGACGTCATCCTGACACCCACCCTCGCGCAGCCCCCGGCCCTGGTCGGCAGCCAGCGCGACGACGACGATCCGGCCGCCGAGTTCGCGGGGCTGGCGGCCTTCACGCCGTACACCCCGCTGTACAACGCCACCGGCCAGCCGGCCGTCAGCGTGCCCCTGCACTGGACGGACGAGGGCCTGCCCATCGGGGTCATGCTCGGCGGCCGCTACGGGGAGGAGGCCGGGCTGATCTCGCTCTCGGCCCAGCTGGAGGCCGCCCGGCCGTGGGCGGCCAGGCGGCCCTCGCTCTGGTGACGGCGGCCCCGGGCGGGGCGGCGCCGCCGCCCGGGGCCGGGGCGGCCGGTCCGGTCCGCTCATCCCGCGCTGAGGTGCGGGGCGTAGAGGTCGAGCAGGCGGGTCCGGGTCTGGTGCAGCCGCTGGGCCAGGATCCGCCCCACCCAGTGCCCGAGCGAGGACCCGAAGGCCGGATCGGCGTCCATCAGCATCCGCACCCGCACGGCGTCGAACTCGTACGCCCGCACCGGGGTCATCGCCTGCGCGCTGAGCTGCCAGACGTACGGCGGGAAGAGCCAGGACCACCCCACCAGCTCGCCCGGACCCAGGTTCTCGATCTCGGCCGGGCGGCGGCCGGGCACCGGGATCTCCAGGGTGACCGTGCCCGAGCGCACGATCCAGAAGGCCTCGGAGCGGGTGCCCTCGCTGAAGATCCGCTCGCCCTGGCGGAAATTGACCTCGCGGGCCAGTGCCATCAGCCGCCCGCGGTGGTCGGCGGACAGCACGGCGGCTATTCGGGTGGGGGAAGGTGTGCTCACGGCGGCCTCCGGTCTCGTACCCGTACCCCCCCTGCCCTCACAGTGTGGCCGAACCCGGCCCGGTGCGGCCACGTCCGGAGCTCAGAACACCCCGCGGGTGCGGAACTGCACGCTGATCCGGGGCCCCACGGCCCGCGCGGACTTCGGTACGGCGTGCTCCCAGGTGCGCTGGCAGGAGCCGCCCATCACGACCAGGTCCCCGTGCCCCAGCGGCAGCCGCTGCACCGGGCCGCCGCCGCGCGGCCGCAGGGCCAGGTCGCGGGGGTCGCCCACGGACAGGATCGCGATCATCGTGTCCTCCTGCGAGGAGCGGCCGCCGCGGTCGCCGTGCCAGGCCACGCTGTCGCGGCCGTCGCGGTACAGGCACAGCCCGGCCGTGACGAAGGGCTCGCGCAGTTCGGCGGCGTAGTGCCGGGACAGCTCGGCGCGGGCCCGGTCCAGCACGGCGTGCGGCAGGGGGTCGCCCTCGCCGTAGTGGGCCAGCAGCCTGGGCACGGCGACCTCGCGCTCGTACATCCGGCGCCGCTCGGCGCGCCAGGGCACCCGGGCCGCGAGCTCCCGGAAGAGCGCGTCGGCGCCGTCGAGCCAGCCGGGCAGCAGGTCGTACCAGGCCCCGGAGCCCAGCTCGGTCCGGCGCAGGCCGGTCAGCGGGCCGAGGGTCGCCTCGTCGGCTTCGTCGGCCTGGTCGAACAGGGAGCCCTGGAGCGGTGCGTGCATGGAACCATCGTACGCCGTCATTCGAACGTGCGCTCGAATGACGAAAGGAATGGGCATTATGGACGAATTCGGTACAGGAACGCGCAAAATCCCCGGTCGGTCGGGGACCCGGCCGGGGTGCGGCCGCTACGTTCCGCCCGTGACGTCGAACAGGGTTGCGCCCACGTCCCCCGGAGAAGCCACCCGCCGCAGCCTCCTGCGCGCAGCCCTCGCGGGCTCCGCCGCGGCCGGCGCGGTCCTGGCCCTCGCTGCGGCCCCGCCCGCGGATGCGGCAGTGCCGCGCGGCGGCGGCCCCGAGGGTGCAGGCCCCCGCGCGGCGGGTGCCCCCGCCGAGGGCCTCCCGCCCGGCCCCCGGGCCGGGGAGCCCGCCCGCCCCGGGACCCCGGCCGAGGCCCTGCGCGAACTGGCGGCCGGCAACCGCCGCTGGCGCGCCCGCCGCCAGCGCCACCCCCACGAGTCGCGCGAAGTGCGCCGCAGGCTCACCCTGGGACAGCACCCCTTCGCCGTGGTGCTGGGCTGCGTGGACTCCCGGGTCACCCCGGAGCTGGTCTTCGACCAGGGCCTCGGCGACCTGCTCACCGTCCGCTCCGCGGGCGAGGTGCTGGACGACGCGGTGTTCGCCAGCGTCGCCTTCGGGGTCGTCGAGCTGGGCATCCCGCTCGTCGTGGTGCTGGGCCACCAGTCCTGCGGGGCCGTGTCGGCCGCGGTGCGCGCCGACGAGACCGGCGAGGAGCCGCCCGCCCGCCTGCGCTACCTGGTCGACGCGATCCGCCCGGCCATCGACCGCGGCCGGCAGGGCCCGGCGCGCGTGGACGCCACCGTCACCGCACACGTGCGCCGCGTCCGTGACCGGCTGGCGGGGGACGCGGAGCTCGCGGCGCGCATCGCGGAAGGCCGGCTGGCCGTGGTCGGGGCGCGCTACGAACTGGCGGACCAGGCGGTGCGCACCCTCGCCTGAGGTCCTCGGGGGAGGGGCCGGGGGTGGGGGCAGGGGAATTTGCCTCAGAGGCAAGGTGATTTGCCTCAGGGGCAAAAGCTCTGGCTCAATCGGAGTCATGAACCCCGCTCCTGCCCCCGGCGCCGAGCCCGGCCCCGGGCCCGCCTCCGCCCCGGCGGACGAGCTGCCGCCCGTCGCGCCGCAGCTGCGCGCACTGCGCCGCCGCACCGGCCTGACCCTGGAGGCCGCCGCGGCCCGCGCCCGGATCTCCCCGGCGCACCTGTCGCGGCTGGAGACCGGCCAGCGCCAGCCGTCCCTGCCCATGCTGCTCGGACTGGCCCGCACCTACGGTACGACCGTATCCGAACTTTTGGGCGAAACCGCGGCTGCTGCCGACCCGATCGTACGGGGCGGGGGCGCCGGGGCCCGCGAGGCGGACGGCTGGACGTACTGGCAGGCGGGCGGCCCGGGCCGGGGCATGCAGGCCCTGCGGGTGCTCGTGCCGTACGGCCGCAGCCAGGGCGAGCTCGTCCGGGTCCACCCGGGCGAGGAGTGGCTGCACGTGCTCAAGGGCGGCCTGCGTCTGCACCTCGGCGAGGCCGAGTACCGGCTGGAGCCGGGGGACAGCGCCCACTTCGACTCGCTCACCCCGCACCGGATCGCCGCCGCGGCGCCCGGCGGGACCGAGCTCCTGTTCGTCCACACGCTGCTGCAGAGCACCGTCGCCGGGCTGTGCCTGGGCGGCGGCGCGACGCCGCGCTGACACCGAGGGGAACGACCACCATGCCGGAGAACCGGACCGCACCGGCGGCCCAGCAGCCGCAGTCCGCCGAGGAGCCGCAGGCGGCGCGGGAGCACGAGCTGGACGTACGGGACGTGCAGGACGTGTCTGATGTGCAGGGCCGTGCCGGCGCACAGGACGCGCGCGAGGGGGCGGCGGCACCCGAGGCCTCCGTCCGGCAGCGCCTGGAGACGAAGTTCCCGCGCGGGCTCGTCATCCGCCTCTTCGCCTACCTCGTCGCCGGACACCTCTTCGCCTTCTTCCTCTACCTCCTCTTCGAACTGGGCTCGAAGCGGGGCTGAGGCCCCGTGCTAGGTTGACGCCGATCTTGAGGACTCACGGGGGCGGGCAGGCATGGGCGACGGACGACTGACACGTATCGCGGCGGCGGCTGCGGTCCTGCTGCTCGCCGCCGCGGCGGCCGGGTGCGCGAGCGGCACCGGGGCGGCAGCCCCCGCAGGGGATTTTGCCGGTACGCCGTCCAAGGCCGCCTCCGCCGCCCCGGCCCCCGGTGCGAGCCGCCCCGGGGACTTCCCGGCCGTCCAGGCCGCCGAGACCGTCGGCGGCAGGGGCGGGGCCTGCGAGCTGCCCGCGGTCTTCTCCGTGCCCGCGGCCTGGGAGGCCGAGGCGGTACGGGCGGACGGGGCGCTGGGCGCCTTCACTCAGGGCCCGTTCACCCTCCGCTGCGAGGTCGACGCGAAACCGGCCGGACACATCGGATACCTGCGCGTCTGGACCGCGCCGAAGGCGGCGGGCGCCGCAGGCGCGCCCCGCGCGGCCCTGGAGGCCTTCATCGCCGGGGAGAAGGTGCAGGGGACCCCGGCCTACACCGAGGTCGGGGCGGGCGCGTTCGAGGGGGTCGAGGTCCGGTACGAGACCGCGCCCGCGGACGAGCGCAAGAAGGAGCGGGCCCTCGCCGTGCGGACCCCCTCCGGCGCCGTGCTCCTCCTCCACCTGGGCGGGCTGGACACAGCCGAGCACGAGGCGATGCTGCCCGCCTACGAGCTGGCCCGGCTCTCCCTCAAGCCGGCCTGACCCCGGCCCCCGCCATACCCGGACCGGCCCACGCCGCGCGCTCGGCCCCCGCGGCCCCGCTCAGCCCCCGGCGGCGCGCAGCCGCCGGGCCACCTCGCCCAGGCCCTCGCCCAGCGCGGCCAGCTGCTCGGTGCTCAGCACGTCGATGAGGAGCTCCCGGACCGTCGAGACGTGTCCCGGGGCGGCCTCCTCCAGCCGCGCCCGCCCGGTCTCCGTGAGCACCGCGTACACCCCCCGGACGTCGGAGGGACAGGTGCGGCGGCGCACCAGACCGGCCTCCTCCAGCCGGCCCACCTGGTAGGTCAGCCCGCTCTTCGAGTTGATCAGGGCGTCGGCGAGCTCCGTCATGCGCAGTTCCCCGTCCGGGGTGGCGGAGAGCCGCACGAGGATCTCGTACTGCGCGTGCGAGAGCCCGGAGTCCTCCTTGAGCTGCTGGTCGAGCCGCCGGTTCAGCAGTGCCCCGGCCGCCAGGAAGCCCTGCCAGGCCCGCATCTCGGTCTCGTCCAGCCATCTCGTGTCACCCATGGGTCCCAGCGTACGACAGTTGTTCAAATTCAAATCACCCGGTACGGTCGAGCTGTCGGTTCGAATTTGAACAACACCTTCGGACCGCATCGGCGCCGGGCGGCGCGGACAGGACGCGCCGGAACCCGCCGGAAGCCGGCCGGACGGCCCACACTGGGAGAGGACCGGAGCACACCATGACCACCGCGGACCCCGGGCGGATGCCCGCCCTCTACCTCAGCCACGGCGCACCCCCGCTCGCCGACGACCCCCTGTGGCCCGCCGAGCTGGCCGCCTGGTCCGCCGGGCTGCCCCGGCCCCGCGCGATCCTGATGGTCTCCGCCCACTGGGAGGAGGCGCCGCTCGCCCTCGGGGCCACCGACCGCGTCCCGCTCGTCTACGACTTCTGGGGCTTCCCCGAGCACTACTACCGGGTCCGCTACGACGCCCCCGGTGCCCCCGGGCTCGCCGAGCGGGTCCGCAAACTGCTGCGCGCCCCCGGCACCCCCGTCCAGGACGTCCCGGACCGCGGGCTCGACCACGGGGCGTACGTACCGCTCGTGGAGATGTACCCCGGGGCCGACATCCCCGTCCTGCAGGTCTCCATGCCCACCCTCGACCCCCGCCGGCTGATGGACATCGGCCGCAGGCTCGCGCCGCTGCGCGACGAGGGGGTGCTGATCGTCGGGAGCGGGTTCTTCACCCACAACCTGGCCGCGCTGCGCCACACCGGCGCGGGGGTGCCCGGCTGGTCCGCCGAGTTCGACGACTGGGGCCGCCGGGCCCTCGGCGAACAGGACGTGGACTCCCTTCTCGACTTCCTCCACAAGGCCCCGGCCGGGCGGCTGGCCCACCCGCGCACCGAGCACTTCGCCCCGCTGTTCGTCACCCTCGGCGCCGCCGGGGACGAACTGGGCACGCAGAAGACCGCCGTGGACGGCTTCTGGATGGGGCTCGCCAAGCGCTCCGTCCAGTTCGGCTGACCGGTCCCGGCCCCTTCGCCGTCCCGGCCCCGGCACCTCCTGCCGGCTCCCGTTCCACCGCCAGGCCCTCCCCGCCGCACCTCACCACCCCCCCACCGAAAGAGAACCCTGCCCATGACCTCCCTTTCCACCGCCCCGCGCACCTCCGCCGACACCCCCGCCGGGGGCCCGCTCGACGCGGCCACCGCCCGCGCCCACGACGCCGGACTGCTCCTGCTGCGCATCGCCCTCGGGCTGACCATCGCCGCCCACGGCACCCAGAAGCTCTTCGGCTGGTTCGGGGGCGGCGGCATCAGCGGCACCGGCGGCTTCTTCACGCAGAGCGGCTACCCCGCCGGGGAGGCCATGGCCGTCGTCGCCGGGCTCACGGAGACCCTGGGCGGACTCGCCCTCGCCGTCGGCCTGTTCACCCCGCTGGCCGCCGCCGCCCTCGCCGCCACCATGCTCAACGCCACCGCCGTGACCTGGAACGGCAGCTTCTTCGCCGGCGCCGGCGGGGTCGAGTACGAGCTCCTCCTCGTGGCCGCCGCCACCGCACTGGCCCTCACCGGCCCCGGCCGGTACGCGGTGGACCGTTTCATCCCGCAGCTGCGCACCCACCGCCTGGCCCACGGCGGCGCGGCCCTGCTGCTCGGCGCCGTCCTGGCCGTCGCCACCCTGATCTCCCGCAGCTGATCCTGCTCCTGATGTTCCGTCAGGACATTCGGAAGGGGCCGGACCGGACCGCGCGAGCGGCCGGTCCGGCCCCATCTGTCCTCAACGGACCGGCGGGGGAGGGGAGCCGGGAACCCCGGGCCGTCAGGCGGGTACGGCCAGCGCCAGCGGCGCCGGGGGTACGTAGAAGACCGCCGAACCGGTGTGCTCCACGAAGGGGTTGAGGGAGTCGGCCGCCGCCAGGCGGCCCTGGACCCGGGTGAACAGCGCCGGATCCCGCATGTAGGCGAGGAACAGCAGCCCCCGGCCCGTCGCCCCCTCGGTGTACGTGTAGCCGCGGCGCAGCATCCGGGCGCCGCCGTCGTAGCGCGAGTGCGCCAGCCGGGCGTGGGAGTCGGCGGGCAGGACGTACCGCCCCTCCGGGGTCTTGGAGAACAGGTCGACGTGGGCGGACTCCGGGCCGCCGTCCAGCGGGCCGCCCCCGGCGCGGCGGCGGCCGATGATCCGCTCCTGCCGGGCCAGCGGCAGCTCCGCGAAGGGGGCTGTGTGCAGGCGGATGCGCCGGACCACGAGATGCGTGCCGTGCGCCTGCGGGCCCTGCGCGGGCAGCCAGACCCAGCGCTCGGCCTCGGCGGCGGTCGGGTTCGCGCTGCCGTCGCGGAAGCCGAGGGCATTGCGCGGGGCCTGCCCCGGCGGGGTGGCCGGGATGTGGCCGTCCTGGCGCCAGCGGGGCCGCAGGACCCCTTCCGCCGGGCCCTCCAGACGCCGGGTCAGCTCCCGGCAGGCCGTCGCGTCCGGCCCGCAGACCAGCAGCCCGAGGTGGCCGCCGGTGCGCCCCGGGTCGAGGCGGTCGCCCGGGAAGGCGGGGAGCTCGTCCGGCAGCGGGGGCAGGGCGGCGCTGCCGAGCAGGGTGCCGAGGCCCGGCCCCAGCCCGACCGTGGCGGTGGGCCGGGTCCCGGCGGCGGCCGGGTGCGGGGCCGGGGCCGACAGGAGCCGGTCCCAGGAGGCGAGCAGCTCCGCGAAGGACCTGCGCCCGGCGGCGCCGCGGATCCCGGGCCCCAGGTCGTACGCGGTGAACAGGGCGGCGGGCGGCTGAGGGGTCGAGATCCCGGGCTGGCGGCGCGGGGGAGCGGACCGTCCGGCCCGCGGCCCGCCCGCGCGGCTGCCTCCGGCCGGGGCCGCTCCGTCCCCGACCCCGTCGGTGCCCGCCGCCCGGACCCGCCGCGGCGGGGTGCCCGCGGGGTCCGGAGCGGGTGGTGCGGACGGGCCGGCCGGAGCGGACGGGGCGCAGCCCGTGACCGCGGTACCGGCCGCGGCCAGGGCCGACGTACCGAGCAGTCCGACAAATGTCCTACGGCGGCATAGGGCCGAATGAACCGGGACGGAATTGGAGATCACGGACCGGGGACGATACACCTTCGGCCATGGCGAACTCGTCCTCGGCCCCGCGGCGCCCGGCCCGGCGCGGCGTCCGCCCCGCCCTCGCCGCAGCCGCGGCCGCCGTCCTGCTGTCCGCGGCGGCCTGTACCCCGGGCAGCCCAGGAGGCTCGGAAGCCACCGGCGGAACGGGTGCGCAGGGCGGGCGGGACGGGCGGCCGGGCGGCGCGGGCGCCGCCGTCCTGCGGGTCCCGCAGGACCACCCCACCATCGGGAGGGCCGTCGGGCTGGCCCGCCCCGGGGACCTGGTGCTCGTCTCACCCGGGGTGTACCGGGAGAGCGTGGTCCTCGGCACCCCGCGGGTGGTGCTCCGCGGCACCGACCGCAACCGCACCGTCATCGACGGGGAGTTCCGCCGGGCCAACGGGATCACCGTCACCGGAGCCGGCTCGGCGGTCGAGAACCTGACCGTCCGCCGGCACCTGGCCAACGGCCTGCTCTTCACCGGGGTGAAGGACCCCGCCCGGCACTCCTCGGGGGCGGGCGGCGCCGCGTACGACCGCCTCGACCCGGCGGCCCACCCCCCGCTGAGCGGATTCCGCGCCTCCTACGTGACGGCCCACAACAACGCCCTGTACGGCATCTACGCCTTCGACGCCCGCGACGGCCTCATCGAGCACTCCTACGCCTCCGGGCACGCCGACTCCGGCATCTACGTCGGCCAGTGCCGCCCCTGCCGGACGGTGGTGCGCGGGAACACCGTCGAGCACAACGCCGTCGGCCTGGAGGTCACCAACGCCTCGCAGGAGCTGTACTTCCTGGGCAACCGTGCCCGCCTCAACCGGGTCGGCGCCGCGGTCAACACCGACGACCTGGAGGCCCTCGCACCGCAGCACGGGGCCCTGTTCGCGGGCAACTCCCTCACCGGCAACAACGACGCCGCGAGCCCCGAGCAGGCCGACGGGGGCTTCGGCATCGGGATCGGCGTCGGCGGCGCCGGCCCCAACGTGTTCGAACGGAACCTGGTCACGGGCCACCGCCGGGCGGGCATCTGGGTACGGGACGTCCCCGGCCACCCCGCGCGGGGGAACGCCGTCCGCGACAACCGGGTGACCGGCAATGCCGTCGACCTGGTCCAGTCCGCCCCGGCGGGCACGGGCAACTGCTTCGCGGACAACGGGGAACGGGCCGTGTCGGGTCCGGTCCGGGCCTGCGGCGGTATGGGCCGGGACAGCGGGTCCGGCACCGGTGCAGGTACGGGCACGGGATCCGGCCCCGGGTCCGGTACGGGGGCGGGGCCCGGTGCGCCGGGCCGCGCCCCGGCCCCGCCCGGGATGTCGTTCCGCCTGGTGCCGGCCCCCGGGCCGCAGCCGCAGCTGCCGCGCGCGGCCGACACCCGGCCCGCCGCAGGCGGACTGCCCGCGGCCGGGATGCCGGCCCCGCGGGCGGCGGACTACGGACTCCCGGCGGGCTGACCGGAGCCGGTGGAGCCGGTGGCGGAACCACTGCCCGCCGCGCCCCCGGGCCCGGGGGCGAACTCCAGGACCAGCGGCGGGGACTGCACCGCCAGGAGGGCCTCCACCCGGCCGAGGCCCCCGTCCTCCGCCACCCAGTAGCGCAGCGGCGAACCGGCCCCCGGGGCCCCCGCCTTCACCCCCTCCCTCGTCTCCGCCTTCGCCCGCCTGGCCGGTCGCGGACCCGAGAACACCGTGTACCGGCGACCGCCCCGGGTCTGCGCGCCCTGCCACAGGGCCCCGCCCTGCGCGAGCAGCTGGGCGTTCTCGGGCCGGTCCGCGCCCAGGGAGAGCGCCAGCAGCAGCGAGCGGTCGAGCAGGGAGGCGGTGTACGGGCGCCGGACCGCGCGACCCCCGCCGCCCTCCGGGGTCACGGTCACCCCGGAGGCGTCGAACACCAGGCTCCCCCGGGCCCCGCCCGAGGCGTAGGCCGCACGGCCCCGGTGGGTGCGGTAGTCCACGGTCAGGTCCAGCTCCGTCGCGGACCCGGCGGTGGCGGGGACCCGCACCCGGACCCGTACCGGACTGCGTTCGTACACCGACAGCCGGACGAGGGCGAGCTGCTGGGCCTCCTCGGAGGTGACCGGCCGGGCCGGGGGGCCGGGCGGCGGATCGGCCGTACAGCCCGTCAGGAGCAGGGCAAGGACGGCGAAAGCGGTCGCGGTGCGGGGTCTCACCCGCCCAGCAGACCACCGCGCCCGGCCCGGCGGGCGCGGAACGCGCCCCGGGCCACCCGGACGGCCCGCGTGATCCGGCTGCCGGAGCCGGACCGTGCTCGAATTCCAGACAGGAAGGCAACGGCGGCGCGAGGAGGACCAGGGTGAGGGCCAGCGGAACGATCCACCGCACCAGGACGGCGGCCGCCGTGCTCGCCTGCGCCGCGGCGGCGCTCGCGGGGCCGTGCGCACCGGCCGCCGCCGCCGAGCCGGCGCCCGCAGCACCCTGTACCGCGGACACCGGCCCCTACCAGTGGGAACTGGAGGAGTACCTCGGACTGCCCGCCGACGGAAGGCAGTCGGAGGCCGACTGCACCGCGATCCGCACCTTCCAGCGGACCCAGCGCATCAGCCCCGCCGAGGGCCGGGCCGACCTGCGCACCTACCGGACCGCCCTGGTGGTGGAGGAGCGGCGGCGGCCCAACGCGCAGGGCCGGTGCCCGACGGGGGAGGGGCGCGTGGTGTGCGTGGACCTGGAGCGGCAGCTCGTATGGGTGCAGCGCGGCAGCACGGTCGTCTACCAGGCCGTCGCCGTACGCACCGGCCGCTGGGGGCAGCAGACCCGCGACGGACGGCACGAGATCACCCGGCGGGTCGTGGACGAGACCTCGCAGCTGTACGACGAGGCGCCCATGCCGTACGCCCAGTACTTCTCCGGGGGCCAGGCCTTCCACGGGGTGTACGAGGACCTGTTCGACGGCGGGGGCTCGGCGGGCTGCATCAACCTGCAGATCGACGACGCCGAACTGCTCTGGCGGACCACGCGGATCGGCGACCCGGTGGTCGTCTGGGGCACCAAGCCGGGCACGGGCGACGCCTGACGGCGGCCGCCCGGCGACCGGAGCACGGCAGACGACGGCCGGTAGACGGCGGCCGGCCCCGGCGCACACGCGGTGCACCGGGGCCGGCCGCCGTCGCGGTGCCGGGCCCGAAGACCCGGCGGACCGCCCAGCACTCAGCCGTCGCCGTCAGGGCCGACGCCCTTCCTTCCCCTCCTTGCCTCCCTTTCCGCCCTTGCCGGGCTCGCCGCGCTCGTTGACGCGGGTCACGTCGATGCCCTCCGCGGCATTGCCCGCGGTGACCTCGTACGGGCCGGTGACCGGGTCGGACGGCCGCACGTACCCCTCGGGGACGGCCGTCTCCCGCAGGTAGTACGAGCCGGGGGCGAGGCCGCTGAACACGCAGTGGCCCGCGCGGTCCGTGGCACAGGCGGACCCGACCCGGGTGTCGGGCTCTGCGCCGGCGGTCTGCAGACCGCGCGTGCCGTTGGTCTCCCGCCACAGCTCGAAGACCGCGCCGCGCAGCGGCCGGCCCGAGGACCGGTCCTTCTTCAGCAGCCGGATCTCACCGAGCACCGGGTCGTTCGCCACGGTCACGGAGACCCCGGCCGAGGCGTTCTCCACGGTGAGCAGCAGCGGCCCGAAGACCGCCGGATCGGGCAGGCGGTGGCCCTGGGGGGCCGCCGTCTCCTGCCAGTAGTACGTACCGGGCCGCAGCCCGGCCGTGCTGCACCGGCCGTCGGCGGCCGTGGTGCACGGCTCCCCGACCCGGGTGTCGGCCCCGGCGCCCTCCGTCTGGAGACCGGCCTGCCCGTTGCTGTCCCGCCAGAGCTGGAACACCGCACCCGGCAGCACGGCACCGCTCTTGCTGTCGGTCTTGAGCACCTCGACCTGGCCGGTCACGGGCTCGTTGTCCACGGTGACCGTCACGCCCTGGCCGGCGTTCTCCGCCGTGAGGGTGAGGGGCCCGAAGACGGCGGGGTCGGGGAGGCGGTAGCCCTCGGGGGCGGCCGTCTCCTGCCAGTAGTACGTGCCGAGTGCCTGCCCGGTGGCGCGGCAGGTGCCGTCGGCGGGGGTGGTGCAGGGGTCACCGACGCGCGTGTCGGGGGTGGCGCCGCCGGTCTGGAGGCCGGTTTCGCCGTTGGTCTCGCGCCACAGCTGGAAGACCGCCCCGGGGAGGGGTGCGTCCGTGGAGCCGTCGCGCTTGAGGATGCCGATGCCGCCGGTGACCGGGTCGTTGTCCACCGTGACGGTCACCCCGGTGGAGGCGTTCTCGGCGGTCAGCGTGAGCGGCCCGAAGACGGCGGGGTCGGGGAGGCGGTAGCCCTCGGGGGCGGCCGTCTCCTGCCAGTAGTAGGTGCCCAGCGGCTGGTCGGTGGCGGCGCACGTGCCGTTCGCCGGGGTGGTGCAGGGGTCGCCGACCTTCGTGTCGGGGGTGGCGCCGCCGGTCTGGAGGCCGCGGGTGCTGTTGGTCTCGCGCCAGAGCTGGAGTACGGCTCCGGGGAGGGGTGCGTCCGTGGCGCTGTCGCGCTTGACGACCTCCACCCGGCCGGTGACCGGGTCGTTGTCCGCGGTCACCGTCACGCCCTGGCCGGCGTTCTCCGCCGTGAGGGTGAGGGGCCCGAAGACGGCGGGGTCGGGGAGGCGGTAGCCCTCGGGGGCGGCCGTCTCCTGCCAGTAGTAGGTGCCCAGCGGCAGGTCGGCGGTGGTGCACCGGCCGTCGGCGGGGGTGGTGCAGGTGGCGCCGACCTTCGTGTCGGGGGTGGCGCCGCCGGTCTGGAGGCCCGTCGCGCCGTTGGTCTCGCGCCAGAGCTGGAAGACCGCTCCGGCCAGCGGGGCCTGCGTGCCGGAGTCGCGCTTGAGGACCGAGGCGCCGCCCGTGACGGGGTCGTTGCCGACGGTGGTGGTGATGCCCTGCTCGGCGTTCTCGTTCGTGAGGACGAGGGGGCCGGAGACGGCGGGGCTGGGGAGGCGGTAGCCCTCGGGGGCGGCCGTCTCCTGCCAGTAGTAGGTGCCCAGCGGCAGGTCCTCGGCGGTGCAGGTGCCGTTGGCCGGGGTGGTGCAGGGGTCGCCCACGCGCGTGTCCGGGGTGGCGCCGTCCGTCTGGAGGCCGGTCTGCCCGTTGGTCTCCCGCCAGAGCTGGAAGACCGCTCCGGCCAGCGGGGCGTCCGTGCCGGAGTCCTGCTTCAGGACCTCCAGCCGGCCCTGCTGCGGGATGTAGTACCCGGCGTCGTGCGTGTGGTCGTTGTCCCCGGCGGCGCCCGTGGTGAAGCGCTCGGTCTGGGTGGCCCGGTCGGGGTTGGAGTCCACGGAGCGGTCCGAGCCGCGCCCCGGTTCGGTCGGGACGAGGGCGGAGGCGGCCGGGAGCTCCGGGATGCCGCTCGTGTCACCCGTGGTCGCGTCGAAGGTGAGCTGGTACTCCGTACCCGGCTCGACCTGGAAGTAGTACTCGCCCCGGGCGTTGGTGGTCGTGGTCTGCAGGACCTCGCCCGCGGCGTTCTTGAGGGTGACCGTGACCCCGGGGATCGGCTCCTCGTCCGGACCCTGGATGCCGTCGCGGTTGCGGTCGAACCAGACGCGGTTGCCGATCTGGAGCGGGGCCTCGTCGCAGAGGAGCTCCAGGTCGCCCAGGCCGTTGGCCTTGCCGAAGGTGCCCTGGCCCTCGTACACCTCGTAGTCCTCGGACCCGGTGCCCGTCGTGTTGTCGAACTTCCGGACCCCGCCCGAGAAGATCGTCAGCGGGTCGGTGATCGTCGACACGGTCTTCGTGAACCGCGGGGCGAACGCGAGCCCGCCCTGCAGGGACTCGGCGAGCTGCCCGAGGGTCGAGTCCCCCGGGTAGTACTCCTTCACCGTGTCCTGCTGCGGCGGCTGTGTGCCCGGGACGAAGTGGTTCGGGCAGGCGTCGGACTCGCTGTCCCACACCCAGCCCCCGCCCACCCGGCACACGCGCGTGATGTCGCCCATGGCGGGGAAGAGGGAGCGCTGCGCGGGGTCGTTGGTGGTGCCCTCGGGCGCCAGGGCCTCGTAGCCCGCCTGGTCGCCCAGCCGGTCCCGGAAGCCGAGGACCATCGAGCCGTCCCGGTCGAAGACGATGTCCGAGAGGACCGGCTGCGGGAAGTTGGCCTGCACGAACCAGGCGAACGGGTCCCAGGTCGCCAGCCAGTGCCGCCAGCGGGTGTCGCCGTTGACGGCGGAGTAGCCCATGCCGCGCTCGGCGGACAGGTCGTTGGAGACCACCGTCTCGAAGGCGGTCCCGTTGAGCTTCAGCACGTACGCCCGCAGGTCCGCGTCCTGCCCGGAGCTCTCGGCGCTGCACGTGCCGCCCAGGTACAGGGCGCCGTCGTGGAAGCCGAGCCCGAAGGGGCGCCAGTCGGCCGCCCCCGAGGGGCAGCCGGGGTCCGGGATCGGGATCACCTGGCGCGGGGACGCCGGCGGCGCGGCCGGCCCCGCGCCCGCGGTGTCGTACACGTACAGGCTCTTGGCCTTCAGGCCCACCGCGTACAGCGTGCTGCCGTCGGCGGAGACGTCCAGGTCGCCCAGGCCCTCCTTGCCGACGGCGTTGTTGATCTCCAGGGTGTCGCGGGTGAGGTCCGCCGAGTGCACGGCGTCGCCCGCGTCCGGGACCACCGCGAAGGTGGACGTCTGGCCGCTGGCCCGGTCCACCAGGTAGATCCCGCCGGGCCCGGCCGGACCGTACGGGATCAGCCGCTTGGTCAGGGCGCCCACGAACAGCTGGTCCGTGGAGCGCTTGTGGGCGAGCCCGTAGGTGGCGCCGATCTTCTCGAAGGTGCTCTCGTCGTTCGGCGCGGGCGAGTCGCCCGTACGGTCGTACGGCCAGGAGACCAGGGCCTTGGCGCCGACGACGCCCGCGCCGCTCTGCGCGTGGCAGGGGGTGGCGAGGTCGGGGTTGGCGTCGCAGTAGTCGCCGGGGCTGTGGACCCCGGTGACCACCTCGGCGGTGCGGCCGTCGGCCACGTTCACGAACTCGACCAGCGAGGACAGCGAGGGCGCGGGCCCGCCCGCCTGGGCCGGGCGCAGGAAGCCCTTCGCGGCCGGGATCTCGGCCTCGACCCGGTACCGCCCGCCGGACAGGCCCAGCGCGCCGGGGTCGAAGACGGCCCGGCCGTCGGCGCCGGTGGCGACCGTGCGGGTGGCGCCCGAGGCATCGGTGAGGTGGACGGGGATGTCCGCCTCGCCGACCTCCAGGGCCGGGGTCCAGCTGCCGTCGGAGTCGACGTCGCGGACCACCGTGACCGTGACCGACCCGTCGGCGCGGGCGGCGGCCGCGGCGGCCCCCGCGGCCGTGGTCCCCGCCAGTGCGGGCGCGGCCAGCACCAGCAGGGCGCAGCTCAACCATCGTGGGCTCCCGCGGTGCGGGGCCCTCACGACAGCACTCATATCCCTCTTTCCCGATCCCGAGACGAACCTGACAATTCATCAGCATCGGGTGCGGAAGGGGCGGACCTTGATCACGGCGGCGCGTACACGGCTCCGCTCACCCGGTCGGCACACCGGGGCGCCCGTCCCGGTCGGCCGCCGGGGTGGCCCCGGCGCCGGGGGCGAACTGGGTGCGGTACAGCTCCCCGTACCGCCCGCCCGCCGCCAGCAGCTCGGCGTGCGTACCCCGCTGGACGATCCGCCCGGCCTCCACGACCAGGATCTGGTCGGCGGCCTGGACGGTCGACAGCCGGTGCGCGATCACCACGGCGGTACGGCCCTCCAGGGCCTCGGCCAGGGCTTCCTGCACCGCCGCCTCCGAGGTGGAGTCGAGGTGGGCGGTGGCCTCGTCGAGGATGACCACCCGCTGGCGGGCCAGCAGCAGCCGGGCGATGGTCAGCCGCTGGCGCTCCCCGCCGGAGAGGCGGTAGCCGCGCTCGCCGACCACCGTGTCCAGCCCGTCGGGCAGCGCGGCCACCAGGCCGTCCAGGCGGGAGCGGCGCAGCGCCTCCCAGATCTCCTCCTCCGCGGCGCCGGGCCGGGCCAGCAGCAGGTTCGCGCGCACGGACTCGTGGAAGAGGTGCCCGTCCTGGGTGACCATGCCGAGGGTGTCGCGGATCGAGTCGGCGGTCAGGTCGCGTACGTCGACCCCGCCGAGCCGCACCGCGCCGGCATCGGTGTCGTACAGGCGGGGGAGCAGCTGCGCGATGGTGGACTTGCCCGCTCCGGAGGAGCCGACCAGGGCGATCATCTGCCCCGGTTCGGCGCGGAACGACACCTCGTGCAGGACGGGTGTGCCGCCCCGGGTGTCGAGGCCCGCCACCTCCTCCAGCGAGGCCAGCGAGACCTTGTCGGGCGCGGGGTAGCCGAAGGACACCCGGTCGAACTCGACCGCCACCGGGCCCTCCGGTACCCGCAGGGCTCCCGGCTTCTCGGCGATCAGCGGCTCCAGGTCGAGGATCTCGAAGACCCGCTCGAAGCTCACCAGGGCGCTCATCACCTCCACGCGGGCCCCCGCCAGCGAGGTGAGCGGGGCGTACAGCCGGGTCAGGAGCAGGGCCAGCGCCACCACGGAGCCGGCGTCCAGGGTGCCCTCCAGGGCGAAGTACCCGCCCAGCCCGTACACCAGGGCCAGGGCGAGGGCGGAGACCAGGGTGAGGGCGGTGATGAAGGCGGACTGGGCCATCGCGGTCCGGATGCCGATGTCCCGGACCCGCCCGGCCCGCGCGGCGAACTCGGCGGACTCCTCGGCGGGCCGCCCGAACAGTTTGACGAGGGTGGCCCCCGGGGCGGAGAAGCGCTCCGTCATCTGGGTGGCCATCGCGGCGTCGAGCCGCGCGGCCTCGCGCTGCATCCGGGCCATCCGGGTGCCCATCCGGCGGGCCGGCACCACGAACACCGGGAGCAGGACGAGCGCGAGCAGGGTGATCTGCCAGGAGATGCTGAGCATGACCACGAGGGTCAGCAGCAGGGTCACGGAGTTGGCTACCACCCCCGAGAGGGTGTTGCTGAAGGCCCGCTGGGCGCCGATGACGTCGTTGTTGAGCCGGCTGACCAGGGCCCCGGTGCGGGTACGGGTGAAGAAGGCCACCGGCATCCGCTGCACGTGGTCGAAGACGGCCGTGCGCAGGTCCAGGATCAGGCCCTCGCCGAGGGTGGCGGACAGTTTGCGGGTGAGCAGTCCGAGGGCCGCCTCCGCCACCGCGATCAGCGCGATGAGCAGGGCGAGCCGGGTGACCGTACCGTCGGCGCCGCCGTCGACGATCGCGTCGACGACCCGGGCCGCGAGGACGGGGGTGGCCACCGCGAGCAGGGCGGTGACGGTGCTGAGCAGCAGGAAGAGGAGCAGTTGGCGCCGGTGCGGGCGGGCGAACGCCGCCACCCGGCCGAGGCTCCTGCGGTTGAACGGCCGCCGGTCCTGTTCGGCGTTGATCGCACTGTGGAGCGACATCCACGCGGTGACTTCCATGTCCATGCCGGGAACGCTAGGACCTCAACCTAAGTCGAGGTCAAGGTGCGTACGGGGGCTCACCCCCGGCGTGCGGGCATCCTGCCCGCACTCCCCGCCCGTCATGCGCGAAGCTGCTTGATTGGGAGGAGTTCCGAGCATCTTCTTTCAAAATCCCCCGCGGGGGCGCTATGTTGCCAGGCGCATGCCAACCGCAGGTGCCTGCCAGCCACCTCGCGTGCCCGCGCGCGGCCCACCCCCCGGCCGCGCCCGGAGCGCGCAGACCGAGGGAGTCGCCCCATGACGTTCGGCCCACTGCGCCACCGGATCCCGCGCCGCCGGAGTCCGCGCCCCGACCCGGGCCCGCTCCGGCGGGTGCTCGGCACCGCGCTCGTCCTGGCCCTCGCCGCCACCGCCCTGGTGACGGCCGGCCCCGCGCCCTCCGCCGCCGCGGCCACCGCGGGCTCGGTCACGGCCTTCGCCCAGTCCGGGAACACCTTCACGATCACCGCGTCCAGTGGGGCCAGGGCCCGCGTGGTCGTGGCCCGCGCCGACATCTTCCGCATCTGGCTCTCGCCCGACGGGACCTTCACGAACGACCCGGCCGGCGCCGACCTCGCCGCCACCACCGACTTCGGATCCGTCCAGACGGCCTACACCGACCAGGGCACCCACTACCGGATCACCACCCCGGAGCTCTCCATCCGGGTCAACAAGTCCCCGCTGCAGTTCTCCGTCTACCGCGCCGACGGAGTCACCCCCGTATGGGAGGAGACGCAGCCCATCAGCTGGACGAACAGCCAGACCACCCAGTACCTGGCCCGCGGCGCCGACGAGCAGTTCTACGGCACCGGCCTGCGGCTGGGCGAGTGGGCGCTGCGCGGCAAGACGGTGCCCGTGGCCGTGGACAACAAGTGGCGCGAGAACGACAACGCGAGCCCGGCCCCCTTCTACATGTCCACCAACCGCTACGGGGTCATGCGCAACACCTGGGCCCCCGGCTCGTACGCCTTCGACGCCCCCGGGGCCTTCACCCACAACGAGAAGCGCTTCGACGCCTGGTACTTCACCGGCGACTCCCTCAAGTCCGTCCTCGACGCCTACACCGACGTCAGCGGCAAGCCGTTCATGGCCCCGCACTGGGGCTTCGAACTCGGCAACGCCGACTGCTGGAACGCCTCCAACCCCGACTACCAGGGCGACCACGGCAGGCTCCGCCACCAGACCACCCCCGACGTCGTCGGCTACGCCGCCGACGCCCGCGCCGCCGACATGCCCTCGGGCTGGTTCCTGCCCAACGACGGCTACGGCTGCGGCTACACCGCCCCCCTGAAGTCCACCGTCGACGCGCTGAAGGCCAAGGGCTTCCAGACCGGCCTGTGGACCTCCACCGGGCTGGCGGACATCGGCCAGGAGGTGGGCACGGCCGGCTCCCGCGGGGTGAAGACCGACGTCGCCTGGATCGGCAGCGGCTACAAGTACGCCTTCGACGGGGTGAAGCAGGCCGTCGAGGGCATCGAGAAGAACTCCGACGCCCGCCGGTTCGTGTGGACCGTGGACGGCTGGGCCGGCACCCAGCGCAACGCCGTCGTGTGGACCGGCGACACCTACGGCACCTGGGCCGACATGCGCTGGCACGTGCCCGCCATCGCCGGGGCCGGGCTGTCGGGGCTCAACTACGCGGCGGGCGACGTGGACGGCATCTTCGGGGGCAGTCCGAAGACCTACGTCCGCGACCTCCAGTGGAAGGCCTTCACCCCCGCCTTCATGACCATGTCCGGCTGGGGGGCCACGGGCCCCTCCGCGGGCTACCAGGACAAGCAGCCGTGGCGGTTCGCCGAGCCGTACCAGTCCATCAACCGCAAGTACCTGAAGCTGAAGATGCGGCTGATGCCCTACCTGTACACGATGAGCCGCACCGCCCACGAGACCGGCGTCCCCAGCACCCGCGCCCTGGTCCTCGAATACCCCGACGACCCGGTGGCCCGCGGCAATCTGACCAGCGGTCAGTTCATGGCCGGGGACTCCTTCCTGGTCGCGCCCGTGGTCTCCGACACCGCCGTCCGCGACGGGATCTACCTGCCGGCGGGCACCTGGACGGACTACTGGACCGGGAAGACCTACGCCGGGCCCGGCTGGCTCAACGGCTACCAGGCCCCGCTCGACACCCTCCCGCTGTTCGTCAGGGGCGGTGCGGTCGTGCCGATGTGGCCCCAGATGAACCACACCGGCGAGAAGCCCGTCTCCACCCTCACCTACGACATCCACCCGCGCGGCACCTCCTCCTTCAGCCTGTACGAGGACGACGGCCTGACCCGCGCCCACCAGGACGGGGCCTACGCCCGCCAGCGCGTGGACGTGAGCGCACCCGCGGCGGGCCCCGGCACGGTGTCCGTGTCCGTGGGCGCCCCCACGGGCAGCTACGCCGGGAAACCGGCCTCCCGCGGCTACGAGTTCACCCTCCACGTGGCCGGCCCCCCCACCGGGGTCACCGCCGACGGGGCCGCCCTGCCCGCGCACGGCTCCAAGGCGGCGTACGAGGCCGCAGCCACCGGCTGGTACTTCGACCCGGCGGACCGGGCCGGCATCCTGTGGGTCAAGTCCGGTACGAAGTCGGGGGCGTTCACGATCGAGGCCGCCGGCACCCGGATCCCCGCGGCCGAGGCGGTCCCGGGCGGCGGCTCCACCCCGATCCCGCAGTCCGGCTGGACCCTGGCCGGTGCCGACAGCGAGGAGACCCGGGCCGAGAACGGCGCCGCCGTGAACGCCTTCGACGGCAACCCGGCCACCCAGTGGCACACCGCCTGGTCCAACGGCGCCCCAGCCCCCCTCCCGCACGACATCCGCATCGACCTCGGCGCCCGCCACACGGTCGACGGGATCGGCTACCTGCCCCGCCAGGACGGCGGCAGCAACGGCCGGATCGGCTCCTACGAGGTGTACGTGTCGGACAGCACCGCCGACTGGGGCTCCCCGGTCGCAGCCGGCACCTTCGCCGACACCGCCGCCGCCAAGACCGTGGCGACGGCCGCGAAATCCGGCCGCTACCTGCGGCTGAAGGCCCTCACCGAGGCGGGCGGCCGCGGTCCGTGGACCAGCGCCGCCGAGATCACCGCCACCGGCCGGCCGGTCCCGCTGCCCGCATCCGCCACCCTGGTCAACGGGGCCTCCGCCACCTGCGCCGACCTCCCGCACAGCGCCACCGCCCCCGGCACCGAACCCACCCTGTACACCTGCCACGGCGGGCCCAACCAGCGGTGGACCCTGCACCCGGACGGGCGGCTCACCGGACTGTCCGGGGTCTGCCTCGACGGGGCCGCGACCGCGCGCGCGACCGTCCAGCCGTGCAACGGCAGCGCGGGCCAGATCTGGCAGCAGGGGCCGCAGGAGTCCCTGCGCAGCGGCGGCCAGTGCCTGGCGCCCGCGGGCGGGTCCACCGCGGGCGGCGCCAAGCTGACCCGGACGGCCTGCAACGGCTCCGCGGCCCAGAGGTGGACCTTCACCTCCTGAACCCCCGCCCGATCCAAGCCCGTTCCCCGCCCTGACCGGGCGGGGAGCGCCGCCCGGCCGCGCCCGGGGCAGCACCCCGCGGCCCCACCAGCACGGAACCGAGAAAAATGCACGCAGAGAAACAACAAAACGGCAAGCGCGGGCAAAAGAAAGGCAAAGTGCCGCGCGACG
>NZ_JBVJYM010000004.1:413312-469174 GCF_055600495.1 Streptomyces sp. NPDC038213
CTCCTTCTTCCTCCTTGGCCTGGGGGGGGGCTGCCCCCTGTCCGTTTTGGGGTCGGCCCCTTTTTTTCCCCCCCCCCCCTTCCCGGCACGCTGGCCTGCGCCCGGCCCCGCACCCGGCGGCCCGGCCAGCACCGCACCGCACGCACCGCACCACCGCGCACGACCAGACCCCACACTCGGTCGACGAAAGGTCAAGGTGCCCCGCACATGAGAGAGTCACGCACCCCGCGTCGGCGGCTCACCGCCCTGCTGCTCCCGGCGGCCCTGCTCGCCGCAGCGCTCCAGACCGGAGCGGCCACCGCCGCAGCACCGGCCCCCGCGGCCGCCCCAGCCGCCCCCGCCGCCGCGAAGCTGTACCCGGCGGCGCCCGGCGAGCGCGCCGTGCCGGACGGCTGGATCGTCCTGCTGAAGGAGCCGGCCGGGCGCTCCGCCGCCCGCCCCGCCGCCGCGGCCGTGGCGCACGAACTGCTGGACCGGGCGGGCGGGGCCCGCCTCGGGCACGCCTACCGCGCCGCCCTCTACGGGTTCTCGGCCCGGATGAGCCCCGCCCAGGCGGCCCGGCTCGCGGCCGACCCGCGGGTGGCGGAGGTCCGGCAGGACACCGTGGTCCGGCTCGGCGCGGCCGCCGCACCCGGCACCCAGACCGGCGCCCCCTGGGGGCTGGACCGGATCGACCAGCGCAGGCTGCCGCTGTCCACCACGTACTCCTACCTGTCCACCGCCCCGGACGTGCGGGTGTACGTCATCGACACCGGACTGCGCACCACCCACGCCGAGTTCACCGGCCGCGCCTCCGTCGGCATCGACACGGTCGGCGACGGACAGAACGGCAACGACTGCCACGGCCACGGCACGCACGTCGGCGGGATCGCCGCCGGCAAGACGTACGGCGTGGCGAAGGAGGCCCGCCTCGTGGCCGTACGGGTGCTCAACTGCCAGGGCTCCGCGAGCACCTCCGGGGTCGTCGCTGGGGTCGACTGGGTGACGGCCAACGCCGTCCGCCCGGCCGTCGCCAACATGAGCCTCGGCGGCTCCCTCAGCAGCGCCCTCGACACCGCGGTGCGCAACTCCATACGCGCGGGCATCACGTACACGGTCTCCGCGGGCAGCGGCGGCAGTGCCACCGGGGCCTGCTCCACCTCGCCCGCCCGGGTGCCCGAGACCATCAGCGTCGCGTCCAGCGACCGCACCGACCGGCGGGCCCCCTCCTCGAACTACGGCCAGTGCGTGACCCTGTTCGCGCCCGGGGTGGGCATCCCCTCGGCCTGGGCCGCCGGGGACACCGCGACCGCCACCCTCAGCGGCACCTCGATGGCCACCGCGCACGCCGCGGGCGCCGCCGCCCTGCACCTGTCCCGCTTCCCCGGCTCCACCCCCGCCCAGGTCAAGGGGGCGCTGGTGACGCACGCGACCACCGGGGTGCTGAACCCGGTCCCGACCGTGCCCGACCGGCTGCTCTACACCCTGTACCTGCCCTGAGGAACGCCCGCGGCGGGGCGCCCCGGGAGGGGGCGGCCCGCCGCGGGCCCCTGCGGGAGCGGCCCGCCGTCAGCGGCGGACCTTCCACTTCAGCGCGGACCGCAGCTCCGCTGCGATCCGCGGATCGCGGACGGCCGGGGTGGCGTCGGTGACGGTCACCGACAGCTTGTGCGTGCGCCGGTCGGCCAGCAGCCCGCCGAGGGAGTCCACCGGGACCTTCGTACGGCCGCGGAAGGCCCGCAGCTCCTTGCCGTCGAGGTACCAGCGGATCGCGAACTGCCGGCCGTCTGCCCCGGTGAGCCGCGGCACCGCGATCTTCGCCGACTGGCCGGAGCGCAGGGTCCGCCCGGCGGGGGTGCGGGCCGTGACCGGTTCCGCGTGCCGGTGGAACCCGGCGATCATCGCCTCCACGCCCGGCAGGTTGAAGGGCTTGCCGAGGACCCGCATGAGGGAGTTGTCGGTGGGCCGGTAGAGCCCCCTGACGTAGTAGCCGCCGCCCTCGAAGGCGCCGACCGTGCCGCCGTCGGGGGAGGGCTCGCCCAGCCAGCGGTGCCATTTGGCCTTGCGCGCGGCCAGGTCGGCGGCCGTGAGGGTGGAGATGTTGGCGTCGGCGGGCTCGGCGCCCGTGTACTGCTCGTAGCCCGGGTAGCCGGGGTAGAAGTACTCGTCGGCGAGCTTGCCGAGGGAGTGCCCGGTCTCGTGGATCGCGACCTCTCCGGACTTCTCGTTGCCCGAGGAGGCGGTGGAGATGCCCTCGTAGCCGAGGGTGGCGCTGGGCTCGTTGTACCCGGCTCCGCCGTACTTGGTGCTGTTCGACAGGACCACCACGAGGTCCGCCTCGGGTGCCTTCGCCACGTACCGGTCCACCTTCTCCTGGTCGATGCACAGGAGCCGCTCGATGCCCTCGCACCAGAAGTACGAGCCGAGCGCGGTGTCGCGGACCGTGCCCGCGCCGGGGTCGCCGGAGACCCCGGACTGGTTCGAGACCGCGTCGACCGTCCAGACGTTGAAGAGGTTCCGGTACGTCGTGTAGGGCTCCACGGCGGTCAGTTCGGCCCACTTGCGGCGGGCGTCGGCGTGGAAGCGGTCCAGCTCCCCGGCGGTGTAGCCGTCCCCGACCACCACGATGTCGAGCCGGTCGGCGGTGGTGCCGTCGCCGAAGAGGCGGCCCACCTCCCCGTCCGCGGCGGCGCCCGCGGCCGACAGCCGGGACACGGGCCGGGCCTTGCCCCGCGGGGGGACGCGCAGGTGCCCGGAGCCCGCTGCGGAACCGGCCTCCGGCCCGGGTATCTCGACCTCCACCCCGGCCCCGGCGGCGGGAGTACCGGCCCCGGGCGCGTGCGGACCGGCGGCCGCGGTACCCGGACCGGCGGCCAGGAGGACGGCGGCCGCGGTGGCGGCACCGGCCGCCGCCACGGCTCTGCGCAGTGCTGGACGCATGAAGACCTCTCCCCGACAAGTGAGTTAAGCGAATAAGTAAGTACGATGAACGAGTTGCTTAACCTAGGGGTGCGCACGGGGCGTGCGCAACGCCCCGGGGCCCCTGAATACTGGGGGCGGGGACGAACCGCGGAGGGGTGTCATGGACGAACCGGCAGATATCGGGCGACGCGTGCAACGGCTGCGCACCGGGCTGGGCATGACACAGCGTCAGCTCGCCGGACCCGCCTACACGCCCGCCTACGTCTCCACCCTGGAGTCGGGCCGGGTCCGCCCCTCCGAGACCGCCCTGCGCTACCTCGCCGAGCGCCTCGGGAGCACCTTCGAGGAACTGGCCACCGGCCGACCCGCCCGCCTGGCCACCGAGCTGCGCCTCGCGCTGACCGACGCCCAGCGCCGGCTGGCCACCGGCGCCGCCGACGAGGCCGCCGTCGACTACCGCCGCATCCTCACCGACGCCGAGCACCACGCCCTGGCCCCGGAGCGGGCCGAGGCCCTGCTCGGACTCGGCGACTGCGCCCTGGAAGCCGGGGAACTCGACGCCGCCCGCCGCCACTTCGAGGCGGCGGAGGAGCTCCTGGCCGACGAGCCCGCCCCCCGGCGGGCCCGCGCCGTCCGCGGCCGGGCCGTCGCCCACCTCCTCGCGGGCGAACTCCGCTACGCCTGCTACCTGCTGGAGTCCGCGATCGACGAGCTCGGCAGCGGCGGACTGGCCGACCCCGACGCCCTGGTCCTGCTGCACGCCGCGGTCATCGGCCCGTACATGGACATGGGCGCGCACGCCCGCGCGGCCCGCTCCGCCGAACTGGCCCTCTCCCTCGCCCCGCAGGTGGCCGACCCCGCCCTCGTCGCGGGAATGCACCGGCAGGTCGCCCGCACCCTGCTCGCCGGGGGCCGCACCGCCGACGCCGACGCCTCACTCGCCCAGGCCCAGCGGATCTACCGGCAGCTCAGCATGCACACCGACCTGGCCCACTGCCACTGGATGCGCGGCTACGTCCACGCGCAGAACGGCGAACTGGCCTCCGCCGAGGCTGAGTTGCGCACCGCCCGCACGATGCTGACCGCCAAGCGGGCGGCCCTGTTCACGGCCCAGGTGGAGGTGGAGCTCGCCGACGTACTGCGCCGCCTGGGCCGCCACGCGGAGGCCGTGGACCTGCTGTCTGCCCTCCTCGAACTCGACGACCGCCACGGCGCCGTCCACGCCGCCGGGGCCCACCGCCTCCTCGGTCTCATCGCCGAGGACCGCGGGGACCCCGACGCCGCCGAGGAGCACTACGTGCGCGCCCTGTCCCTGCTCGAACGCAGCGGGGCGGGCGGCGACCTGGCCGACCTCTGCCGGCTGCTCGGCGACCTGCTGCGCCGCGCCGGCCGGACCGAGGCGGCGCTCGACGTCTACCGCACGGGCCTGGGCCACCGGGCGGCCCCGGGCACCACCACCCTCGGCCCCGCCCCCGCCGCCCCGCCCCTGCCCGGTCCCTGATGCAAAGTCAGTTGCCGCGCGCCCAGCGGAACTCGACCTCGGGGTGGCGCGGCGAGGGGCTGTCGAGCAGCGGCGCGGGCCGGCCGCGCAGGTGCCGGTCGAAGAAGGCCCGGGCGTACGTGCGCACCAGGTGGGTGGAGCGCTCGGGCGCCAGCGTGCCCAGCAGCTCCGTGTAGAGCTCGGCCGGCCAGGCCTGCGCCAGCCCGCCGGGCCGTGCGAAGTGCGGCAGGTCCGTGAAGGTGAGGTGGCCCGCGCCGGTGATCCGCAGCTGCCGGGCCCAGCCCCGCTGGTGCTCCCGCCAGCGCCGCCAGGTGTCGTGGTCCTCGAGCGCCGTGAGCAGCAGGTACGGCCGGTCGAGCCCGACATCGGGCACGGGGGAGCCGAAGAGGCCCCCGTCCAGGCCCAGTCCGGCGCGGAAGCGCCCGTCCACCCGCAGTGCCTCCGCCGCCGCGGCCCCGCCCATCGAGTGCCCGAGCACCCCGATCCGCCCCGGGTCGGCCCGCGGCCCGGTCCGCCGGGCGGTCAGCGCCCCGGCGAGGAAGCGCAGATCGCCCACCCGGGCGGCGATCTCCAGGCGCTCCTGGGCCTCCCAGTCGGCGGGTTCGTCCGGGAGCGCGCTGTGCACCTCGCGGCCGCCGGGGAACTCCACCACCGCCGCGTCGTAGGTGTGGTCGACCCCCGCGACCAGGTAGCCGTGCGCGGCCAGGTCCTCGGCGAGGGCCGTGGTGTGGCTGCGGCCGCCCTTGCGACCGTGGCCGAGCAGGAGCAGCGGCAGCGGGCCGGGCACCGGGGGAGCCCCGGTCCGGGCGTACGGGCGCACGGCGGCCAGGGTGCCGGGGTGCAGCGGCAGCCCGGACTCCAGGGCCCGCGCCGCGGCGGGCGGGGAGTACGGGGCCCGGGGGCGCCGGGCCCCGGTGAGGGCGGGGTACCACAGCTGCACCATCAGCTCGCGGGGGCGCCGGTCCGGGGCCAGCGGATCGGTCCGGGCCCGGTCCACCAGGTGCAGGGTGGTGGTGCCGACCGGGCGGCGGGCGGCCGGGGCGGGCAGGTCGACCGGGGGCCGGGCGGGGTCCGCGGTGCGCGCCGCGGCGCGGGCGGGGGCGGCCTGGAGGGTGAGCGCCGTGGCGCCGGCACCCGCCAGGGTCAGGATCGTTCGACGCGTGATCATCATGCACTCCGGGGCGGCGGCCAACGTGACGGCGGCTCACCCTAGTTGGTCTGGACCAATCTGCCTAGGGGTGGTGCACCCGCCCCGGCCCGCCCGGTGCACACCGCTGCCCGGTGCCCGCCCTCCCGTCCGCAGCCGCACGGCCCGGCCTCCCCGGGAACGGGCCCGCGGTGGGTGATCCTTCCTCCGGATACAACGGACGTACCGGACGCCCGCGGCGGGCGGTGGACACGGGCCGCAGCGGCCCGGGAGGGGTGGCGCGGTGAGCACACCGCTGTGGAGCACACTGGGGCCCGCCCAGCGCCGCCGGGCCGTGGCCCGCGCCGCCGTCCGCTGCACCCTGACCTCGGTGGCCGTGGTCTGGCTGTACTACGCCGCCCCGCTGGACGGCGCCCCCGGGGACGCGGGCGCCGTGCTCCGGCTCGTCATCGGGATCCTCGGCTTCGTCCTCATGCTGGCCTGGCAGCTGAACGCCATCGTGCGGGCCCGGATGCCCGGGCTGCGGGCCGCAGAGGCCCTGGCCCTGGCACTGCCCCTGTTGGTCACCGTGTTCGCCGGCACCTACGCCTCGCTGTCCGCGGACGACCCCGCGAGCTTCACCGAGCCGCTGGGACCCACCGACGCCCTCTACTTCTCCGTGGTCACCCTCGGCACCGTCGGCTACGGCGACATCGCGCCGGTCGCGGAGCTCGCCCGGGTCCTGGTGAGCTTCCAGATCCTGGCCGACCTCGTCTTCGTGTCCGTGGTGCTGAAGGCCGTCGTCGCCGCGGCGCGCCGCGGCGTGGCCGCCGCCGGCGGGGGCGGCGCCTCCCCCGGCCCGGGCGGCGGCGCATCCCCCGGCCCGGACGGGGGCGGGGCGGGCCCGGCCCCCCGGCCCTGACGACCCGAGCCGCCCCCGCCCGCCCGGCTCAGGGGGTCGCGTCCGTCCCCGGCCTGAGCGTGCCGTCGCCCGGGGCCGCGTACAGCCGGAGCTGCCGGCTGGCCCAGTAGCCCATCAGGTCCGTGGTGCCGTCGCCGGTGAAGTCCCCGGGGACCACCGTCCGCATGGTCCGCCAGGTCGCATCGGGCCACATCCGCCGCGAGGCGCCGAGCCCGCCCTGCGCGGTACCCGGGTACAGGCGCAGCCGGCCGTCGCCCCAGACCGCGGCGACGTCCGTGTGCCCCGAGCCGGTGAACCGCCCGGTCGCGAGGTGCCGCACCCCCGCCCAGCTGCCGTCGCGCCACAGCCGGACGGAGGTCCCCGTCAGCGCGCCGCCGGCCCGGGTGTCGTAGCGGCGCAGGCTGCCGTCGTGCCAGACCGCCACCAGCCCGTCCCGCCCGCCGTCCGCGCCCCGCCAGGCCGCGACCTTGCGGACGCTGCGCCAGGTCCGGTCCGGCCACAGGGACTTGACCCGGCGGAGCATCCCGGTGGCGCCGCCCTCGTACAGGTGCAGGGAGCCGTCCGCCCACACGGCCGCCAGCTGCGGGGTGCCGGTCCCGGTGAAGTCGCCGCCCACGACGTGGCGGACGTTCTTCCAGGTGGTGTCCGGCCACAGCTTGCGGCCGTACGCGAGCCCGCCGTCGACGGCGGTCAGGTACGCGTGCAGCGAGCCGTCGCGGTGGACCGCGGCGATGTCGTCGGTCCCGTCCCCGTTGAAGTCGGCCGAGGCCATCGTGCCCGGCACCCGGCCGCCGAAGCTGTCGTCGACCTCCGGCGCGCCCACGTGCAGGTAGTTCCGGTCGATCGTGATGCGCACCCCGCCGTAGGTCTCGGCGACGTTGCCCTTGTACTGGTGGGCGCGGCGCGCACCGGGCCACTGGCCGCCGCCCGCCGGCAGGCCCATCGACAGGTCGCCCACGTCGGAGGAGCCGTTCCAGTTCGCCGTCCACAGCACGTCGGGCATGGCGTACGTGCCGCGCGCGTAGCGGACGCTGAGCGCCTGCACCCCGGAGGACTTGGCCACGTACGCGCCCGAGCGGTAGCCCTGCGCCCGCACCCCGCGGGTCCAGGCGTCGAGGTACGCGAGCACCGGGCCGTCCCACTTGGCGCGGTCCGAGTAGTTCTCCACGTCGTTGTAGAGGACGGTCCCCTCGCCCAGGCCGAGGGCCCGGGCCGCCGAGACGGCCCCGGCGGCGGCCGTGCGCCCCTGCGCGGCGGCGCCCGAGGCGCTGGTGGACAGCGGGTTGCCCCCGGTCCAGGGCTGCGGGCCGACCCAGATCGGCATCAGGTGCCAGCCCGCCGCGGACTGGGTGCGCACCCAGTCCGGGGTGAGCCGGGGCTGCGCGCAGGCCCTCGCCGGGCCGCCGATGTAGATGCCGATCCCGGCGTACGGGGAGGAGGACCGCCAGGCGTTCATCTGGCCCGTCGAGGGCGCGGTGCAGGCGTCGAAGGCCTTGCCGCGGAAGGCGGACGGGACCACGGGGGCGAGCGGGGCGGCCGGGCGGGTGGCCCGCCGGGTGCCCGCAGCCTCGCCGGGGAACTGCGCGAGGAGGGCCCGGACCATGCCCACCGGGCCCTCGGGGGAGGCCGCGTAGCCGACGGTGGCCACCAGCCCCCGCCCCTCCAGCACGAAGCGGAGCTCGCGGCTGGGGGAGGCGGGCAGCAGCGCGGGGAGGCCCGCCCCGGGGGCCACGGTGACCGTGGGGATGTCCGCCCGCTCCGGGGCCCCTTCGTCGGGTTCCAGGTGCAGGACGTCCGCGCGGTCGCGCGCGACGGCCCCGGCCGCGCAGTCCGACTGGTCGCCGGCGTGCCCGAGGTAGAGGGCCGGCGCGTCGAGGCGGACGCACGCGTGCGGGGACTCCTCCAGGCGTACCACCTGCCAGTCCCGCGGTACGGACACCGTCACGTCCCGGTACTCCACCTGCCGGGTCCCCGGCGGGTCGTCGGCCAGGGCCACGCCCGCGGCCGCCGGGGCCGCGAGGACGCCCGCGCCGATGGCGGCGGACAGTCTGCGGATCCGGCTCCCGGGCTTCTTGGGGAAGGCCATCGTTCTCCCATGGTCGTCGCAGCGGCGGACCGTGCGCCGGTCCGTACGTTCGACCATGGCAGTTCGTGATCATCATTCCGGGTTACCGGACGGAGTGGCTCCCACCCTCCGGATGCAGTTAATCCGTTTGGCTTACCGGAGCGGGCCGGCGCCCCCTCAGACCACGTGCACCTCCGGCACGTACAGGATCCAGCGGCCGCCGCGCTCCCGGAACTCCCGCTCCTTGGCCATGATCTCCTCCGCGTGGTTCCAGGCGAACAGCACCGCGTAGTCCGGGTACGGGTCCGCGAAGGCCTCGGGCGGCCGCACCGGGATGTGCGTGCCGGGGGTGAGCAGCCCCTGCTTCCCGGGCGTCGCGTCGCACACGTACGCCACCAGGTCCGGTCCGATCCCGCAGTAGTTCGTCACCGTCGCGCTCTTGGCCGTGGCCCCGTACGCCGCCACCGTCCGGCCCTGCGCCCGCAGCCCGCGCAGCAGCCCGAGCAGGTCGGCGCGGGTGCGCTCGGCCGCGGCGGCGAACCGCAGCAGCGGCTCCGGGGTGCACAGCCCCGACTCCCGCTCCCGGCGCAGGAGTGCGGCGAGCGCGGGGCTCGGGCGGCGGACCCCGGGGCGGGCGACCGTGTACCGCACCGCCCCGCCGTGCACCGGCAGCGGGAGCACGTCGACCAGTTCGAGCCCGGCGCCGGCCGCCATGGCCCGTACCGAGTGGGCCGAGAACAGGTAGAAGTGCTCGTCGTAGACCTGGTCGAAGTACGTGTGCGCCAGGATGTCGCCGAGGTACCGGTCCTCGAAGACGAACACCCCGGTCGGGGAGAGCAGGGCATCCACCCCGGCGAGCACCGAGCGGATCGGGGCGATGTGGCTGAAGGCGTTCGCCGAGAAGACCAGGTCCGCCGGGCCGTCCGCGGCGCGGATCGCGGCGGCCGAGCGCTCCTCGAAGTAGTCCACCCGCACCCGCACCCCCGCCGCGGCGGCGAGCTCCGCCGCCCCGCGCGCCGGGTCCACCCCCAGGTGCCGCACCCCAGCCTCCTTGACCGTGCGCAGCAGCACCCCGTCGTTGCTGCCGATCTCCACCACGAACGGATCGGGCACCCCGGCCAGCTCGGTGGACAGGAACCCCCGTGCCGTCTCCTCGAAATGACGCCTCATCAGAGCCGAACCCGAGGCCCGGTACGGGTAGTCCGCGTGGAACATCCGCTCCCGCGGGACCTCCTCGGTCTGCTGCACCATCGCGCAGTCCCCGCAGATCCCCACGGCCAGCCGGAAGAAGTGCTCCGCCGCCCCCGAGCCCGGTCTGACGTACGCCTGGGAGACGGGCTGGCGCCCGAAGTCGACGCACTCCTGCACCGCGCCCGCGCAGATCCGGCAGCGCGGGGCGGGCCGGTGCCCGGGTGCGGGGCCGGCGGCGGACGGGGACGCGCCGGGAGCCGGGGTCCGTACGCGGTGTTCCGTGGTCTGGGTCACGTCAGTCGCCTCTTTCGCGTGGTTCGCGCTCGTGGTCGGTGCCCGTGGTCCGCGCCCCGGGGCGCGGCGGGGCCGGGGCGGGGGCCGGCAGGGGCAGCAGCCCCGCGGCGAGGGCTTCGGCGAGGGAGGGGGCGGCCCGGTCCCGGTCCGAGAGGACGGGCTCGATCCCGCCCGGCAGCGGCAGCGCCAGCTGCGGGTCCAGCGGGGACACGGCCCCCTCGCTCCCGGCCCGGTAGGGGGCCGAGAGCAGGTACGTGACGGTGCTGTCGTCCTCCAGGGCGAGGAACGCGTGCCCGAGCCCCGGCGGCAGGTGGACGGACCGCAGCCCGCGCGCGTCGAGCAGGACGGAGTCCACCCGGCCGAAGGAGGCCGAACCCGCCCGCAGGTCCACGATGAAGTCGAGCACCGCACCCCGCACGCACTGCACGTACTTGGCGCACCCCCGCGGCCCGGTCGTGAAGTGCACCCCGCGCAGCGCCCCCCGCCGGGAGGTGCTGACCACCGTCTGCGCCACCTCGAACCGCGGTGCGCCGTGCCCGGCCCCGAACTCCCCGGGGCCGAGGGGCGCCGAGGTGGTGCCCCGCCCGTCCCGGAAGATCCGCGGGGTGAACTCCAGCGCCCCCGGCACGGACAGCTCCCGCACCGCCCCGGCGGGCCGCTGCCGGGCCGCCGGGCTCACGTCCGGACCCCGACGAACAGCCCCGGGCCGTCGGGACGCCCGTCCACCAGGCCGAGTCCGGGGACGAACCGGGCCGGGCAGCCGGCCCGCGCGAAGGCCTCCTCGTACCGCTCCCGCGGGAACAGCCGGACCATGAGCACGTCGGAGAACTCCCGGAAGCCCGTGCGGTCCGCCACCGTGAACCGCACCTCGTGCCGGGTGCTGTCGCCCTCCCGGGTGGCGCGCGTCAGCCGGGAGACCACCCGGCCCTCCTCGCGGGCGACGTGCCCGCCGACGTGCCCGTCGATGAAGTCCTCCGGGAACCACCAGGGTTCGACGACCAGCACCCCGCCCGGCACCAGGTGCGCCGCCATCCGCCCGACGGCCGCGTCGAGCTGCTCCGGACCGCCCACGCAGGCCACCGAGTTGCCCAGGCAGGTCACGGCGTCGAAGCGGCGCCCCAGGTCGAAGTCCCGCATGTCCCCGCCGTGCACCGGCACCCCCGGCAGCCGCCCGGCGGCCACCGCCCGCATGGCCTCGGAGTACTCGAGCCCCTCGGTGTGCGCGAACAGCCCGCCGAAGGCCTCCAGATGGGCCCCGGTCCCGCAGGCCACGTCGAGGAGGGAGTCTGCGGCGGGGCGGCGGGTGCGGATCAGGCGGGCCAGGTCGGCCGCCTCGGCGGCGAAGTCCTTGCCGCGGCTGCGGAAGACGAGGTCGTAGATCTCGGCGTGGTCGGGGCCGTAGGGCATGGGAGGGCCAGCTCTCTGGGTAGGGCGGTGCGCGGATGCGGATGCGGACGCGGCGGCGGTACGGGGACGGGGGCGGGGACCGGGTCAGGCGGCGGCCGGGGCCGCGGCGCCGTGCAGGCGCAGGGCCTCCGTCAGCGCGGCGGCGACCCGGTGCACGTCCTCGTCCGACAGGGACTGGTGCAGCGGCAGGCACAGGGTCGCGGCGGCCGCCCGCTCGGCCCCGGGCAGCCGCAGCCCCGCGGCCCCGTAGGCCGCTACCCGGTGCAGCAGCGGGTAGCGGAAGGTGGTGTAGATGCCCTGCCCGTACAGGTACCGGGCGACGGAGTCGCGGACCGCGGGGTCCATCTGCACCCAGTACAGGTAGTACGAGGAGGCGTGCCCGGCCGGCAGCGGGGGCGGCAGGAGCAGCCCCGGCACGTCCGCGAGCAGCGCGTCGTACGCCGCGGCCACCTCGCGGCGCCGGGCGACGAACCCCGGCAGCCGGTCGAGCTGCACGGTCCCGATCGCGGCCAGCACGTCGTTGGTGACCGAGCGCCGGGAGAAGGACGAGACCTCGAACTCCCACCAGCGGGTGTCGCGGCGCAGCGCCTCCTCGTACCCGCTGGTCTGTTCCAGCCCGAAGTAGGCCCGCTTGCGGGCCCGTTCGGCGATTTCGGGATCGGCGGCGTAGAGCATCCCGCCGTCCACGGACACGGCGATCTTGCCGTGGTCGAAGCTCCACACGCCGAGGTCCCCGAAGGTGCCGCAGGCCCGGTCGCCGACCCGGGAGGCCTGGGCGTTCGCGGCGTCCTCCACCAGGGCGATCCCGCGCTCGCGGCACAGCTCGGCGATGGCCTCCACGTGCCCCGGTGCGCCGCCGTAGTGCAGGACGACCACGGCCCGGGTGGCGGGGGTGAGACGGGCGCGGACCTGGTCCGCGGTCGGGTTGAGGGTGCGCGGGTCCACATCGCAGAAGACCGGCCGGGCCCCGTGCGCGGCGACCGCGTTGCCGACCCCGACGAAGCTGACGGTCGGCACCACCACCTCGCAGCCGGGGCCGATCCCGAGCACGTCCATCGCCAGGAACGTGGCCTCCGTGCAGGAGTTGGTGGACACGACCTGCCCGCCGGGCACCCCCAGGTGCGCCGCGAAGGCCCGCTCGAACTCCGCCGTCCGGGAGCCGCGGCCGACCCAGTTGCCGGCGAACACCTTGCGGACCTCCTCCAGCTCCCGTTCCCCCAGGGAGGGCTGGAACACATTGATCATCACGGGCCTCCCGGCGGGCCGAACCAAGTGGATGTCATACGAAACGAGTTGCTCCTGCTCTTCCACCCTGGGTGGGCCGGCGGACGGAGCGCATCTCTTTCCGTGCGGTGCCGGGACCGGGGTGAATACCGAACGACCGCTTCCCATTCGGAGCAATCTGGAAGATGACTTGGTCTTGACCAGGAATTGACGATGGATCAAATGCAAAAGGAGGGCAGTTGCCCTTGATCCGCAATAAGGGGGAGTTCATGCGCGTCATGCTGACCGCATTTCCGCACGTGTGCCATCTGTATCCGGTGATTCCGTATGCCCAGGCCCTCCAGTTCGCGGGCCACGAGGTCGTCGTCGCCGCACCGCCCGGGGGGACGGACGCCATCACGGCCGCCGGGCTCACCGCCGTCACCCTCGGCGAGTTCGTCCCGCCGTCCCTGCAGAACTGGGCCCGGCACGGCCTGCTGCCGGACCAGGCGGAGCGGGAGCGCCTCGCCGGGGTCCTCGGCATCGGGCCCGCGGACGCCGACCACTGGGACGTCTTCTACCAGTTCTTCCTGTTCGGCTGCCGGTTCTTCCTGCCGCGCGAGCCCCGCCAGGACATCGAGGCCCTCGTGGACTTCGCCCGCGCCTGGCAGCCCGACCTGGTGCTGTGGGACTCCTGGTTCCCGGTGGGCGGGATCGTGGCCCGCGCCGCCGGGGCCGCCCACGCCCGCATCCTGATCGGCCCCGACTACGGCGCCTGGTCCCTGGACCGGTACGCCGCGGCGGGCCCCGAGGCCGGGGAGAACCCCCTGGTCACCGCCCTCCGGCCGGTCGCCGAGCAGTACGGGCTGCCCGTGGACGAGGACCTGCTCCTCGGACAGCGGACGCTCGACCCGCTGCCGCCCGAGATGCGGCTGTCCACCTCGGTGGACGCGATACCGGTGCGCTGGGTCCCGTACAACGGGGGCGCGGAGAAGCCCGACTGGCTGTACGAGGCGCCCAAGCGGCCGCGGGTCGCCCTGACCCTCGGCGTCTCCAACCGCGGCTACTACAAGGGCGACGAGCGGCTCCCCAAGCTGCTGGAGGCGGTCGCCGGCCTGGACATAGAGGTCGTCGCCACCCTCGACGCCAACCAGCTCGAAGGGGCGCCGCCGCTGCCGGACAACGTCCGCACCATCGACTACCTGCCCCTGAACCAGCTCCTGCCCACCTGCGACGCGGTCATCCACCACGGGTCGAGCGGCACCTTCTGGGCCGCGCACAGCGCGAACGTCCCGCAGTTGGTGCTGGACACCGACGAGCCGCAGCGGATGGCCTTCAGCGGCGAGGGGGAGTCGCTGACCTCCAAGATCACCGGCCGCCACCTGGACTCGTGGATGTCCTCGCAGTTCATCGTGGAGCGCGGCGCGGGCGCCCGGATCAACCACCAGACGCAGTCCGCCGAGGAGATCCGCGCGCAGCTGCAGAAGGTGCTGTCCGACCCGGAGACCGCACGGGGCGCGCAGGCCCTGCACGACGAGTGGAAGGCGAAGCCGACCCCCGTCGAGATCGTGCCCGAACTGGAGAAGCTGGCCGCCGGGCACACCCGCCAGGCCGAGGCCGCCTGACGGCCCGCCGGGCCGCCCGTACGGTCCCGCCCCGCTCCCGGGCCCACCCGGCCCCGCTGCCCCGCCGACCCCCGGCGGGGCAGCGGCGTGTCCGGGCCCGGACGGACCCGACCTGTGCCCCCCCGGCTGTGCCGCTGGGAGGCCGACACCGCCCGGCTCCCGGGCGGTGTCGGCCTCCCGGGCCACGCCCCCGCCGTCCGGCCCTGACGCGGCCCGTGGCCCGGCGCCTGCGGCCGCCTGCGGGCCGCCCGCCCCGGTACCGGCCGGGGCTCGCGCCCGGGGCGGGGAGGCCCGTACGCGGCCCCGCAGCCGCTTCCTCCGGGCCCGCCCGACGGCTGGGCCCGCGCCCCGGCCGGAGTCCGTACCCCGGGTACCCGCCCGGCCCGTTTGCCCGCCGGGTGGCGGAGACGGCGGAAACGGCGGAGGGCGCCGGTGCCGGGGCCCTTGCGGGTCCCGGGACCGGCGCCCTCGTATGGGGTGCGCCGTGGGTGCGGGCGGGTCAGTCCGCCGTGGTGACCGGCGTACGGGCCGGCTCCCCGGCCGGTACGTGCACCCCGGCCGCGGCGTCCGCACCGGATGCGCCGGATGCGTCGAGTCCGCCGTCCTCCGCTGCGAACCCGCCGTCCCCGCCGGCCTCCGCGTCCCCGGCCGCCGGCACGTGCCGGAGGGTGACCGCCGACATCAGCGCCAGCAGCAGCGCCAGCGCCGTGCTGACCGCGGCCGTGGTGTTGAGGCTGGCGGTGAAGGCCTCCCGGGCCCCCTCCAGCAGGCTCGCGCCCATCGTGCCGCCGAGCTCGGAAGCGGCCGCGACCGCACCGGAGATGCTCTCGCGGGCGGTGTCCGCCAGCCCCGCCGGAACCTCCGAGGTCACCGCGTCGGCGATCTCGGTGCGGTAGACCGCGGTGCCGATGATGCCCATGGTGGCCACGCCCATCGCGATGCCGAACTCGCCGCCCGTCTCGGAGAGCGAGGCCGCGGAACCGGCCTTCTCCGGCGGGGCCGAGCCCAGCGCCAGCCCGGTGCCGAGCGATCCCATCGGGCCGATGCCCGCGGCGGCCACGACCATGCCCGCCACCAGCAGCGGGAGCCCGCCCTTCGCGTCGACCTGCGTCATCAGGAAGTACCCGATGCCCACGACCACCAGGCCCGCCGCCATCGCGTAGCCCGGCCGCATCTTCTTGGTCAGGGCCGGGGCGAACATCACGCTCGCGATGGTGACCAGGGCCGACGGGATCAGCCACAGGGCCGACTCCAGCGGGCTCAGGCCCTCCACGGTCTGGAGGTAGAGGTTGACGAACAGGTGCGTACCGGCCATCAGGCCGCCCAGCATCGTGATGGACAGCGCCGCCCGGAAGGTCTTGTTCGCGAACAGCCGCAGGTCCAGCAGCGGGTTCGCCAGGCTGCGCTGACGCCGTACGAAGACGAAGCCGATGGCCAGGCCGGCCGCCACCGTCAGCAGCGGCACCGCGCCCGCCCCGTGCTTGGCGATCTCCTTGAGCCCGTAGATGAAGGGCAGGATCGCGCCGAGCGACAGCAGCACGCTGGCCGGGTCCAGCCGGCCCGCTTCCGGGTCCTTGTACTCGGGCAGCAGCGACGGGGCCGTCACCAGCAGCAGCAGCATCACCGGCACGCCGAGCAGGAAGACCGCGCCCCACCAGAAGAACTCCAGCAGTACGCCGCCGATGACCGGGCCCAGCGCCATGCCGCCCATGAAGCAGCTCATCCAGACCGAGAAGGCCACGGCCTGCTGCTTGGGGTCGAGGAACATCGTGCTGATCAGGGCCAGGGTGGACGGCATCAGGGTGGCGCCGGCCACGCCCATCAGCGCCCGGCTGACGATCAGCATCTCGGCGCTGCCCGAGTACGCCGCGATCAGCGAGGCCAGGGCGAAGGCAGTCGCCCCGATGAGCAGCAGCTTCTTGCGGCCGATGCGGTCGCCGAGCGTCCCCATCGTGACCAGGAAGCCCGCGATCAGGAAGCCGTAGATATCGGTGATCCACAGCTGCTGGACCGCGGAGGCCCCCAGGTCCACGCTCAGCTGCGGCAGCGCCAGGTAGAGCACGCTCAGGTCGAGTGACAACAGGAGTGTCGGCAGGCCCAGCACGGCGAGACCGATCCACTCCTTCCTCCCGGCTCGTACGCCGGAGCCCGTGTGGGCAGCCGTCTCCATAACGGTCCTCTCATGTCCATGTGCGTCGGTATGTCGATGTGTCGGCATATCGCGTATGTCGGGTATCTCGGGTGTGCGGATCGGTCGGTTCGGTGTCGCCGCAAAGGGGCGGATACGCCGAGGGGGATGGGCGCGGCCGTGGCGGCCCTGCCCATCCCCCGTGCGCCGGATCCGGGAAATCAGCCGGTCGGAGCCGTGTCGGGCCCCGGCGGGAGGAGGATCAGGAAGAAGCGGCGTAGGCGCCCAGGGAGTCGATCATGCTCTCCCAGCCGGCCTTCGCCTCTTCCAGCTGCGAGGCGTCGAGGTGCCCGGACTGGACGAAGGTCAGCTCCGTCTTGCCGTCCAGGTCCTTCAGGGTCACCGTCACGGCTTCGCCCTCGGCCTCGCCGCGCTCCGCGCGCTCGCCCGCGTCCTTGGGGTCGATCAGCGTGAACGCCAGGTACTCGGGCTCGCGGATCTCCTGGTAGACGCCGTGGAAGGGGATCTCCATCCCGCCGTCGTCGATGATCATCGTGGCGGTCCACTGGCCGCCGTCCCGGGCGTCGATCGTCACCGTGTCCAGGGGAGTGGTGCACCCCTCGCCGCCCCACCAGCGGCTGAAGCGCTCCCGCTCGACCCAGGCCCGGAACACCTTGTCACGGGGTGCGTCGAGCACCTTGGTGAAAGCGATCTCGTGGAAGTCGGGGTTTGCTGCTTCCGTCAACGTCCTGTCCCTTCTGAGTGCTGTACATGCAGTGCCGTCCTGTCACAAGGTCGCCACATCAGGAAGACTCGCACGCCCCGACATCCGGTGTCTTCTTCCAGATTGCTCTCCACGGATCCGGCCCGCAGTCCGCTTTCGGCTTGAAATCGATCGGGCACGCGTGTTCTACGTACCAGCATGAATGCGAAAGGTGTCGGTGGAATTGAAGATGTCCGAGAAGCATCGGGGAGGAGCCCCATCGCACGATGGGAGATGCGGCCGCCCGAACCCCTGCACAGGATGAAATAACCGGCGCCCGGCGGCAGCCCGGCGGGCGCCCGACCGGGGGAGGACCAACCGATGAAAGCCCTAGTCCTGGCCGGGGGGACGGCTGCGCGCCTGCGCCCCTTCAGCTCTTACATGCCGAAGCAGCTAATTCCGATTGCCAATCGGCCCGTCCTCGAATACGTTCTCGAAGATCTGCGCGGCGTGGGTGTGACAGATATCGCAATAGTCGTCGGCGACTGGGCCGGGATGATTTCCGGCGCGCTCGGCGACGGCAGCCGCTTCGGAGTCCGGATCACTTATATCCGACAGGCGCGCCCGCTCGGTCTCGCGCACTGCGTGAAAATCGCCAGACCATTTCTCGGAGACGACGACTTCATTCTGTACCTGGGGGACAACATTCTGTCCGAGGGTATCGGCCGCAATGCCGCGGAATTCATCGCGGATACCGCCGCGGCGCGGCTCGTGGTGCACGAGGTACCCGATCCCCGGGCCTTCGGCGTACCCGAACTCGACGCCCGCGGGCGGGTGCTGGATCTCCAGGAGAAGCCGCAGCGGCCGCGCAGCAACCTCGCCGTGGTCGGCGTCTACTTCTTCACCTCCGCCATCCACCGGGCCGTGGCCGCCATCACCCCCAGCGCCCGGGGGGAGTTGGAGATCACGGACGCCGTCCGCTGGCTCATCCGCAGCGGGGCCGAGGTCACGGCGGGTGCGTACGAGGGCTACTGGCGCGACGCGGGCCGCATCGAGGACGTGCTCGACTGCAACCGGCGGCTGCTGGCGGACCTCGCGCCCGCCGTCCGCGGAGAGGTGGAGGCGAGCGTGCTCACCGGACCCGTGACCGTCGCCCCCGGCGCCCGCGTGGTGCGCTCCCGGATCACGGGCCCCGCGGTCATCGGCGAGGACGCGGTGGTAGAGGACTGCACCGTGGGGCCGGGCACCTCGGTCGGCCCCGGCAGCGTCCTGCGCGGCGGCGCCCTCACCGACACCATCGTCGTCGCCGGCACCCGCCTCGAAGCACCCTTCACCCTGCGCGGCACCCTCGTCGGCGGCGCCGCCCGCCGGAAGGAGGGCGCGACCCGCTGACCGCCATGGACCGGGCGGGGACCGCGGCGCGCGGCTGCGGACCCGGCCGCGCCGGACTGGGCCGGATGCGCCGGGGCGCGCGGGCGGGGCGGTGACAATCCCTGCCGTCCACGGGCCCGTCGGTAGCATCCTGCTGTCCGCCCGCCACCGCCGGCGGCGCACCGCACGGGAGGTCCGCTGTCCGTGAAGAGCAACCGGCCCGGGTCCGGAAGACGCCGGTCCGCCCGCGCCGCGTCCGCCGCGCTCGCCCTCTGCGCCCTCGCCGCCGTCCCCGCCGCGGCCCTCGCGGGGGACCGTCACGACGGCTCCCCCTCGTTCCCGCCGTACTGCCCGCCCGGCGCCCACGCACCGCACCGCACCGCGCCCGGCGGGCCCGCGGCCTCACCCGACGTGGTGCGCGACTGGACGGCCACCGCCTCCGCCGTCGTCAACGACGCCCGGCGGCCCGCCCCCGAGCCCTTCGTCTGGAAGGCCTTCGCCGCCACCGCCGTGTACAACGCCGTCACCGGCATCCAGGGCCGCTACGCCCCCTACCGCTGGCAGGCCCGCGGCCCCCGGACCGCCTCCCCGGAGGCCGCCGCCGCGGCCGCCGCCCACCGGGTCCTGCTCACCTACTTCCCGGCCTCGAAGAAGCGGCTCGACTCCGCGTACGCCGCCTCCCTCGCCAAGATCCCCGACGGCCGGGCCGAGGACGAGGGGGCCGCCTTCGGACGGCTCGCCGCCGACCGGGTCATCGCCCTGCGCCGCGACGACGGCCGGTTCGCCCCGGTCCGGTTCGCGAAGGCGCCCGCCCCCGGCATCTGGCGCCCCACGCCGCCCGCGTACCGCCCCTTCTCCGACGCGTGGCTCGGCCGGCTGCGCCCCCTGCTCCTCGACTCGCCCGAGCAGTTCCGCCCCGGCCCGCCGCCGGGCCCCGGCACCCGCCGCCACGACGCCGACATGGCCGAGGTCCGCGCCACGGGCGGGCTCACCGGCTCCCGCCGCACCCCCGAACAGACCGACACCGCCCGCTTCTTCGCCGGGAACCTCGGCTACGACGAGGCCCTCGGGGACCTCGCGCGGCGGCGGGGCATGGACCTCGCGGACACCGCCCGGCTGCTGGCCGCCGGCAGCGCCGCCATGATGGACGCGGTCGTCACCGCCTGGGACTCCAAACTCCACTACGGCAGTTGGCGGCCCGTCACCGCGATCCGCCTGGCGGGCGGCGCGGACGCCGCCTGGGAGCCGTTCATCGAGACCCCCGCCCACCCGGACTACCTCAGCGGGCACGCGACCGTCGGCGGCGCGCTCACCGGAGCCGTGACGGCGGTGCTGCGCACCCCGAGGATCGAGCTCACGCTCACCTCCAAGACCACCGGCACCACCCGGCACTACACGTACGCGCACGAGTACAACCGCGACGTGGTCGACGGCCGGGTCTGGGAGGGCGTCCACACCCGGCACGCCGACTCCATCGGCAACAGGACCGGCACCCGGCTCGCCGTCTGGGGGGTGAACCGCCACTTCCGCCCGCTGTGCGGGCGCTGAGCCGGGGCTGCCCGGGCAGCCCCGGCCGCCCGGATCAGGCCCGGTGCGGCGCGGGCCCGCCCAGCGCCGCCACCGCCGCGAGCAGCCGGTCCCAGAACAGCTCCCGTTCCAGGACCATCCCGACGCGGGCGTCGACCGGGCGGCCCAGGTAGCCGTGCGGATCGACGACGGTGGCCCCGCGGGTGTGCGTACCGTGCAGTTCCACGGCCACGTTCGCGTCCACGCAGTGCACGATCCCGGGATCGATGACCCGTGCCACCGCCACCGGACCGTGCAGCGGCGGGTGCTCGCAACCCCACAGCCTGCGGTAGGTGCCGGCGCCGAAACCCATCAACTCGGCGCAGGTCAGCCCCAGTCCGGTCCCCAGCCCCTCGAACCGGGCCAGCACGTCCGGGGTCACCAGCGCCTGGTGCGTGACGTTCAGCCCGCACATGGTCAGCGGCACCCCGCTGCGGAAGACGATGTCCGCCGCCTCGGGATCGGCGTGGATGTTGAACTCGGCGGCCGGGGTGCGGTGGGCACCAGGGTCACCGGCTCCGGGTGCGCGGTGAGGATCCGGTGGATCAGGTCCACCGCGTGCTCGGGTACGACGTCCAGCACCGGATCCGGGAACCGCGGACCGTCCAGCCCGGACACCCCGTGCACGTCCACCGCCCCTGATCCCGCGGCGGACGGGGCGGCGGGACGGACGGCGGCCGGCGGGTGGGTCGGCACCCGGAACGCGCCTTGACGCGGGCCGGGTTGCCGCCCTGGGCCCGTAGAGATCTTCGCGGCCGCCCGGAACCCAAGTCAATCCTCGGATCCCCTACCAGGCCCCCACGTCACAGCTTGGGGCAGGTGCTCGGTAGCGTCCGGCCCGTGACCCTCGATGATCTGCGCGTCTTCGTCGCCGTCTGCCGCACCGGCAGCCTCAGTTCCGCGGCCCGCGCGCTCTCCTGCACCCAGTCCGCCGTCAGCCAGCACGTCAGACGGCTCGAACGGGAGACGGGGGCCGTCCTGCTGGAGCGACACCCGCGGGGGACCGTACCCACCTCCGCCGGCCGCATCCTGTGGTCCGCGGCGGCCGAGGGCCTCGGCGGGATCGACCGGGCCGTACGGCGCCTCGCGGAATCCGGCGGGGAGGCCGGCGGATCCGTACGCGTCACCACCGGCGCCACCACCGTCCGGCACTTCATGTCCGCGGCCGTGGTGGACTTCCGCCGCAGCCACCCTCTGGTGACCCTGGAGTTCCAGACGGAGAACTCGAGCAGCAGCTGCTTCGAGGCCCTCGCCGGGCACGACCTCGACCTCGCGTGGATCACCATCGGGCCCCCGGTGCGGGGGATCGAGCAGCGGCCGGTCATCGAACTGCCGTGGGTACTGGCCGTCCACGCCGGCGACCCGCTCGCGGCCCGCGAAAGCATCGGGGTCGCCGAACTGGCCGGCATCCGGCACATCCGGCTGCCCGGGAACTCCACCTCGCGGGCCCGGCTCGACGCGGCCCTCACCGCGGCCGGGGTACGCGCCACCTCCGACACCAGCGTCGCCGACTGGGACACGGCCATCCTGCTCGCCGAACTCGGCCTCGGCCACGCCGTGGTCCCCGCGCTGCCCGGCTGGCGCGGGCCCGGGCACCCCGACCTGAGACTCGTACCGCTGCCCGAGCTGCCCGCGCTCTCCGCGGGCTGGGCGGTCCGCCGCTGGGACGCGCTCTCACCGGCGGCCCGCGCCTTCGCGGACACCGTGGTGCGCCACTGCGGCCGCTGATCCCCCCGGACCGGAGCGGGCGCGGCCCGCCGCATCGGCATCCGTGCGGCACATACGCCGTTCCGGCCCGGGGAGACGCGAGGCCACTGTAGAACGGCGGCCGCGCGGACCCCGGCACATCCGGCACCGGTCCGATGATCGTGTTGAGCGGCGCCGGTACGCGATGATGGAACCCGTACGCTGGACAAACCGGCCGGACCGGCCGAACGAGCCGACCCCGTCGTACCGAGGAGCAGACAGCACATGGCGAGTGGGTTCCACCAGCCCCTGGAGGACGCGGAGTTCGCCTTCGTCCTGTCGATGGTGACCGGGCCGGTCCTCGCCTACTTCTCCGGTACGTGGCCCAAGGCGGCCGCGGCCTGCAAGGAGATGGACGTGCTCGCCGGCGAGGCCGCCCGGCAGCACGGGCCGCACCTGACCGTGGTCAAGACGGACATCACCCGCTGCCCGGAGACCACCCGCCGCTACGGAGTGACGGGCGCGCCGTCCTTCGTACTGATCCTGGCCGGGGAGGCGGTGGCCACGGCAGACGGCCCCCTGACCCGCGAAGCCCTCGCGGACTTCCTCTCCCCCCACCTCTGAGCCCGGCGCGGGGAACCCCCTCCCCCGACGGTGCGTCACACCCCCTGCAGGGCAAGCGAACCGAAGCCCGAGGGGGAACCGTGGAAACGAACGAACCCGTACGCGAACCCGTACCCGGAGACGGGGCGGACCCGTCCGCCGACAACGTCCAGCACGCGGACACCGATCCGGCGGCCTCCGCCGAGGGGGTCTGGATCGGCCCGAGCGCCGTACCGGCCGACGCGCCCGAGGCACCGGCCCCGGACTGGATGGGCCCCGGAGCCGCCCCCGCCGAAGGGACCGCCGAGGCGGTCTGGATCGGCCCCGGGGCGGTGGCCGAGGCCGACGGTTCCGGCACCGCGGCGGCCTGGAACGGGCCGGGCGCGGTGGCGGCCGACGCCGAAGCGCATCCCGACTGGATCGGCCCCAGCACGGACCCGGACGCGTCGGAGTAGCATCCGCCCCGCCGCTGCCCCGGCCCCGCCCCCGGGGCAGCACCCCCCCACCGCCCGCTCCGCGCCCGGTGCGCTCAATCGCCGCGCGGGCTGAAAGGACCTTCGTACGGCCTTGAGGGCCTGGGGGCGCGCGGTGTGGTGGTCCCGTGTGGGGTCGGGGTCGGCAAAATCCAGCCTCGCCGGCGTTTGAGGCGCGGGGTCCGGGGCGGAGCCCCGGGGTGGGTGCCGGCGGGTCCGGGGCGGAGGCCCGGGAGTGGGGAGGGGCGGGGTAGGGGAGGAGCCCGCGCCGCACGGAACGGCGTGTGCTGCAAAGGGGTCCGAATGGGCCCCCAGTCAGCCGTCCCCCGGAGCGCCTGGCCGCCCCGCACCCGCGAGCCCCCTTCAATGGGCGCCCTCCCCACACGACGGACGGAAATCCGATGACATCACAGCCCCCCGCCGCCGCCACCCCGGGCTGCGACCCCGCCGCCCCGCCCCGCCTCGTCCGCCGGACGCTCCTCACCGGCATCCTCGCCCTCGGCGCCTCCGCAGCCGTACCGTTCACCGGCACCGCCCTCGGCGCCCCCGCGCGCGCCGCCTACGCCGGCCCCGAGATCGCCGGCTGCGATACGTGGGGGGCGCGCGCCCCCTCCGAGGGGGTCGCGCTGCTCTCCACGCCCCCGCAGCGCATCATCGTCCACCACACCGCGACCGCGAACGTCACCGACTACTCCCGTGAACGCGCCTTCGCCCTCGCCCGCGCGATCCAGACGTACCACATGGACACCCAGCGCTGGATCGACACCGGCCAGCACTTCACCGTCAGCCGCGGCGCCTACGTGATGGAGGGCCGCCACAGCAGCCTCGCCGCCCTGCGCGGCGGCTACCAGCAGGTCCGCGCCGCGCACTGCGTGGGCCAGAACTCCGTGGCCATCGGCATCGAGAACGAGGGCACGTACACCAAGGCCGAGCCCCCGGCCGCCCAGTACGCCGCCCTCGTCGAGCTCTGCGCCCACATCTGCCTCCAGTACGGGCTCCCCGCCCACGAGATCTACGGCCACCGGGACTTCAACGAGACCGCCTGCCCCGGCGACCGCCTCTACGCCCTGCTCCCGAAGCTCCGCTCCGACGTCGCGGAGCGCACCGGGGACACCCGTACGGTGCCGCTGTGGCAGCCGCTGTCCGGCGGCGGGGACCTCGGTTCGGTGGCCGCCAGGTCGGAGTACCTGCCCGCGGGGGCAGCGGGATTCCTGCCGGGGGGCCCGCCGGCCTCGGTCCGCCCGCTCCGGTAGCCGCCCCGGCGACAGCCGACCCCGGACGGGACCGACCCCGGACCGGGCCGACACCGACAGCCGACGCCAGGGAGGCCACCGGCCCGTGCCGCCGCCACTGCCGCACCTCGACGACCGCACCGCCCTCGTGCTGATCGACCTCCAGCGCGGCATCCTGGCGCTGCCGACCGCCCGCCCCGCCGAGGAGGTGCTGCGCCGGGGCGTGCGGCTGGCGGAGGCGTTCCGGGCCAGGGGACTGCCCGTGGTCCTGGTCAGGGTGGACTGGTCGGTGGACGGCGGCGACCGGCCCCCGCCGACGCGGACCGGCCGGGCCCGGCGGGCACCCCGCCCGCCGGGTTCTCCGACTTCCCGGACGCGCTCACGGGCGGCGCGCGCGACATCGTCGTCACCAAACGCCACTGGGGCGCCTTCACCGGCACCGAGCTGGACCTCCAGCTGCGCCGCCGCGGGGTGACCCGGATCGTGCTGGCGGGCATCTCCACCAGCATCGGGGTGGAGTCCACGGCCCGCTCGGCCTGGGAGCACGGCTACGCGCTCGTCTTCGCCGAGGACGCCACCGCCGACACCGACGCGGACTCCCACGCGCACACCTTCGGCAAGATCTTCCCGCGCCTCGGCCGGGTCGCCAGCACCGATGAGGTGGTCGAGGCCCTGGAGCGGGGCTGATCCGCCGGAGGCACTAGCCTGGCGCGATGGACACCGGGCACGCGGGGGACGCGGGGGACGACAAGCGCAGGGACGCCGCGGAGGCCGTCGCCTTCGCCGACGGGCCGGCCTTCGAGGGCTGGCTCGAGGAGCACCACACCCGTGCCGAAGGCGTCTGGGTGAAGGTGGCCAAGAAGGGGTCCGGCATCCCGTCGGTCACCTCCGACGAGCTCGTGGACATCGGGCTCTGCTACGGCTGGATCTCCGGCCGGCGGCGGTCCCTGGACGCCTCGTACTACCTCCAGAAGTACCTCCCCCGCCGCCCCCGCAGCCTGTGGTCCCGGGTCAACGTGGACAAGGTCGCCGAGCTGACCGCGGCGGGCCGGATGCGCGAGCCGGGCCTCGCCGAGGTGCGGCGCGCCCAGGAGGACGGGCGCTGGGAGGCGGCGTACGCGTCCCAGAAGACCGCCGGGGTGCCGGACGACCTCGCCGCCGCGCTCGCCGCCGACCCCGCGGCCCGCCGGGCCTTCGAGGCCCTCGACAGGACCGCCCGCTACCAGCTCGTGCTGCCCCTCCTCCAAGCCCGCACCCCCCGGACCCGCGCCTCCCGCCTCGAACGCGCCCTGCGCTCCCTGTCCGACGGGGCTGCCTAGACACCGGCCCCCTTCGCCCCGCCGGTACCCCCCGTGCCCCCGGCCGCGAGGCGGCGGCGCAGCAGGGCCCGGGCGTACAGGAGGTGTGCGACGGCCTCCGCGGTGAGGAGGGCCACGACCGCCCAGGGGGCGAGGTGGTCCGCGGCCCAGACCACGAGCAGCGGGATCCCGATGCCGGGCACCGCCCACCGGGCCACCGCGCCCGCGGGCCGCCCGTAACGCAGCGCGATGCAGGCGTGCGCCGCGTGGTAGAGGGCCAGACCGCCGGCCAGTGCCCACACGGCGCCGGTGGGCAGGTGCGCGTGGCCCGCCTCCTCGACGGCGGTGGCCAGGCCGCCGGCCATGGCGAGGACGGCGGCGGTCACGAAGAAGTGCAGGACCCCGCCCACGTCGCGGGCGAGCAGGTACGCGTCGGTGTCCCGCGCGGAGCCGAACACGGTCTCCGCCGCGGCCGAGCCGAAGTCGAAGTACGACCACCACAGGGTGGCGAGGAGGACGAAGCCCAGCAGGGCGGTGAACCCCGCCTGCCCGGTCCAGGCGTGGTCCAGGGCCGACACCAGCGTGATCACGGACTCGCCCATCACGATGATCACGAACAGGCCGACCCGCTCGACGAGGTGCGAGCCGTCGATGCGCCCGGGGATCCCGCGCCCGCGCGAGGCGAACAGCAGCACCATCTCGGCGACGAGCAGCGCCGCCCACATCACGTACCGCCACGGCGAGGGCACGGCGGCGGACGCCGCCCACAGCACCGCCGAGACCAGGCAGTAGGCCAGCGGGCGCCACCGCGGGACCCGCGCGGGCCCGGGGAGGCGGGTGGCCGGCCACCACAGGCCGAGCAGGACCAGCCGGGTGCCCGCGTAGCCCAGCGCGTACGCGGGTCCGCGGTCGCCGTCGGCCTCGGGCACGGCGGCGGCCATCACGGCGATGCAGAGCATCGCGGACAGCATCAGCAGCCGGCGGCGCGGACCGTCGTCGGCGAAGAGGTTCGCGGAGACGGTGAGATTGGCCCACATCCACCAGGGCGGGAAGTACAGGGCCAGGAAGAGGCCGAACTCGCGCAGCCCCGGATCCCCGTGCAGCTGGTGCGACAGCTGTGCGGCCAGGGCGACGAAGACCAGGTCGAAGAAGAGCTCGAGCCAGGCCGCGTGCCGGCCCTCCGGCTGCTGCGACTGCGTGCCCGCCCCCGACTGAGGAGTGCCCATGGGTCCGCCCGGGTCCGTGGCGGCCGCCTGCGCGGCCCGCCTCTGTGTATGACACCACGCCGCGTCCCGGGGTGCAGCTCACACGGTGAACGCCTTATGCGCGGCTCGCTCGGTGTGGAACGCTTGTCGGTACACCCCGGGCTCCCGCACCCGCCGCACCTGCCGCGCGGCGCGGCCGGCGCCCGGCCGACCCGGGAAGACGCCCATGGCCGTGCCCCTGCCCCCGCCCGCCGCACTGACCGGCGCCCTCGCGGCCCTGGCCCTCGCGCTCACCGCGGCGTGCGGATCGCCGGGCAGCGCCGCCCCCGCCGCCCCCGTCCCCGTTTCCGCCTCCGTCCCCGCCCCGGTACCGGTACCCGCCTCCGCCGCCCCGGGCGCCTCCCGGATCCCGGCCGGCCCGTCGCCGTCCGTGCCCGCGGCGCCCGCTGCGCCCCCGGCCCCCGCCGCCCCCGCTGCGGCGCCCTCGCCCGCCGCCGTCCCGCCCGTCTCCGTGCTCTCCATACCGGCGATCGGCGTCCACGGGCTGCGGGTGGTCCCATACGTCGGCACGACGGACGACAGCCCCGGCACCGTGATCCAGAACCGCGGGGTCGCGGCCAGCCCGTACGGCCCGCGCGGCGGGGTCGGGCCGGGCCGCACCGGCAACTTCCTCGTCACCGCGCACCGGCTCTCCGCCGGCGGCCCGCTGCGCGACCTGCCCGCCCTGCGCGTGGGGGAGGCGGTCACCGTGACCGCCGCCGGGGTGGCCTACACGTACGAGATCACCGCGACGCGCAAGACCTCGTTCCGCTCGGAGCGCTCGCTGAGCGAGCAGCGCGCCGCGGTCCCCGGCTTCCCGGGCCGCACCCCCACCCGGGCGATGATCACGATCTCCACCTGCGCCACCCCCGAGGACCGGGCGGCGGGCAACTACTGGAGCGATGAGAACGGCAACCCGGAGCACCGCATCGACAAGATCGGCGTCCTGCGCTCCACCGCCCCGGCCGCCGGCTGACGGCCGCCCCCGGCGCGTCTGTGCCGTCTGTGCCGTCCACGGGGCGCTGTGGTGCCGGCACCCGGCCCGTACGGTGCCGGGTGCCGCACCGGCTGCCGGTGCCGCGGGCGCAACGGAGGGGCGGGGCCGGGCGGGGCCCAACCACAGGCGCCCGGCCCACCGCCGGCAGGGGGTGAACGGAAGGGGCCGGGGGCCCGGGGAGGATGGTCTTCCCCGGGCCCCCGGGTCGCGTGCGCCGCGGGGGGATTGCGGTGTGCATCTGACGCGACGTCTAGAGAAACGATCCGCCAGCCGTTTGGTCACGCCCGTACGGGAGTTCCCTCCCGTCCGCGGGCGCGTACGCGAGATCCGCCCCTACGGGCGACCGGCCGGGGCGGTCCTACTCGAAGCGCGAGGGGTCGCCCGCGCCCCGGCGGACGATCTCCGCCGTGCCGTCCGAGAAGTCCACGACGGTGGTGGGCTCGGTGCCGCAGTCCCCGGAGTCGAGCACGGCGTCCACCTCGTGGTCCAGCCGCTCCTTGATCTCCCAGCCCTGGGTCATCGGCTCGGCCTCGTCGGGCAGCAGCAGCGTGCTCGACAGCAGCGGCTCGCCCAGCTCCGCCAGCAGGGCCTGGGTGACGCGGTGGTCGGGGATCCGAACGCCCACGGTCTTCTTCTTCGGGTGCAGCAGCTGGCGCGGCACCTCCGAGGTCGCCGGGAGGATGAAGGTGTACGGGCCCGGGGTCGCCGCCTTCACGGCGCGGAACACGTCGTTGTCGATCCGGACGTACTGCCCCATCTGCGCGAAGCTCTGGCAGACGAGGGTGAAGTGGTGCCGGTCGTCCAGTTTGCGGATCGACCGGATCCGGGCGATGCCCTCGCGGTTGCCGGTCTGGCAGCCCAGCGCGAAGCAGGAGTCGGTCGGGTAGGCGACGAGGGAGCCGGAGCGGATCAGGTCGGCGACATGGGTCAGGGTGCGCCGCTGGGGGTTGTCGGGGTGCACGTCGAAGTACTTGGCCATGGGCCGAGCGTACGGCTCCCGGGGCCGTCCGGGGGACCGCAGGCGCCGCGCCCGCCGGACGGGCCGGCGGGCGCGGGCCGGGAGCGCGCGGCGCGCCGCGCGGGAGCGGCTACCAGATGGCCTCGACCCACTCGGGGTGGTCGATGAACGGGTTCCGGTTGCCCTGGAAGCTGTCGTAGATGACCTGGTTGCGGCGCTGCTCGAAGGCGTCCGGCGGGTCGAGCTCGTTCCACTGCTTCAGCACGCTGAGGCGGCCGTGCTTGGGGACCGAGCCGTTGATGAGGTCGTTGACCTCCAGGTCGGCGAAGCCGTCGTTGCCCTCGTAGCGCACCGACATGTACAGGATCATCCGGGCCACGTCGCCCTTGACCTCGTCGCGGGGCTCGAAGGAGTTGGAGTCCGTGAGGCTGTCGGGGGCCTCGCTGACCGGGCTGCCGCCGTGGTCGAAGTCCTTGTTCCCGCGGGTGCTGTTGACCGTGACGTCCTCGGGCCGTATGTGGTGCAGGTCCGTGCCCGGGCCGGTGGCGGTGCCGAAGTTCCCGTGGCTCTGCGCCCACACGTGCTCGCGGTTCCAGTCGTCGACCCCGCCGCCGTTGGTGGCCTTCGACTGGGAGCGGCCGGAGTAGAGCAGGACCACGTTGGCCGGGTTGGCCGGGTCCTCGTCGGTCACCTTCAGGGCGTTCCAGACGGCGCTGTACGAGATCTTGGTCTGGTTCTTGATGATGCCGTGCAGCGCGGCTTCCAGCTGGGCGCCCGTCTTGCCCTGGGCGGCGGCGTAGTAGTCGGCGTAGGCGGTGCCGGCCGTGTCCGCCGTGCCGGCCGATGCGGCGTCCGCCGCGGCGGCGGAGGCGGGGAGCTGGAGGAGGGCGAGCGCGAGGGCGGCCGGGACGGCGGCGACCGCCGCCCAGCGCGGACTGCGGAAGGTGGTCTTCACGTGGGGGAACCTTTCGGCACGCTGAGGACCCGCCGGTCGAGGAGGCGGGTTTCCGTCGGTGGGGGAGAGACTCACACCCCGTCATGCCGGGCAGGTGAAGGCGGTGCGTCATGCACATGACGGCGGTGCATGGCGAAGGTACACGCGGCAAAGCCCCTGCGGAACCCGCGTAGACACAACTTCCGAGTGGCCCGCGTCACCCGGCGGGCCGGGCCGGGGAACACCGGATGGCGCCCGGCGGAAGAAGCGGGGCGGCCGGGGAAACGGCAGGCGGCGAGGGGGTGGGCGTGGCCGGAAAACGTGTGCGGGGGCGACGGACCCGGTCCGCCGCCCCCGCACGTACTCCTGCGCCCCGCCGCGCGTCAGCGCAGGCGCCGCCAGCAGGGCGGCACCGCCCCCTTCTTGAGGTCGCGGGCCGGGATTCCACGACCCGCGGGATCAGCGGCCAGGGGGATGTCGCAGGTGATGACCAGCAGCCGCGCTCCGCGCGTCAACGCCACCGTGCCGCGCCCCGACGTGTACCCGGTGTAGAGCGTGCGCCGCGAGGAGATGCGGCGCACGGACTCCAGCCAACTACGGATGAGGGAAGGGGACTTGGCGCCCCCGCCGTCGTCGGGCACCGCGACGGCGGCCACGCTCCCGCCCGCCCGCACCAGGTCCACGACCGCCAGCCCGGCGTGCGGCCCGAGGCCGGAGGAGACGTCCCCGGGGCGGCTGCGGACCCGTCAGCCGGAGCGCTGGGCTCCGACGGGGGCCCGTACCGGGCGGTGGTGGGAGCCGGCCGGGGCCTGGAGGGCGTCGGCGACCAGGCGCACCCCGCGGGCCAGCCGCGCGAGCTGGTTGAGCTCCACGGCGTACATGCGGATCGAGTTCTCGATCACGGCCTCCGCGACGCCGAGGGAGGGCAGCTCGGCCCGGCTGGTCTCCAGGGCGGTGCGCACCGCGCGGATCTCGTGCTGGAGCTGGAGCTGCGCGTGGCGGGCGAGCAGGACGGGGTGGCGGTTGAGCGGGGTGTAGGCGGCGTACCGGGCCGGCAGCAGGTCCCGCAGCCAGCGTGCGGCGGAGCGTTCCCATTCGTGGCTGCCGGGGCTTTTGACCTGGACGGGCCAGTCGGGGCTGGACGCGGTGTGGGAGGTCTGAGTCATGGTCATGCTCGTCGCTTCACGTTCTCGGGAGGTGGGGGCGGTCCCGGCCCAGGGGTTGACCGGGACCGCCGTGGCGCTGCTACGGGATGTCCGCGAGGACCTCCCGGGTCCGGCGTGAGGAGGAAGGAACGCCGTGCCCTGGGGGTCCGGGAGGGCGTGGGGAGTGCCCTCCGTGGCATCGGGTGATCCGTGCGCCGTACTGAAGTAAATATATATACCGTTGAGTAGGCAAGGGTATGAAAAATTTCATGCGCCTCCGAGGTGTGAAAACCGGAGGAACGGCGTGGCCTGCGGCGGGTCCCCGGAACGCCGTGCGCCCGGCAGTCCGCAGGGGACTGCCGGGCGCAGGAGGGGCGGGGGAACGGGCGGGACGGGCGGGGGAGCGGCCTCAGTCCTCCGCGCCGGCGGCGCACGCGGGGTGGCCCCAGCGGCTGCCGACCCGGGTGATGGTCTCGCCCGCGGTGTACGGGCGCCCGCAGGGGCAGGTGCCGGGGAACTTCGCCTTGAGCGTGGCGCGGCCGCGGCCCCCGGCCGCCTTCCGGGCCGGGGAGGCGGAGCCCTTCGCCGCCGCGCCGGCGGAACGCCGTGCGGGGGCGGCGCGGCCGGGGTCGGGCACCGGCGGGAGCGGGTGCCCGTGGGCCGTGCCGGCGGGCTCCTGTGAGACCGCGGCGTCACTGGCGGCCTGGTCGGCGACGGCGTTGAGCCGGTCGCCGTCCACCCGGTGCGCGGCGACGTGGCGGAACTCCACGTCGCGGTCGGCCAGCAGCGCGTCGATGCGCTCGACGAGCTCGCGGTTGGCCACCGGCTTGCCCGCGGCGGTCCTCCAGCCGTTGCGCTTCCATGCGGGGAGCCACTGGGTCACGGCCTTCATGGCGTACTGCGAGTCCATCCGCACCTCGGCGGCCGTGCCCGGCTCCAGTGCCTCCAGCAGGCGCAGGAGCGCGGTCAGTTCCCCGACGTTGTTCGTGGCGCGGCCCAGCGGTCCGGCCTCCCAGCGGTCCGGTTCGCCGTCCGGGCCGGCGATGACCCAGGCCCAGGCGGCCGGTCCGGGATTGCCCTTCGCCGCCCCGTCGCAGGCGGCAGTGATCCGTACAGACATGCCCCGATCATGCCCCACCGGCGGGGGTGCCCGCGCCGGCCCGGGTGTTCTCCACGGCGGCGACCAGCGGGGCGAGTTCCGGTACGAGCCGGGCCTCGTCCAGGGCCTCGCGCAGGGCGGCGTCGTTGGCGGGGCGGGCCGCCGCGAGCAGCTCCAGGCCCGCGGCGCTCACGTCGGTGTAGATGCCGCGCCGGTCGGTGTCGCACAGGTAGCGGTTGAGCAGCCCGCGGTCCTCCAGCCTGGTGACCAGCCGCGTGGTCGCGCTCTGGCTCAGCACCACGGCGTCGGCGACCTGGCTCATCCGCAGGTGCCCGCCCGGGCCGCTGTGCTGGCGGCTGAGCACGTCGAGCAGCGAGTACTCGCGCACGCTCAGCCCGTGCCCGGACTGCAGGGCCCGCTCGATGTGGCCCTCGATGCGCCCGTGCAGGAGGGAGAGGGCGCACCAGCCCTGGGCGAGGGCGGTGAGCGCGCTGTCCGTGGCCGTCATGGGCTCCTCCTTGCGGGACCGGGGTGGCCGAGTGGCGGGGGCGGCGGACCGGGGCGGCTGCCCCGGGCCGGTGCCGGTGCCTCCAGGATAGGCGACGAACGAAATAGCCCGCGCTTGCAAATATCCCGCGTCTGCAATTATTGTGGACGCTGGTAAACGGCGGTCGTGACCGACGCGCCCCTCCGGCCGGGCGGTCCCGCAGCGCACCGCGCCCGCCGCAGCAGCCACCGCACCCCTCCGCTCGAAGGACCCCCCATGCCCCTCGCCCTCCTCGCCCTGGCCATCGGCGCCTTCGGGATCGGCACCACCGAGTTCGTGATCATGGGCCTGCTCCCCGAGGTCGCCGCCGACTACGGCGTGTCCATCCCCACCGCAGGCCTCCTCGTCACCGGATACGCCCTCGGCGTGGTCCTCGGCGCCCCGCTGATGACCGTCCTCGGCACCCGCATCCCCCGCAAGCGGATGCTGATGCTCCTGATGGGCCTGTTCGTGGCGGGCAACGTGCTGTCCGCCCTCGCCCCCACCTTCGGCGTCATGCTCGGCGGACGGGTCGTCGCCTCCCTCGCGCACGGCGCCTTCTTCGGCATCGGCGCGGTCGTCGCCGCCGAACTCGTCGCCCCCGAGAAGAAGGCCGGGGCCATCGCGATGATGTTCACCGGCCTGACCGTCGCCAACGTGGTCGGTGTCCCGCTCGGCACCCTCGTCGGCCAGAGCCTCGGCTGGCGGACCACGTTCCTGCTCGTCGCCGCCCTCGGCGTCCTCGGACTGCTCGGCATCGCCCGCCTGGTCCCCGACCTGCCCCGGCCCGAGGGGGTCCGCATCCGCCACGAGCTGGCCGCCTTCAAGAACGTGCAGGTCCTGCTGGCCATGGCCATGACCGTGCTGGGCTTCGGCGGGGTCTTCGCGGCCATCACGTACGTCGCGCCGATGATGACCGAGGTCGCCGGGTTCGCCGACACCTCCGTCACCTGGATCCTCGTCCTCTTCGGGCTCGGCATGGTCGCCGGCAACCTCATCGGAGGCCGGTTCGCCGACCGGGCGCTGATGCCGATGCTGTACGCCTCCCTGGGCGGGCTGGCCGTGGTCCTGGCCCTCTTCACGCTCACCGCGCACTCCAAGGCCGGGGCCGCCGCCACGGTCGTCCTCATCGGAGCCCTCGGCTTCGCGACCGTGCCGCCCCTGCAGAAGCGGGTGCTCGACCAGGCGGCCGGCGCCCCCACGCTGGCCTCCGCCGTCAACATCGGCGCCTTCAACCTCGGCAACGCCCTCGCCGCCTGGCTCGGCGGGCTCGTCATCGCTGCCGGACTCGGCTGGACCGCCCCGAACTGGGTCGGCGCCGCCCTCGCCGCCTCCGCACTGGTCCTCGCCTTCGTGTCCGCCGCGCTGGAGCGCCGTACCGGCGGCCCCGCCGCGGGCCGCACCGCGGCCGCGCCCCCCGCGCCCGCCGCCGGGACGGCCGCCGCCGCGGCCGGCCGCTGACGGCACCATCCCCCTGTCACCCCCACCCCCGTCTCCGGAGAACCACCGTGTCCACCACCCCCGCCACTGCCTTCGCCCCCCTGACCACCGAGGACGCCGAGCTCCTCGTCTCGGCCGCCCGGGCCGCCGCCGAGGCGGCCGGCGCCCTCGTCAGCGTCACCGTCCTGGACGCGGGCGGCCACCTCCTCGCCTTCCGGCGGGCGGACCGCGCCGTGCTGATCTCCGGAGAGACCAGCACCCGCAAGGCCTACACCGCCCTCCAGCTCGACGCCCCCACCGCCGACCTCGTGGACGCGGTCCGCCCCGGCGGTCCCTTCCACACCCTGCCCACGGCCCTGGACCGGCCCCTGCTCTTCATCGCGGGCGGGCTCCCCGTCCACCGCGGGGGCCGCATCATCGGCGCCGTCGGGGTCGGCGGCGCCGCTCCCGCCGAGGACCACGGCTTCGCGGCCGCCGCGCTCGCGGAGCTCGCCGCCCGCGACGCCGCCTGAGCCCCGGCGGACCTGCGGGCCCGGGAGCCCGGGGAGGCGGGCGGCCGGGGCGTGAGCCCGCCCCGACGCGCCCCCGGCCCGTCCCGGGCCGCCCCAGGCCCCTCCCGCCCCCGGTCGCGAGCCCGCGCCCCCCGTGCCAGGTTGGTACGGGTACACGGGAGAACCGGGGGTACGGGCACGTGATGAGCCGACGGAGGCACCGCACGCAGCGCAGCCGGGTCCGGCCGCGGCCCCGCGGCCGGACCGGCTGCGCGGCCGCGGCCGCCGCCGCGTTCGTGCTCCTCGGCCTACCCGCCTGCACCACGGCCCCCGGGGCCGACGGGATCCGGGAACCGGCCGCGCCCCCGGGCACCGCCGCCCCCACCGGCCCCGGCACGGCGCCCGCGCCCGTACCCCCGGCGACCCGGGTGCCCGCCGCCACGCCGACGGCCGCCCACCCGCTGTCCAGCGCCCCGCGCACCGTCCCGGCCGTACGCGAGCACGTCCCGGCCCGCGGCCCCGGCTGGAAGCCCGCCCCCGGCGCGCGGGTCGTCGTACCGGCCGCGGACGCGGCGGCGCTCGGCGACGAGGGCAGGCTGCTCGCGGGCGAGCTGCGGCTCGGCTACTCGGACGGCTCCGCCGCGGGCCCCGGCGACGTCGAGCTCGCCCTCGCCGCCCCCGGCTCCGGTCCCCGCGAGTCGTACACGCTGACCGTCCGGGACGGCCGCGCCCGTGTGACCGGCCCCGACGAGGCCGGGGTCTTCTACGGCACCAGGACCCTCAAGCAGGCCGTCGCCGCGGCCGGGGCGGCCCCCGAGGGCACGGTGCGCGACGCGCCCGCCGCCCCGCAGCGCGGCCTCAACCTCGACATCGCCCGCAAGCCCTTCACCGCGGTCTGGATCGAGGACCGGCTGCGCGAGATGGCCGACCTCAAGCTCAACCAGCTCGGCCTGCACTTCTCCGACGACCAGGCCTTCCGGATCGAGTCCGAGACGCACCCCGAGATCGTCTCGACCCCCCACCTCACCAAGGAGGAGGTCCGGCGCATCACCGCCCTCGCCGCCCGCCTCCACATCACCGTCGTCCCCGAGATCGACTCCCCCGGCCACCTCGGCGCCGTCCTGCGCGCCCACCCCGGGCTCCAGCTGCGCGATGCGGCGGGCCGGGCGGTGAAGGGGGCCGTGGACATCTCCGACCCGGCCGCGGCCCGGCTCGTGGACGAGCTGCTGCGCGAGTACCTGCCGCTGTTCCCGGGCGCCCCCTGGCACCTGGGCGCGGACGAGTACCAGGCCCTCGTCCGCCGCGACCCGCAGGCCTCCTTCCCGCAGCTCGCGCAGGCCGCCCGGCAGCGGTACGGGCCCTCGGCGCGCGTGCGCGACCTGGCCGCGGGCTGGCTCAACGACCGGGCGGCGGTGGTGCGGGCCGCGGGCCGGACCCCCAAGGCCTGGAACGACGCACTGTTCCCCGGCGGGGTGGTCAAGGCCGCGCCGGACATCGAGGTCGAGTACTGGACGGGCCGCGAACTGGGCGCCCGCCCGCCCCTCGCGTACCTGGAGGAGGGCCGCAGGCTGGTCAACCTCAACGACGAGTACCTGTACTACGTGCTGGGCGAGCCGAACCGCTTCACCTACCCCACCGGCCGCCGGATCTTCGAGCAGTGGACCCCGCTGGTGCTGCGCGGCACCACGCCCGTGCCCGCCCGGTACGCCTCCCGGATCCTGGGCGCGCGGCTCGCCGTGTGGTGCGACCTGGCGGGAGCGCAGACCCAGGCGCAGGTGGCCGCCGGCATCCGGATGCCGCTGGCCGCCCTGGCGCAGAAGGTCTGGGACCCGAGGCCCCCGCAGCAGTCCTGGACGGAGTTCAAGGCCCTCGCCGACCGGCTGCGCTGATCCGCCGGTATCCGGTGTGGAGACGGCCTGGAGGAGGCCGAGGCGGTCTAGAGGAAGAAGCTGTGCTGGTCGGCCACCTGCTCGTAGCCCTCCAGCCTGGTCTGAGTCCGCTCCGGGTCGGCGTCCGCCATGGCCTGGAGCAGGGCGGCGGCGAGCACTCCGGGGGCCGAGTACGAGTCGAACACGAGCCGCGAGCCCGTGCCCGCGGTCAGGGCCACGTCGGCCTCCTCGACCAGCGGTCCGAGCGTCAGGTCGGTGATCAGCGCGACGCGCAGCCCCGTGCTGCGGGCCGCCCGCAGCGCCGCCAGGGTCTCGTTGGCGTGCCGCGGCATCGCGAAGGCCAGCACCCAGGTGCCCCCGGCGGAGCGGGACTGGAGCAGGGCGTCGTAGGCGACGCTGCCGCCGCGGGTGACCAGGCGCACGTCGGGGTGGATCCGCCGGGCCGCGTAGGCGAAGTACTCGGCGAGGGAGACGGAGATGCGCAGGCCGAGCACGGTGAGCGGGACGGACCGGGCGAGCTCCCGGCCGATGTCGAGGACCTGGTTCGTGTCGGCGAGGAGCCGGCGCACGTTCTGCAGGTTCTCGATCTCGGCGTCCACCGCGGCCTGGAGCTCGTTGCGCCGGATCTGCTCGGGGCTCTGCGGGGAGCCCGCGACCGCGCTGAGGGCCAGCGGCTGGAGGGCGTCGCGCAGGGCGGGGTAGCCGGTGAAGCCGAGGGAGGTGGCGAAGCGGGTCACGGAGGGCTGGCTCACCCCGGCGCGCTCGGCGATCTCGGTGATCGACAGGAACGCGGCCTCGGTGAGGTGGTCGATCAGGTACTGGGCGATCCGCCGCTGGCCGGGCGACAGCCGCTGCCCGTCGAACATCGCGCGCACCTGGTCGGCCGGGCCGCGCGCCTCGTCCGACGACAGCCCGGGAGTGATCGCGGCCGCCTGTGCGCGCGCCTGCTGCCCCGATGCCACGGTACGCCCTCCTTCTGTCACGCCTCGTGTTCCAACATAGCCCAAGGGGCCACGCTGTGATCATGATCGCGGAGAGGGGGAGGGGTGCGCGCGCCGGGGTGCGGGGCCGGGCCCGGACCGGGGTCCGGCCGGGGTCCGGCCCCGCGGGGATCAGCGGCCGAGCAGCTTCAGCGCCCGCTTGCCCTCGGCGGACTCGCCGAGGGTCTTCCACAGCTTCGCGGAGCTGGTCGAGGTGTAGACGCCGGGGGCGCCCTGCTCCGCGCAGCCCTCGCCGTACGACACGATGCCGATCTGGTACGTGCGGCCCGCGACCCGGCGGAACAGCGGACCGCCGCTGTCGCCCTGGCAGGAGTCCCTGCCCTCGACCCCGGCGCAGACGTTGACGGCCTTGTCGTAGCCGGGGTAGGTGGCCTTGCACTCGAAGTGCGACACGAGCGGCACGGTCACCCCGCGCAGCCGGTCGGGGTAGCTCGGTATGTCGGTGTCCGTGTTGCCCCAGCCGATGACCGCGGCCTTGGCGCCCGGGCGCAGCAGTGCGTCGGTGCCCTGGGTCGGCAGCTTGACGGCGGCCACGCCCCGGACGGGCTCGGCCAGTTCGATCAGGGCGAGATCGTAGGCCTCGTTGCCCTTCACGTACCGGGGGTGCGAGACGATGCTGCGGACCTGGCGCAGGTGGCCCTGGCGCTTGTCGGACAGGACGGTGCGGCCGACGGTGACCTCGATCTCCTTGGGCTTCGTGCCGGTCACGCAGTGCGCGGCCGTCAGCACGAAGTTCCGGTCGATGAGGCTGCCGCCGCAGAACTGCCGGTCCACGGGGCTGCCCTTGCCCTTGCCGAGCAGGGCGGCCATCCACGGGTAGGAGCCGTCGGACTGCTCCTTGCCGCCGATGATGCCCTGCGGGGGCTTGACGGGGTCCGGGGCCGCGACCGCGGCGGCGGCCGGTCCGGCCGCGCCGGCGAAGAGGGCCAGGGCCGCGCCCGAGGCCGCGAGGACGGCGGTGGCCGTGCGGTGGCCGCGGGAGGCGGACGGGAACGTCTTCATGGGGGGTGGTTCTCCAACTTCCTCGTAAGGATGTCCAAAGGTCCGGACTTTTAGGGCCGTTGACCTGCGGACACGTACCGACGTACGAGAGGGGGAACCGGCCGGGGAGGTTCACTGCCCGGGGCGGGAAGATCGGAAAGGCCGGAAAGCGCTGCCGGGGCGCGCCGGTGCCCGCCCGCCGGGGAGGACCTCCCGGCGGGCGGGCGGGCCGGGTGCGCGGTGGCGCGCGGTGTGCGGGGCGTCGGGTCAGCGTGCGGGGCAGGGCTTCCAGGCGAAGTGGTACAGGGTGCTGAAGGCCCCGTCGGTGGAGTCCATGGTCATGAAGCTGTTGGTGTTGGCCGTGTCCGACGTGCCGCCGTTGATGCGGAGTTCGGTGTTCACGTTGAAGTAGCGCTTCTCACCGCAGGGCGCGAAGGCCAGGGACTCGACCGGGGTGACGTCGGTCGCCTCCCAGTTGTTGACGAGCGGCCCGTTGAAGGTGTGGCTGTGGCGCGCGGTGCCCGACATGCCCTGGAAGTAGTAGCCGGCCTGCTGGCTGCCGGAGGCTCCGGGCTGGAGGCTCGCGAACCCGCGGTAGTCGACCTTGGCGATGGCGTAGGTGTAGCCCTGCGGGACGTTGACGTCCAGTCCGAGCTGGCAGTTCTTGCGGAAGTCGGTCGGCAGCGCGCCCTTGCCCGCCTGCGCCAGGTAGCTGCTGTACGTGACGGTGAAGGCGGTGTTGTCGGGGGACACGGCCACGCTGGCGCTGCCGAGGGGGCAGCCCGAGCCGTTGACGGAGACGAGTCCGATGGTGATGGCGCCGTCCGGCACCGCCGGCAGCGGACGGGGGGCGGCCATTCCCGAGGACGGGGTGAGGGCTGCGACGGCGACGAGTGCGGCGGCCGCACCGCCGGTGAACACGGATCTGAACACGGAAGTCCCTTCCGTTCGTGCGGTGCGGGTGGGACTCCGCACCGCGGTTCGCACCTACCGGCCGCACTCCATCACCCTGGTGACGCTCCGTCAGGTATTGCCGGGCCGCCCCGGCGCCGCGTCCACCCGGTCGGCCCTGTCAGGCGCCGGGCTCCCGGAGGTGGCCGACGGCGTCCTCGTACGAGCCCTCCCGGGGCCCGGCCTCGGGGGCGTAGCGCAGGTCCAGCACGCCGGTGTCGAAGGTCTGCGCCGACACCAGCCGCAGCGGAACGGGCTCCATGCCGTCCTCGAAGAGCCGCATCCCGCTGCGGACGGCGATCGGGTGCACCATCAGGTGCAGCTCGTCCAGCAGCCCGGCCGCGAGCAGCTGGCGGACCACGGACACCGAGCCGCTGATCGCGACGGGCGTGTCGCCCGGGCCCGCCTTCAGGGCCGCCGCGGCCTCCTCCAGGGTTCCCTGGTGCAGTTCGGAGTTGCGCCAGGTGAAGGTGAGCGGCTGCGAGGAGACGACGATCTTGCGGGCGTCCCCGAGCACCTTCGCGAAGGGGGCGTCCTCGCCGCCCGCCGCCTCCCGCTCCGGCCAGGACCCGGCGAAGCTGTCGTACGTCTTGCGCCCCAGCAGCAGGGTGTCGACGTTCCCGAGGTCGGTGCCGACGGCCGCCCCCATCGCGTCGTCGAAATAGGGGAAGTGCCACTTCTCGGGTGCTTCCACCACGCCGTCGAGGGCCACGAAGAGCTGTGCGGTGATCTTCCTCATGGGTCCAGTAGACGATGCGGCCCGGCCCGGTCCCCGGGTACGACGCGCGGGGAATCCGGGCCGGGAGGGCGCGGGCGGGGCCGGGCGGGGTCCCGCCCGGAGCCGTCAGACGGCCGGGCGCACGCCGGTCACGACCGTGGCCGCCGAGAGCAGGAAGACGTCCGGGCGGTTCAGGATCCCGTCCGGGGACTCCCGGTCCACGAGCACGCCCAGCACCTTCGCGTCCTCCTCGCCGAGGGACTCGGCGGCGATGCCGTGCACGCGGCTCAGGTGGCCGTGCAGGAACTCCCGGCCGGTCGCCCCCAGCGGGGCCGGCAGGTCGAGCAGATCGGTGAAGGTGCGCGGCGAGGCCAGCCCGGCCCGGCCGAACATCGCCGTCCAGTCCTCGTGCACCGTGACGCTGCCGGGCAGCTCCGTGCGCATCCGCTCGAACCACACCTCCTGCGCCGCGTCGAGCCGCGCCTGGAGCCCCGGCGTGCCCATCCCGATCTCGCGCGGCAGGAACCGCATCGGCAGCCCGCCCTCGGACACCGCCAGCAGCCCGCCGGGCCGCAGTACGGCGGCCAGCCCGGCCAGCGCGCCCTCCTGGTCGCCCAGGTGGTGCACCGCCTTGCTGCTCCAGACCAGGTCGGCGGCGCCCAGCGCCCCGTCCGCCAGCCCCGCAGGGAGATCGGCGTGCCGTACGGTGACCCGCCCGGCCAGCCCGAGGCGCGCGGCCCGCTCCAGGGCGCGGTCCAGCAGCCCCGGGGTCCCGTCCACGGCCACCACCTCGGCCTCGGGGAAGGCCTCCGCGAGCACGCAGGTCATCACCCCCGGGCCGCTGCCGACGTCGAGGATGCGGCGGACGGGGTGCCCGGGGCCGACGAGCGCGCGCAGCCGGGCCGCGATCCGGTGCAGCGAGGGGAGCTGGACCTCGCCGTTCTGTTCGAGCTGGGTGGCGAGGGCGTCCCAGTCGATCTCGGTGCCGTGGGCGTGGCCGCCGTGCCCGTTCCCGTGGCCGGAGCCGTTCCCGTGGCCGCCGTGGCCGTTCCCGTGACCGTGGTCGTGCGGCTGACGGCCCTGTGCGGATTCCTGGTGTGTGTCCATGTCCGCGAGGGTGCACCCGCTGCTCCGGTCCCGGCAAACTTTGTTGCCGATTCCGCAACGCCGGGGTGGAATGCCCCCATGGACCAGCCCGCCTCCCGCCAGACCGCCCCCCGCCCGCACGCCGCGCACCGGCCCGGCACCCTCCCGCCCGCACCCCCCGCCGAGCGGCCCGGGGCCCACCAGGCCGTGCTCGACGAGGTGGCCCCCCGCCTGCGCAGGCTCCGCGCCCAGCGGGGTCTGACCCTGGCCGCCCTCTCCGAGGCCACCGGCATCTCCAAGAGCACCCTCTCCCGGCTGGAGTCGGGCGGCCGCCGGCCCAGCCTCGAACTCCTCCTGCCCCTCGCCGCCGCCTACCGGGTCCCGCTCGACGACCTGGTCGGGGCCCCCGAGGTGGGCGACCCGCGGGTACGCCTCACCCCCCGCGCCCTGCCGAACGGCGGCACGGTCGTCCCCCTCACCCGCACCCCCGGCCCCCTCCAGGCGTACAAGATGATCATCCTCGACCGGGGTCCCGAACCCGACCTGCGGACCCACGAGGGCTACGAGTGGCTGTACGTGCTCGACGGGCGGCTGCGCCTGGTCCTGGCCGGACACGACCTGGTGCTCGGCGCGGGAGAGGCAGCCGAGTTCGACACCCGGGTCCCGCACTGGTTCAGCAGCGCCGACGGCAGGCCCGTCGAGATCCTCAGCCTCTTCGGCCGGCAGGGCGAGCGGATGCACGTCCGGGCCCGGCCGGAGTCCGCCGCGGACCGCGAGGGGGCCGGGGGCGCGGACGGGGGCCGCGACGGGGGCGAGGGCGGGTTCTGAGGCTGCTCCGAGCGCCCCTCCGCCCCCGCCCCACCCGCGCCGCCCCGTCCCCGGATAGATTGCATGTACGTGACACAAGAAACCCGTGAAATCCGACCCGCCGCCCGCGCGTTCGACTCGCTGCTGGCCACCGCCGTCCGGAGCGCCGCCGACCTGCGCACCCTGTACGAGGAGCCCGGCGAACTCGCCCGCCTCAAGGCCGTGGACCGCATCCACGACGTGACCCGCGCGGTCATCGCCCGCTCCTCGCTGGTCTTCGTCGCCAGCGCCGACGCCGCCGGGAACTGCGACGTCACCCCGCGGGGCGGCCCCGCCGGATTCGTCTCCGTACTCGACGAGTTCACCCTCGCCATCCCCGACGCCACCGGCAACAAGCGGCTGGACACCTGCCACAACATCGTCGAGACGGGCCGCGCGGGCCTCCTCTTCGTGATCCCGGGCCGGTCGACCACCCTGCGCGTCAACGGCCGCGCCTGCGTCTCCGCCGACCCCGGCCTCCTGGAGCGGCTCACCCCGGTCGGCAAGCCCCCGCGCAGCGCCATCGTCGTGGAGGTCGAGGAGGCGTACCAGCACTGCCCCAAGTCCTTCCTGCGCTCCGGCGCCTGGAAGCCGGACGAGTGGCCCGCCGAGACCGCCGCCCCCAGCTCCGCCGAGGTCACCCTCTCCCACCTCGCCCGCGTCCGCGCGGACCTCACCCTCGACCGGATCCGCGCCAACGAGCGCGACTCCCTCCTGCACCGCTACGAGTGAACCGTCCGGGTCGCCGCCGCGCCGGGCCCGGGCCACCATGGGGGAGGGGCGGTAGCGGGGGCCGGGAGCAGGTGAGGGCCGTGGCACGACCCCGTGGTGGCGGACCGGACGTACTCGTCGTGGGCGCCGGGCCGGTCGGCCTGAGCGCGGCAGCCGAACTGCGCCGCCGCGGCACCGCCTGCCGGCTCGTGGACCGGCTGCCCGCCCGGCTCCCGTACGCGAAGGCCATCGGCATCCAGCCGCGCACGCTGGAGCTGTGGGACCGGATGGGGCTGGTGCGCGCGGTGCTGGAGGCGGCCGTGCCGCTGCGCGGGCAGCTCGCCTACCTCGACGGGCGGGAGCAGGCGCGCACCGAGCTGCGCCTCCCGCCCGAGGTGCCGTACGGGTTCGCCACCCTGCCCCAGTACGAGACCGAGCGCCTGTTGGAGGAGTACCTCGCCGGGCTCGGGACGGCGATCGAGCGCGGTACGGAGCTGCTGTCCTTCGAGCAGGACGCCGACGGGGTCACGGCGCGGCTCGCCGTCGGGGCGCACGGACAGGCGGCCGGGGGCGGAGCGGACGCGGGCCGGGAGGAGGAGCTGCGGGTCCGCTACCTCATCGGCTGCGACGGTGCGCACAGTACGGTCCGCAAGGCCCTCGGCCTGGGATTCGAAGGTGGGGCCTTCCCCGAGCAGTTCATGCTGGCCGACGTGGAGGCCGACTGGGACCTGCCGCCCGGGTACGCCGTGCGCTCCACCCGCCGCACCGGCGGGGCCTCCGAGGTCCTCGTGGCCGTACCGCTGCCCGGCGCGGGCCGCTACCGGCTCTCGATGACCGTGCCGCCCGCGGACACCGCGGCGGCGGACCCGGCGGACGGGGTGGCCCACGGGCTCGGCGGCGGACCCGCCCCCGGACTCGACCGCATCCAGGAGGCCGTCGACCGGCTCGCACCCCGGCCCGCCGCCCTCTCCGGGATGCGCTGGTCCTCCCTGTTCCGCATCAGCCACCGCCTCGCGAGCGCCTACGGCGGAGGCCGGGCCTTCATCGCGGGCGACGCCGCCCACATCCACCCGCCGACCGGCGCCCAGGGCATGAACACCGGCATCCAGGACGCCTGCAACCTCGCCTGGAAGATCGCCGCCGTCCTCGCCGGAGAGGCGGGCCCGGCCCTGCTCGACACGTACGGCGCCGAACGCCGCCCGGTCGGCGAGGAGGTCGTCGGCCGCACCGTCCGGCACGCCGCCGAGGGGGTCCAGGCCGACCCCGAGGACCCGCGCACCCTGCTGCTGCGCGAGGCGCAGCTGCTCGTCAGCTACCGGGGCGGGCCCCTCGCGGGCACCCCGCACGGCCCCGGCGACGCCCCGCAGCCGGGCGACCGGGCCCCCGACTGCGGGGGCCTGTCCCACCCGCTCGCCGCCTACCCGCTGCGCCTGCTCGACGTGCTGCGCGGCCACCCCGGGCACGTCCTGCTGCTGTACGCGACGGGCCCCGAGGACCGGCCCGACACCCTGGCCACGGCCTCCGCCGCCCGGGCCGCCGGCACCCCGCTCGCCCTCCGCGCCGTCCTCGCCCGCGAAGCCCCGCCGGACACGGCGCCCGCCCTCCCCCGGACCGCCTACCGCGACGCCGCCGGCGAGTTCGCCCGGCTCTACCGCCCCGAAGGCCCTGCCGCCTTCCTGATCCGCCCCGACGGCCAACTCGGCGCCCGCTTCGCCCTCGCGGAGGCCGAGGACGCCCTCTTCGAGTACGTCACCGCCCTGCGCGCCTGGTCCTGAAGGAGACCCGGGCCCCGGGGCGCGTCTGCGTGCTGGCCCGTCTGCCCGTCCGGCCTGCGCCGCTCGTCCGCCGAGCCCGCAGTGCGGCTGATGGCCCGTCCGGTGACCCGACGGCCCGCGCCTGCGCCGTCCGGCCGCGCTGGAGCCGGGGCACGAGCGCGTCCGGCCCGCCCGCCTGTGCGCGTCTGGTTGTTGCGTCCGCCGCGGGAGCGCCCGGCGCACCGACCCCCGCCGCCCGGCGCTCCCGCAGCGTCGCGTACGCGGGCGCGCGCATTGCCTATCGTGGCCGGATGACACAGATGCCGGGGCTGCCCCCACACGGGCGGGCCGCCGCCACCACGCCGTCCGGCCGCCGGCCCGGCGGGCCGCAGGGCCCGGTGCCCGGGGGCGCGGCCGGTCGGCAGGGGGAGGCGGGTGGCGGGGGTCGCGGCCCCGCCGAACTCGCCGGGGCCGGGGCCTTCCCCCGGCTCGTCGAGCGGGCCCGGGCGCTCGCCGCGGCCCCCGGCGGCGGGCGGCGGATCCTCGGGATCGCCGGGCCGCCCGGGGCGGGCAAGTCCACCCTGGCGGAGCGGCTCCTGCACGCGCTCGGCCCGCAGTGCGCCGCCGTCGTGCCGATGGACGGCTTCCACCTCGCCGGGGCCGAACTGCACCGCCTCGGCCGCGCCGACCGCAAGGGCGCCCCCGACACCTTCGACGTTGCGGGCTACACCGCCCTGCTGCGACGGCTGCGCGCCCCCGCGGACACCGCCGGACCCGGACCCGTCTACGCCCCGGCCTTCGACCGCTCCCTGGAGGAGCCCGTCGCGGGCAGCATCCCGGTCGGGCCCGGCGTAACCCTGGTCATCACGGAGGGGAACTACCTGCTCCACGACGCGGGGGAGTGGGCGCACGTACGGCCCCTGCTCGACGAGGCCTGGTTCCTCGCGCCCGAAGAGGGTCTGCGCGTAAGCCGCCTGATCGACCGCCACGTACGGCACGGCCGTACTCGGGACGCGGCCGAGGCCTGGGTGCGGCGCTCCGACGAGGCCAACGCCCGCCTGATCGCCCCGGGCCGCTCCCGCGCCGACCTGGTCCTCACCGGCCTCGGCTGAGCACGCGGGCGGGCGGCACACGGGCGGGCAGGCGGGCGGTACGCCGACGGGCACGGGTCCGGCCGCGAGGCCCGGGCGGCCCGGCCGCGCGCGGCAGCCCCCTCAGCGGTCCGTGCCGCCCGCGCCCGGCGCCATGTCGTACGTGACCCACATGGTCCGCTGCGCCACCTGGTCGTACTTCGCACGCGCCCGGTGGTTGTCGTCCGCCGTGATCCAGCGGACCACGCTCCAGCCGCGCTCCGCCGCCAGCTCCGCCAGCGCGCCGAGCAGCAGGTCCGCCGCGCCCGAGCCGCGGTGCTGCGGATCCACGAACAGGTCGTCGAGGAAGCAGCCCACGCTCGCCGACAGCGGCCGGGCGTACGGCCGGTAGTGCGCCAGGCCCAGCAGCCGGCCCGCGGAGTCCTCCGCCACCAGGCCGTTCACCTCGTGCCCCGGGTCGCCGAGCCAGGACCACACGGTCTCAGCCATCTCCTCGGTCTGCTCCACCCGGTAGAAATCGGCGTACCCCCGGTACAGCTCCCCCCACCGGTCCCGGTCCCCGGCTCGTACGGCGCGCACACTGATATCGGTCATGAGACGGAACTCCCTGGTCGGACGGGTCCGCGCCGGGTGCGGGCGCACCGCGCGGGTCATGGCAACGATCATCCTCGACGGCGGCCGCCCGCCCCCTGCGCCGGGGTGTCGAAACCCGGACACGCGGACTTCCGCTACGGACAGGTGACACCCGCCCTCCCGGGGTTACCGTCGGCGGCATGGTCGCTGATCACCGAGGACCGCTGCCCGCCCGCGGGCCGCGCACCGGATGGCTCCCCTGCCTGCTCGCCGGGGCGGTGTTCGTCGTCTGCATGGCCGGCACCACCCTGCCGACCCCGCTCTACGGGCTCTACCAGGAGAAGTTCGGCTTCGACGAGCTGATGGTCACGGTGGTCTACGCCGTCTACGCCTTCGGCGTGATCGGCGTCCTGCTCCTGGCCGGCAACGCCTCCGACGCCGTGGGCCGCCGCCCCGTCCTGCTCGCCGGACTGGCCTGCGCCGCCGCCAGCGCCGGCTGCTTCCTCGCTGCCGACGGCACCGGCTGGCTCTTCGCCGGACGCATGCTGTCCGGACTCTCCGCCGGACTGTTCACCGGCGCCGCCACCGCCTACGTGATGGAGCTGGCCCCGCCCGGCGGCTCCGCCCGCGCCACCTTCGTCGCCACCGCCGCCAACATGGGCGGCCTCGGCTGCGGCCCGCTCCTCGCCGGGATCCTCGCCGCATACGCCCCCGACCCCCTCGCCCTGCCCTTCCTCGTCCACCTCGGGCTCGTCGCCGCCTCCGCCGCCGTACTGCTCCGGCTCCCCGAAACCGTGCCGGAACGCCGACCGCTGCGCACCGTACGGCCCCAGCGGCCCGGACTGCCCGCCCAGGTCCGCACCGTGTTCGCCCCCGCCGCGACCGCCGCCTTCGTCGGCTTCGCCCTCTTCGGGGTGTTCACCTCCGTCAGCCCCTCCTTCCTCGCCCAGTCCCTGGACGTGCACAACCGCGCCCTCAGCGGGCTCGTCGTCGCCCTCGCCTTCTTCTCCTCCACCGCCGGCCAACTCGCCGTGGGCCGCGCCGGGGTGGCCCGCTCCCTGCCGCTCGGCTGCGCCGGACTGCTCGGCGGACTGGCCTGCCTGGCCGGCGCCCTCCACTTCGACCTGCTGGCCCTCGTCGTCCTCAGCGCCGTCATCGGGGGCGCCGGGCAGGGGCTCGCCTTCCGCGCGGCCCTCGCCGCCGTCGCCGCCGCGGCCCCGCCGCAGCAGCGCGCCGCCGTCATCTCCACCCTCTTCGTGGTGGCCTACACCGGCATCTCGGTCCCCGTCATCGGAGTCGGGCTGCTCGTCGGCCCGCTCGGCCTCGAAGGCGCCGGACTGGTCTTCATCGCCTGCATGGCGGCCCTGGTCGCGGCCGCCGCCGGCTACCTCCTGCGGCACCCGGTCCGCACCGGGCCCGCGCGCTGAGCGCACGGACTATGCTGCCCGCGGCGGCCCGCACGCCGGCCGAACAGCCCCCGACAGACAAGGCGAACGGTGTCCGAAACCGCTCCGGAAATCCCGTACCCCGACAGCAGCACCCCGGCAGCCGGCCCCCGGCCGCACCCGCAGCTGGAGCCGGTACTCGGCCTCCTCGGCCGCTGGCGGGGCGAGGGCAGCGGCCAGTACCCCACCCTCGACGAGGACTTCCGCTACGCACAGGAGGTCGTCTTCAGCCACGACGGCCGCCCCTTCCTGCACTACGAGGCCCGCGCCTGGCTCCTCGGGCCGGACGGCGCCCCGCTGCGCCCCGCCGGCCGGGAGACGGGCTGGTGGCGGGTCACCCCCGACGCCGGCCTCGAAGTGGTCCTCGCCCATCCGACGGGCATCGTGGAGACCTACACCGGCAGCGCCGCCCGCTCCGGCGGCGGCGAAGCGGGGCCCGCCGGGGCGGAGTTCGCCATCGAGACGAAGGAGGTGGCCCTGACCCCGCTGGCGAAGGAGGTCACCGCCACCCGGCGCCGGTACGCCCTCGACGGGGACTCCCTGACCGTCGTGCACGACATGGCCGCCGTGGGCCAGCCCCTCCAGCACCACCTCACCACCCGCCTCCGGCGGCTGCCCGCCTGAGCCGGTCGGGTCGCCCGACGCCGGAACTCGTCCCAGGCAGAGGTCTCCGGTCCGGTGGTCACCGTGCAGCCCTTCACCGGCGAGGACGAGGCCCTGCGCCTCGCCCACGGGTTCCGCCTCGGGCTCGCCGCCGACATCTGGACCGCCGACCACGACCGGATCATGCGCGCCCCCCCCCGGGCCCTGGAACGCGGCTTCGAGGAGGGCCCGGCCCTCCTCGTCGCGGGCCTCGGGGCCCGCTACGGCATTGACTGCGCCGCGGGCATTGCCCCCCGGGCCCCCAGCGCCCACAATCGGGCTCCGCGCGCCCGACGGACGGCGCGCACGCGGAGAGCGCACCGCGCAGGGCAGGGGGGGCGGATGGAGGCGCACGAGCCGGCGGGAGTGCTGTTCACGGTCCTCGCGCTGACCACGGTGCAGATCTGCGCCGCCCGCCTGTGGCTGTGGTGGGACGAGCGCCGCGAAGACCGGCGGAGTCCCGTCCCCGCCCGCGAGCCCGCCCCGCTGACCCTGTCCGAGGTCGCCTTCCTCCACGGCGGCCGCCCCCGCGTGGCCGAGACCGCCATGGCCGCCCTGTGGCTCTCGGGCCGCCTCTCCGTCACGGGCCGGTACGGGGTCCTCGTCGGCCCCGGCCCCCGGCCCCGCGACCCCGCCCAGGCCGCCGTGGTCGCCGCCCGGGGCAGCCACCACGGCCGCGACGCCCGGCAGGTCCGCGATGCGGCGGCCCGCTCCGAGGCGCTGCGCTGGGCCGGCAGCAGGCTCTTCACCGACGGGCTCGTGACCGCCCGCGCCGACGGGGTGCTGCGCCCCCTGCGCCGCCTCCACGCGGTCGCGGCCGTGCTCACGGCGGTGGCGGGCCTCGTCTGGATCAAGACGAGCGCCATCGGGGGCGCCGGACTGCTGGTCCCCGCGGCCGCCACCGCCGCCGTGGCCGCCTGCGACGCCGCCACGGCCCGGCTGACCCGCGCCCAGCCCCCGGTCGCCCTCACCGGGGCGGGCCGCAGCCTCCTCGCCGGGCTGGACCCGGACGGGGCCTGGGTCCGCCGGACCCCGGGCGGCCGCACCCTCTCCCGGGAGGAGGCCCGCACCCTCGCCGCCGTGGCCCGCACCGGACTCGGCGCCCTGCCCCCCTCGGCGGGGCTCGCCGAAGCGGTCCGCGGACCGCGTACGGGTACGCGCACGCGTACGGGCTCCCGCACCGGCCAGGGCCGCGGACCGCGTACGGGCGCGCGTACGGGATCGCGCTGACGGACCTCCCGCCCGGCGCCCCCCGCTGCCGACTGCCCGCCCTGCTTCTCGGACCGGCTCCGCGGCGGAGAGCGGGAGGCCCGCGCCCGCCGGGTCGCACCGAAAATGCCGAGCGCAGGCCCGGACGCCCGTGTTAGGAAGGCCGTCCGCGTCCCCCGGCCCCCGTGGCCGTCCCCCCCGCCGGAGCCGAGCACCCATGGCCCTTCCCGTACCGCCCCCGCCGCACCAGCCCGCAGCCGCCCGGGTCGTCGTCCTCAACGGCGGATCCAGCGCGGGCAAGTCCACCCTCTCCCGCGAACTCCGCCGGATCCTGCCGGACCTGTGGCTCGGCTTCAGCGTGGACGACCTGGTCGACGCCCTGCCCGAGGGTCGCGGGATCGAGTTCCCGGAGGGCGGGGACGTGGTCGTGGGCCCCGAATTCGAGGCGGCCGAGGCCGCCTGGCGGGCCGGGATCGCGGCCATGGTCCGTGCCGGCGCCCGGATCGTCGTGGACGAGGTCTTCCTCGGCGGCCCCGCCTCGCAGGCGCGCTGGGCCGCCGCCCTCGACGGACTGGACGTGCTGTGGGTGGGCGTGCGCTGCGCCCCGGAGGCGGCCGGCGCCCGGGAGGCCGCCCGCGGCGACCGCCCCGCGGGCATGGCCGCACAGCAGGCGGACCTCGTCCACCGCGGGGTCCGCTACGACCTGGAGGTCGACACCACGCACACCCCGCCCGCACAGTGTGCGAAAGCCGTCGCCGCCCACCTCACCCCCCGCCCGCCGCGCTGAACCCCGCGGCCGGGCGCGCCCGGCCGCACTTCCGCCCCCCTGCCGGGACCACACCCTCGCGGCCGACCCCTCAGGTAGCGAGCCCCGCCCCGCCGGGACCCCGTCCCACCGAGGCCGCCGACCGGCTGTCGGACCCGTCCTCTAGGGTGTCCCCGAGGTGGGCCGTGCCCGGCGGGGCGTCCGGCCTGTACGGCAAACGGCCCGCGGGCGGGGGGAGTTGACGGATGGATCCGCTGCGTCCTGGTGACGCCCCGGAGATCGGCGGGTACCGCCTGCTGGCCCGGCTCGGCGAAGGCGGCATGGGTGAGGTCTTCCTGGCCCGGACCGCCTCCGGGCGCCCGCTCGCGCTGAAGACCGTCCACCGGGACCTGAGCCGGGAGGACGGGTTCGCGGAGCGCTTCGCGCACGAGATCCGCACCAACGACCGGGTCCGCTCCCCGTGGACGGTCTCGGTCGTCGACTTCAGCCCCGTAGGGGCCGCCCCCCAGTGGCTGGCCACCGAGTACGTCCCCGCGCCCTCGCTCGCCGACTGGGTGGCCCGGTACGGGCCCCTCCCGGAGCCCGCCGTCACCGCTCTCGCGCGGGAGCTGGCCGGGGCCCTCGTCGCCATGGGCGCGGTGGGAGTGGTCCACCGCGACATCAAGCCGGCGAACGTGCTGCTGGGCGCCGAGCGGCCCTTCCTCATCGACTTCGGCATCGCCCGTGCGGTGCGCGACCCGCGCCGGACCCGGACCGGCACCGTCGTCGGCACCCCCGGGTACCTGGCCCCCGAGCAGGCCGTGGGCGCCGTCGCGGAGGCCCCCGCCGACGTGTTCTCCCTCGCCGCCGTCCTCGTCTACGCGGCCACCGGCCGCAGCCCCTTCCTCGACCGCGGCGAGGAGCAGTCCCTGCCCGCCCTGCTGTACCGCATCGTCCACGAGGCCCCCCGGCTCGACGGCGTGCCGCAGCCGCTGGCGCCCCTGCTCGCGCGCTGCCTGGACAAGGACCCCGGCCGCCGCCCCGCAGCCGCGGAGCTGCCGGGCCTGCTCGGCGGCGCGGGGGAGTGGCAGGCCGCCGCCCCGGCGGCGCTGGCCGCCGAGGCCGCCCGCCGCGAGGCGGACCTGCGGACGCTGCTGGCCGGCCCGGCCCCGCACGATCCGCGGGTCGCCCACGCCGGCGCCCCGGCCGCGGCGCCGCCCGCCCCCGCGCTCCCCCAGCCGCCCCCGGGGACGCCCCCGGCCCGGCCTCCCGCCCCCACCGGTCCGGGATCCGGTGCAGCCGCCGTGGAGCCCGGCCGGGACGGCGCCGCCCCGGCCCCCGCCACGGTGCTCCAGCGGCTCCGCCGCCACCGGCTGCCCGCCGCCGTGGCCGCCACCGCCGTCCTCGCCGCCACCGCGACCCTGATCGCCACCGCGCCCGACGGCGGCGACGGCCGCGACCCCGCCGCCGCCCCGGAGCGCAGCAGCGCCGCGCCGCCGGCCGACCCGGGGGAGCGGTCCGCTGCCCCCGCCGCCCTGCCCGCGTCCTGGACCGGCACCTGGACCGGCACGGGCCCCGGAACCCCGCGCGCGGACGGCATATCCCAGGCCCGGACCCGGAACTTCGCCGTGACCGTCACCCTGCGCGCCGGCGTGGTCGGCGAACTGGTCGGCCGTCAGGAGAGCCGCCTCGAAGAGGTGTCCACGGGCCGCGAACTCGGCTGCACGGAAGCCCTCGAACTGCGCCAGGTCCGCGGCGACACCGTGGTCCTCTCCGCCGTCACCAGCCACCCCACGGACCGCTCCGCCGCCGTCACCTGCCCCGCGGGCAACCTGTACGTGGTCACCAAGTCCGCACCCGACGAGCTGGCCCTCGAATCGGAGGGGGCCCAGTCCGCCGGCGCCCCCGCCGCGCTGGCCCGCCGCCGCTGACCCCCCGGCCCGGTGGCATCCTGGGCCCATGAAGATCATCGACCTGGAACCGGGCGACCCCCGGCTCACCGCCGAGGTCCTGCCGGTCCTGCGCGAACTGCGCCCGCACCTGACGGCCGAGCTGTTCCACGCCGTCTACGCCGAGGGGCACCCCCAGGGCCTGCGCTTCAGCGCCGCCTTCACGGACGGCGGCGGCTGCGCGGGCGTCGCCGGCTGGCGGATCACCGCCAACACCGCCACCGGCCGCCACCTGTACGTGGACGACCTGGTCACCACCGCCGCCGCCCGCTCCGGCGGGGTCGGCCGCGGCCTCCTCGCGTACCTGGAGGACCGGGCCCGGCAGGCCGGCTGCGCCTGGCTGGAACTGGACTCCGGCACCCAGCGGACCGACGCCCACCGCTTCTACCTGCGCGAGCGCATGGACATCGCGGCCTTCCACTTCAGCCGCAGGCTCGACTGAGCCGGCCCGGAACGCTGCCAAAACCGCCCGAACCCCCGCACGTCCGCTGCCCGGTCCGCCGCTTCCCGCAGAACGGACACGGCAGTTGGGCCCACTGCGGTGCACGACCGCGCCCGGGCGGGCAGTCTTGGGGGCGCGGGCCCGCCCGGACGCGGGCCGCCCGGAGGCGGCGGACCGCGCCGGTCCGGCAGTCAGGGGCACAGGGGGTGCGGCGGCATGGCGGTGGAATGGGACTGGACGACGGCCGAGTTCGGCGAGGCACACGCCGGGCAGGTACGGGTCCTGGTCGAGGACGGCAGCGAGCCCGGACCCGTGTACTTCGACATCGGCAGCGGCTCGGAGATGCACTCCACGACGCACTGGACGGCGTACGACGGGCGGTACGGCCGCCCCAGGGCCAGGACCCTGCGGGCGGCCTGCGCCTGCGGCTGGCGCAGCGTCGCCGACTACCCCCTGGACTGGGAGGGCCTCGGCGAGGAGCCGCTGTACGAGGCCGACGTGGACCTGTCCGGCCCGCTCGCCGACTGGACGGCGCACCTGACCGTGGTGCGCGAGGACACCGTCGAACTCCCCGAACCGCTCGCCGCCGTCCTCGTCCAGCTCGCCGAGCGGCTCCAGGACGCCGCCGCCGAGACCCCGCTCGCCGCCCTGCGCGCCGTCGGCATGGTGGAGCGGATCACCCACCACCTCGCCCAGGAGGCCGCCGACGCCGTCTGGGAGTCCGGTACGCCCGCCGAGGAGCTCGCGGCCGCCCTCGGCACCACCCCCTCGAAGGCCCTGGGGATGCTCCTGAGGCACCGCAGCTCCTGAGCCGCGGCCGCCGCCCCTCCCGGAAGCCGGGTCAGCGCAGGTCCAGCCGCATCAGGACCCGCGGGTGCCCGGCCAGGACGGAAGCCGTGTCGGCGGCGTGCCGGAACCCCGCCCTCTCGAAGTTCTTCCGCAGCCCGGCGTACGCCATCGTCAGGTCGACCCGCTCGTCCCCGCTGTCGAGCGGGTACGCCTCCACGGCCGGCGCACCCTGGGCCCGGGCGAACTCCACCGCCCCCGCGATCAGCGCGTGCGTCACGCCCTGCCCGCGGTGGCCCGGCCGGACCCGGATGCACCACAGCGACCACACCGGCTCCTCGTCCACCTGCGGGATCTTGCGGCTGCGCGCGAACGAGGTCTCGGCCCGCGGCGCCACCGCCGCCCAGCCGACCGGCTCCCCGTCCCCGTACGCGAGCACCCCGGGCGCGGGAGTACCGGCGCACAGCCCGGCGACGTACTCGCCGCGGGCCGGACCGCGCAGCTCGTTGTTGGCCTTGGAGCCGAGCCGGTAGCTCAGGCACCAGCACACGTTCGACGCGGGCGACTTCGGGCCGAGCACCTTGCGCACGTCCTCGAACACGGAGGCCGGCCGGACTTCGAAACTCATGGCCCCACCCTGCCACGGCCCCCCGGGGGCCGTCCTGTGGGAATCCGCCTCAGCCGTCCGCGCCGAACCGCCACGCCTCGATATCGCGGTACCGGATCGGGCCCGGCCCCCGCCCGATGTTGCTCCCGACCAGGTGCAGCTTGTCCGTCTCCCAGCTGCGCCCCGCGAACCCGTCCAGTGCCCCGGCCGCCTCCCGCACGCTCGCGGTATCGGTGCGCCGGGCCCGCGCCAGCGTCAGATGCGGCCGCAGCGGCCGGCCCGCGAAGGGGATCCCGCACTCACCGACCAGCGCGCGCACCTCCCCGGCCAGTGCGTGCAGCGCCTCCAGCTCCCCGTCGATCCCACTCCACAGCACCCGCTCGTCGAAGTGCCCGCCGCCGCGCAGCGCCAGCCGCACCGGGCGCCGGGCCGCGGCCAGCGAGGCCAGCGGGCCGCGCAGCGCCGCGGCGGCCGACGCGGGCAGCTCGCCGAGGAAGGCAAGGGTGATGTGCCAGTCCTCGATCCGGTTCCACCGCATCCGCGGGTACGCCGCGTAGGCGGGCGCCAGCTCGCGCGCGAGCTCGTCCTTCGCCTGGTCGGGCGGGGCCAGGGCTATGAACACGCGGATGGTCGGGGACGGGGGGTTCTCGTTCACGCTGCCTTCGTACCCTGCCGGGCGTCTTCCCGTCATCTTCACACCGGATGCGGCCCGGGGCGGGCCGCCCGGACGGCGGCGCGAAAAACGGCTCCCAGGATCCGGACAGACTCTGCGGACCCGGTTGTAACCCGCGGTAAGACTGGGGCCGGCGAGCGCTGCGCCTGGTCCGACGCCGACCCCGACTGGCGGAGCCCCAGGGCGAGGGTGCCCACCTCGCCGGCGCGTACAAGGTCCGCTCCCACAAGCGGGTCTCCGGCAGCTGCGGCTGACCTGTCGGGCCCCGGGGTCGTCCACCCGCCCCGGGGCTCCGGCCAGCGGTACTTTCCCGCGCCGCTTGTCCGAATAGCGGTGCATCATACTCCGCTGAAGAAGGTGCCGAACCCGCGTGTGTGCCGGGCCACACCGGGCCGCCCGGGCCGGGGTTACTCCGGGGTACCGCCGCAATCCGGGGGCGGGCGGTGGGTACCGGACGGAAGGGAATCGGTCATTCCTACCGACCGGTTGGATCAATTCCGTGGTTGGCAAGTCGCCTTTCGGTCAGAAGCTGGCGCTAATTAGACCGATAATCCGTCAAAACGGGAGCTCAGGGGACAGGAGCCTCAAGTTCCACTTTGACGCCCTTGTGGTGATCTTCGAGACTGCGGCCCGACCACCTCGTTCCCGGGGGGACCGGGGGCGGGATCTAGCAGGGGGATCGAAGGCAGCATGGTGAAGAGTGGGTCGGGCGCGGTGTGTTCGGGTGGCCGGGTTGTGTCGCGTGGGTTGGTGACGGCGGCGGCGTTGGCTGTGGTGGCGGGTGTGGTGGCGCCGGTGTTGGTGGCGGTGCCGGCGGGTGCGGTGGCTGTGGTGGCGGGGATCGGGACGGATGACCGGCAGCGGGTGGATGCGGCTGCGGTGGTGCGTCTGGAGCCGTCGCCGGAGGTGCTGCTGCTGAGTGACCACGATTTCGTGTTCGCGTTGTGGCAGAAGGCGCGTGACGGGGGTGCGGGGTACGAGTCGGTGCGTCTGGCGGCGGAGGCGGCGATGGCCAGCCCGGACGGGGCCGAGCACGTCGCGTTCATCGTGTCGGGGATCCATGCCGCGTACGCGGTGGACAAGCAGCGCGAGAAGGACACGGCGGATGCGGCGCGGGCTGCGCGCCTGGCGAAGGCGCAGGTCCTGATCGTGGTCGGTATTCCGCAGGGTGCGGAGCTGCTGGACCTGGGTGACGACAACTTCATCCGGGCCGTGATGCGGCACGCCGCGTCCGGTCCGGAGGTGCGCGCCGCGGCGGCGAAGGCGCTGGCGGAGGACGCTGAGGCGTGGCACGCGTTCATCGTCAGCGGTGCGCGGGATGCGCATCAGCGGGATGTGGAGCGGGAGTTGAAGGAGCTGGCGGAGAAGGACGCCGCGGAGGCCGCGCGCCGCAGGGAGGTGACCGCGCGGACGAGCGCGGCGGCCCTGTTCCGTATCACCCCCTCCGAGGCGGTCCTGGCCCTGTCGGACGAGAACTTCATCCGGGAACTGCTGCGCGCCGCTCCTGCGGACACGAAGCCGACCGAGCTCTACGCAGCCGCGCAGCGGGCGGTGCTGAGTGCGGATCCGGCGGTGTGGCGGGCGTACATCCATGCGGGTGCGGAGGAGGCGTACAAGAGGGACGACGAGGCGCG